>JAKLKE010000089.1:0-7853 GCA_023150775.1 Myxococcota bacterium
GCCGCCGCCGCCGCGACCACCGCCGCCGCCGCCGTAACCACCGCCACCGCCGCGACCACCGCCGCCGCCGCCGCCGTAGCCGCCGCCTTCATCACCGCCGGCCTCGCCGCCGCCGCCCGCGCCGCCGCCGCCGCCCAAGAAGCGCACGTTGTCGGCGACGACCTCGGTGGTGTAGCGGTCGTGGCCCTCTTTGTCTTGCCACTTGCGAGTCTGGAGGCGGCCCTCGACGTAGAGCTGCTTGCCCTTGCGGCAGTACTGGTTCACGTTCTCGGCCGTGCGCCCAAACACCGTGACGGAGTGCCACTCGGTGTGGTCCGTCCAGGTGCCGTCTTGCCCCTTTCGTTTGTCGGTGGTGGCGAGGCGAAGGGTGACAACGGCCATGCCGCTGCCGGTGGTGCGCAGCTCGGGGTCTTGCCCGAGGTTGCCGATGAGGATGACCTTGTTGACCATGATCTCTCCGAGAGAGTGTTCAAGAGGTTGAAGTCGGAACGGAAGGTGGCGATGCCGCGCCCTTTAACTCCTCAGCGGAGCGTGGCCACGGCGTGACTTGGGGGGCCGGTCAGATTTTGGCCTAGGATGATCCGGTCAGGCCCGCTCAATGAAGACCGGGGCGTTGTAATCCGGCTCGAAGGAGATCGGGTCCCAGCGTCGGGGGAGCAGGTGGTTGGTCTCCGGCCAATAGGCCTGCACGGTGCCCTGAACGATGGGGGAGAGGCGCAGGGTGCCGATAAACTCGCCGTGATCGTTCTTGAGGCGCAGACGATCCCCCTGCTTGGCGCCGAGGCGCCGGGCGTCTTCAGGGCACAAGAACAGCTCATCCCGGGCCTGGCCGCCCTGAACGCGGTCCTCCTCCTCAAAGACGATGCTGTTGAACTGTTTGCCCCGGCGGCTGGTGAGGACGAACCAACCTTCAGGCACCTCCGAGCCCGGCGGCTCCAGCGCCGTGAAGCGCGCGAGGCCGTTGGGCATGCCCGAGAAGTCGCCGTTGACGCAGAGCTGGGGGCCGCCCCACTGAATCCAGTCGCCCTCCTCACGCAGGTTCTCAATGCCCGCGTAGACCGGCATCACCTGGCCCATCTCGGCGCGGATGTCGGCGCTGTCGGACCACTCAAAGGCTGAGGCGCGGTCGGGGCGGGCGGCGCAGACGATGCGCACGGGGATCTCGTACTCGGGCAGGCTCTCGCCGACCTGGGGATGACCGGGGATCTCCGGAGAGAAGCGGATGCGGCGCTCGGTGGAGGTGGAGGTGCCGCCGCCGCGCTGCTCGTAGCGGGTCTGGGCGGGCAAGACGACGAGGAGCTCGCCGGGGTCGATCAAGGTGGAGGGGTTGAGCACGATGTCTTGGTGAACCCGCAGCGCCACCCGACCAAAGGCCCGGGTGACCCAGTCGGGGTCGGGCATGGTCTGGAGGAGGTTGCCGCCGAGGTTGTACAAGAAGTCGATTCCGCCGTCGTGGGCGGCCTCCAACATCGGCCCCGTGGTGAGGCCGGGGGTGGTCGGCACCTCAAAGCCCCACAGCTCGGTAAAACGCGCGGCGTTGACCTCGTTCACGGCGAAGCCGCCGGGGAGCGTCGTCGGCGTGACGCCACACTCGCCGCCGCCTTGAACGCCGGAGTGCCCACGAATCGGCAAGATCCCGGCGTTGGGCCGGCCGAGCGCGCCTTGGCTCAGGTGCAGGTTGACCACGCCCTGCACGTTCTGGGTGCCGAAGCGGTGCTGGGTGAGGCCCATGGAGTAGACCGTCACGAAGTTTGGCGCCCGCGAGATGAGCGTGGCCAACCACTCGATCTTGGCCAAAGACACGCCGGAGCGGGCGACCAGGTCGGGCATCTCTAAGGTGTTGAGGTGGCTGACGAGGGCCTCGTAGCCCTCGGTGTGGGCCTGGATGAAGCTGGCGTGGACACGACCCCAAGACACGAGCAGCTTGAGCACGGCGTTCATCAGGGCGATGTCGCCGCCGACCCGCACGGGGACGTAGTCGTCTTGAATGCGGGTGCCGAAGAGCGCGGAGGCCGGGCTCGACGGGATCCAGTAGCCCTCAAGGCCCTTCTCGGGGGTGGGGTTGATGACGACGACCCGGGCGCCTCGGGCCTTGGCCGCGGCGAGGTACTTCACCGAGACGGGCTGGTTGTTCGCGAGGTTGGTGCCCCACAAGAGGATGAGGTCGGCGCCGATGAGGTCGGAGAGCGAGATCGTGGGGGCGCCTACGCCGATGGTGGACTTGAGGCCCGAGACCGTGGCCGCGTGGCAGAGCCGGGCGCAGAAGTCCACGTTGTTCGTGCCCATGGCCCGGGCGGCCTTGGTGAAGGCGTAGTAGGTCTCGTTGGTGATGCCTTTGGAGGTGGCGAACCACGCCTGACGTGTGGGCGGGATCTTGCCCAGGCGCTCGCCGATGAGGCCCAGGGCCTCGCTCCAGCTCACCCGAGAGAAGCCCCGATCGCCGGGGCGGTAGATCATCGGGAAGGGCACGCGGCCGAGCTTACGGAGCTGGCGCTCGTTCATCTTGCGCAGGCGGCCGATGTCGAGCACGTCGGCGGCCACGAAGGGCCCCATCGTGTTGTTCCGCAGGAGCTTGAGCCTGGACATACACAGGTGGGTGCCGGGCAGCACGTCGTCGCGCAGGCCCCGGGGGCCCAAAGAGCAGCCGTCGCAGACGCCGTGGTTGAGGATGTTCCAGGCGTAGAGGAGGTTGTCGGAGTTCTCGGAGAGCACCTCCAACATCTCGCGGAAGTGGTGGGGCTTCTCTTGGCCGAGCCCAAACGGCACGAGGCTCACGATGCCCGGTTCACCGGGGATCGGCGGACCAAGCGCGCGGGAGGGCGGCGACGGCGCTTCGCTCAAGGGCACCTCTGGCGGCGGTGGATCTGGATCTTTACCACGATCTGGGGAGCAGGCGGCGGCGGGCGGGCATGGGCTGAAACAGGTGAGCCCGGTTACGGGGCAGCGCATGGAGCCTTCCGCCGTCGAGACCAGCGCCTTGGGCCGCCGATATGGGCGTCGCTGGGCCCTCGCGCGGGTGAACCTTCAGGTGGCGCGGGGCGAGCGCCTGCTCATCGCCGGGGCCAACGGCAGCGGAAAATCGACCTTGCTGCGGGTCTTGGCGAGCCTGCTCGCGCCGTCGATCGGCAGCGCCCGGGTGTTCGGCCACGACGTCGCCACCGAGCCCAGCGCCGTTCGGGCGCGGGTGGCGCTGCTCACCTACACCCCCGGCGTCTACGAGGACTTGAGCGCCCGGGAGAACCTCCGGGCCCAGCTCCGGCTCTTGGGCCGAGACGACGCCCCCGAGGCGCTTCTGGAGCGTGTGGGCCTAGAGCTTCGGGACGATCCGGTGCGGGGCTACTCCGCGGGGATGCGCAAGCGCCTGTCCTTCGCGCGGCTGTTGATGCAGCGCCCCGACTTGGCCTTGCTGGACGAGCCTTACGGCCAGCTCGACCCCGAGGGCTTCAAGATGGTGGACGGCCTCGTCGCCGAGCTGAGCCAGGCCGGGGCGACGGTGATCATGGCCTCCCACATGGTGGAGCGGGCCGGGGCCCTGTGTGATCGGGGCGTGTTGATCGACCAGGGGCAAGTGCGCTGGGAGGGCCCGGGGCCGCAGACGGCGCGGGCCTGGGACGCGGCGCATGGGGGCGGGCGATGATCCCAACGCGGCCCGGTTTGGTGCGGCAGATCGTCGCGGTGATCCACAAGGACCTCCTCGTGGAGTGGCGCGGGCAGGCGCGGCTTCTGGCGATGGGCACCTACGCCGTCACGCTCCTGCTCTTGTTCTCTTTCGCCGTGGGCCCCGACACCAAGACGCTCCAGCAGCACGCCGCGGGCTATGTCTGGCTGGCGCTGCTCTCGGCCTCGACGATGACGCTCACGCAGTCGTTTCGCGTAGAGACCGAGGCCGGGGCCTTGGAGGCCTTGTTGATGTTGCCCGTCGATCACCGGGCGATCTACTTCGGCAAAGCCCTCGCCAACACCGCCCTGCTCGTGGTCTTGGCCTGCCTCGTGATGCCCGTGGCGGCCGTGCTCTTTGACCTCTCGGCGGCGGAGGGGCTGTACTGGCTCTTGCCGCCGATCGTGCTCGGGGCCGCTGGGCTCGCCGGGCCGGGCACGCTCTACGCGGCGCTCACCGCACGAGTCGCCGCCCAGCAGCTTATGTTGCCACTGCTGCTCTTCCCGCTCATCGTCCCGGCGCTCGTCGCCGCCGTGAAGTCCACGTCCCTTGTGCTGCAAGGTGACCCCATGGGCCAGATGTCGAGCTGGTTGATCGTGCTGGCGAGCTTTGACCTCATCTTCTGGAGCCTCTCGGGGCTGCTCTTCGCCAAGGTGGTGGAAGAATGAAGTGGGAGAACTGGGTTGGCCTTCTGGGCCTCGCCCTCATCAGCGTCGGCCACTATCAAGGCCTGTTTGTGGCCCCGCCCGAGGCCATGATGGGCGACGTGGGCCGCATCCTCTACGCCCATGTGCCCACCGCTTGGGTGGCCTTGGTCGTCTACCTCGTGGCCTTCGTCGCCGCCGTGGGCTCTCTGGGCAGCGGCAAACGCGGCTGGGACGCCCTGGTCGAGAGCGCCGTCGAGGTGGGCGTCGTGCTCAACCTCTTGCTGCTCTTTCAGGGCGCGGTCTGGGCCAAGCCGACCTGGGGCGTGTTCTGGACCTGGGATCCCCGGCTCACGACCACGGCGATCATGGCGGTGTCGTTCATCGGCGTGCTCGTGCTGCGCGCGATGCTCAACCGCCCTGCCCAGCGCGCCGTGGCCTCGGCGGTGTACACGATCTTCGCCTTCGTGAGCGTGCCCGTCGTCTACTTCTCGGTGAAGTGGTGGAAGACCCTGCACCAGCCGTTCTCAAGCCCCGAGACCGTGGACAGCCCGATGGTGACGCCCTTGCGGGTGGCGGCGTTCGGGATGTTGTTCTTGGCGGTGTTTCTGATGGCGCGGCGCTGGCGGCTGGCCTACGCCAAGCTCAGCCGCGAGGACGAGGCCCCCGACCTACCCCCGGCGGCGGCGGCGATTCGGCTCGAAGGAGGTGGCGCGTGACCGGCATGATTCAAGGCGGCTGGGAGTACGTCTGGGTGGTCTACGGCGCGACCTGGCTCACCCTCGCGGCCTATACCGTCTCTCTCTTAGTGCGTGAGCGGAGCAACCCATGAGCGACTCGACCTCCACGGCTCCCCCGGCGGGGCTGACGGCCAAGCAGCGGCGCACCTTCTTGGTGGGCTCGGTGCTTGTGGCGCTGTTGGCCTTGGGCGGCATCGCCAGCGTCGACATGAGCGACAACCTCGTCTACTTCTGGGAGCCCCGGGAGCTCTACGCCGCCGGAGATGACGCCTACGGCGCCCAGATCCGCCTCGGGGGCCTGGTAAAAGAGGGCACGCTCAACTGGGACGAGGGCGCCCAAGAGCTCAAGATGGTGGTCACCGACGGCCAGGCTGAGGTGACGGTGCACGCCACCGGGGCCCCGCCGCAGATGTTGCGGGAGGGCATCGGCGTCGTCGTCGAGGGCACGATGACCCGAGAGGGCGTGTTTAAGACCGATCGCCTGATGGTCAAACACTCGAACGAGTACCGCGCGCCTCAAGAGGGCGTCGAGACGAAGGAGCTTTACAAGACCGTGGAGGGCATGGAGTGATCTCTCTCATCGGGCGAACCCTCGTGCTCGCGGCCTTGGGGGCCTGCGCTGTCGGCGCGGTCTCGGGTTTTGTGGGCGGCGCGCGGCGAGACGCCGACGCCTTACGCATCACCCGCTTCATGGCGAACGCCTTCGGCGGGCTGATGGTGGCGGCGACGTTGTTGATGGAGGTGGCGCTCGTCACCCACGACTTCTCGGTGAGCTACGTCGCCGAGGTCGGCAGCCTGGCCACGCCGCTGCACATCACGCTTGTCTCGTTGTGGTCGAGCCTCAACGGGTCGATCCTGTTCTGGGGCTGCGTGCTCGGCGGCGGCACCTTGGCCTTCACCCGGCATGTGAAGGAGCACGACCCCCAGCACGCCTCTTACGCCTTGGGCAGCCTGCTCAGCGTGGGGCTGTTCTTCGCGTTTCTGGTGGCGGGCGTCGCCAACCCCTTCGCGGCCACGGAGGGGCTGATCCCCACGGACGGCCCGGGGCCGAACCCGCTGTTGCAGAACCACCTGCTGATGATCATCCACCCCCCGTCGCTGTACCTCGGCTACGTGTTGATGGCGGTGCCTTACGCGATGGCGGCGGCGGCGCTCCTGGCGGGGCGGCTGGAGGCCACTTGGATGAGGCTCCTGCGCCGCTGGATGCTCTTCGCCTGGGCGTTTCTGAGCCTGGGCATCCTGCTCGGCGGCTGGTGGAGCTACGAGGTGCTCGGCTGGGGCGGCTATTGGGCCTGGGACCCGGTCGAGAACGCGAGCTTCATGCCTTGGCTCACGGCGACGGCGTTTTTACACTCGGCGATGGTGATGGAGCGCCAGGGCCAGCTCAAGGGCTGGACCTTGACCTTGGCGATGTCGACCTTCTTGTTGACGCTGCTGGGCACGTTCATGACGCGCTCCGGGGTGTTCAACTCGGTGCACAGCTTCACCCAGTCGTCCATCGGGCCGGTGTTCTTGGGCTTCATCGCCTTGGTGCTCATCGCCTCCGTGGTGCTGCTCGCCGCGCGCCTCGACGCCTTGACCGCCAACGACAAGGCCACTGAAGATGGCGTCGTGAGCCGGGAGTCGGCGTTTTTGCTGAACAACCTGCTCTTCGTGGCCTTCACGTTCACGGTGCTGTTGGGCACGCTGTTCCCGCTGATCAAGGAGGCGCTCACTGAAGAGCGCATCTCCGTGGGTGAGCCCTACTTCAACCGCATGAGCCTGCCGGTCTGTGTGGGCATCCTGTTTCTGATGGGCGTGGGGCCGAGCTTGCCTTGGGGCAACACCAGCGGCGCCCGGGCCTGGACGCGGCTGCGGCTGCCGCTGCGGGCGGCGGCGGCGGGCGCGGTGCTCGGCGCGGTCTTGCAGGCGGGGCCCTGGGCCATCGCCACCTTCGCGGCCTCAGCCTTCGCCCTGGTCGTGACGGTCCATGAGCTGCTGGAGCCCGCCCAGGCCCGGGTGTCGAGCCTCGGCGAGTCCTTGCCCAAGGCGTTTCTGGCCTATGCGGCCCGGGCCCGGCAGCGGGTCGGCGGCTACATCGTGCACCTGGGCGTGATCATCGTCGCGGTGTCTATCGCCGCCTCCTCGACGTTTAAGGTGCAGCGTGACCTGCCCCTCTCCGTGGGCCAAGAGGTCGCCTTTGAGGGCTATCGCCTACGTTTTGAGGGGATGCGCACCGAGACCGAGCCCCACCGCACCGCCCAGGTGGCGACGGTGGCCATCCTCGGCCCCTCGGGCACCTTGGGCGTGCTGGAGCCCAAGATGAACCACTACAAGCAGATGCGGGAGCCCATCGGCACCCCGGCGGTGCGCTCGGGGCTCAAGGAGGATCTGTACCTCTCCTTGGTCCGGGTGAGCGCCGACGGCGCCACGGCCTCGGTTCGGGCGATGGTCGAGCCGATGGTGGCCTGGCTGTGGTTCGGCGGTCTGGTGATGTTCGGTGGCGCCTTGTTCTCGTTGTGGCCCCGGGGCCGCGCCGTCGTCGCCGCCCCGAGCGCCGCGCCCGTAGACGCCACCGTAGACGCCGCCGCCCGTCCGGCGAAGTGAGGGGGCCCGATGAACTGGAAGGTCTTGGGCGCTGGCTTCTTGGTGGTCGCGCCCCTGGTCGTGGTCTTGGCCTCGGGTTTTGGGCGTGATCCCAAGGCTTTACCCAACGTCATGGAGGGCCGCGAGGCCCCGGCGTTCTCGCTCAGCGACATGGACGGCCAGGCCGTGAGCCTCGCCGGCCTGCGCGGTCGCCCCGTGGTGATCAACTTCTGGGCGAGCTGGTGT
>JAKLKE010000089.1:7863-17477 GCA_023150775.1 Myxococcota bacterium
CCCCCTGCGCTTATGAGCACCCCGAGCTCCTCGCCGCCGCCAAACGGTGGGAGCCCAAAGGGGTGGCCTTCTACGGCGTGGTGTATGGCGACACTGAAGAGGCCGCGCGAACCTTCCTCAAGCGCCGGGGCAGCGCTTACCCCAACCTCTTGGACCTCGATCAGCGCGTCGCCATCGACTACGGCGTCGCTGGGGTGCCCGAGACCTACGTCATCGACGGCCAGGGCCGCATCGCCCGCAAGTTTGTCGGCCCGGTGAGCGCCGCCGCGCTCGCTGAGGTCTTGGGGAGCTTATGACCTGCTCGCTCCTGCTGCTCGGGGTCGCCTTCGCCCAAGACCCTGTTGATCTTGGTGGCGCCTCCCAGCCCCCGGACGTCGAGCCCGCGCTCATCCAGGTCGCGTCCGAGGCCGACAACAGCGAAGGGGTGGGCTTCCCGCCCGACGGCCCGCCCGTCACCGACGACGCCACCTTAGAGGCCCGCACCTACACGCTCTCCAAAGGCATGCGCTGCCCGGTCTGCCAAGGGCTCAGCGTAGCCGACAGCGGCGCTGAGGCGGCCGTGGCGATGAAGGCCCGCACCCGCGAGCTCGTGGGCATGGGCTACAGCGACGGCCAGATCGTCGACTACTTTGTGGGCCGCTACGGCACCTGGGTGCTGCTGGAGCCCCCGGCTGAAGGTGTCAACTACCTGATCTTCTTGGCCCCCTTGGCGCTCATCGGCCTCGGCGGCCTCGCCTGGTGGTCTTCAGTGAAGCGGGGCAAAGACGCCGTCGTGACGACTCCGCCCTCGGCGCCCAAGACGGCGAACGACGACCCCTACACCCGCCGCGTGCTGGACGAGCTGGAGCGCTGATGGAGAGCTTTGACTGGGCCAGCGTCGACTGGGCCACCTGGGGGCCGCCCCTCGCCGTGCTGCTGCTGGGGATCGTGGGCGGCCTCGTGCTCGTGGCCCGTGGCGGCGCCCGCGCCGAGGGCGACCTCCGCCTCGCCAACCTGGAGGTGCGCCGTCAGGTGCTCATGAACTCTCTGCGGGAGCTAGAGGCGGATCAGGCGAAGCTCGACCCCGCGGAGTATGCGGTCCAGCGAACGGCCCTCGTGGAGGAGGCCGCCGCGGTGCTGCGGCAGATCGACGCCCCGGTGAGCGCGGCCTCTGCAGCGGCTCCGGCGAGCGCGCCTCGGGTCGGGGGCTCTCGGGCCTTTGCCTGGGCGGCGGGCGCGCTGGCGTTTTTTGTGCTCTCCGGCGTCGTGCTCCAGCAGGCCATGGCGCCGCGACGTGACGGCGGCTCGATGACCGGCAACCAAGACCTCGGCGGCGGCGCCGAGGCCGCCCAAGACGCCCGGGTGCAGCGCGCCGAGGCGGCCCTGGCCAAGAACCCCAACGATCTCGACGCCATCAACCTGCTCACCCGCGTCGCCATCGAGACCCAAGACCTGCAGTCGGCGATGGCGCTCTTGGACCGTGGCCGGGCGATCAACCCCGCCGACCCCGGCGTCTTGACCCACTTCGCGGCGCTGCAGGTGTTCATCGGGCGTTTTGACGCCGCCGAGGCCCAGCTTCGGCAGGTGTTGGCGGCGGCGCCGGGCCAGTCCGAGGCCAAGCTCTGGCTCTCCGTCGCCCGGGCGAACCAAGGGGATCTCGTCGAGGCCGAGGCCATCGCCCAGGGCCTCGCCGACGACACCACGGCCTCCGCCGAAGATCGCCAGAACGCCCGCGCGCTCTTGTCGTCCTTCGCCGCGGCCAAGGCCCAGCTCTCCGCCCAGGCGGCGGGTGGGGTCGGGGAGCCCGGCGCCGAGACCAGCGAGAGCCCGCCCGTCGAGCAGGGCCCCGCCAAGGTCAAAGGCACGGTCACCGGCGACGTGGCCCCTGGCGGGGTGCTGTTTGTGTACGTCCGCCGCTCCGAGACCCCAGGTGGCCCGCCGCTCGCCGCCAAACGTGTGGCGAATTGGCAGCTCCCCTACGAGTTCAGCCTCGGCGAGGCCGATCTGATCCAGGGTGGCGAGTGGCCGGAGCAGGTCTGGGTGAGCGCGAAGGTCTCCCGCTCGGGCGACCCCATGCAGCGCAGCCCCGAAGACGTGGCCTCGGCCGTGGTCGGTCCGGTCACGCCGGGGACCGAAGGCGTGGCGTTGGTGCTCGGCGCAAAGTAGTCCGCGCCCCGGCGTTTTTTTGATCTCTGCGGCCCGTCGCCTGGCGTACACTCCGCCTGAACCCCAGGCCCGAGGACCGCATGGCGAACGAAGAGCGCGAGAAGCACATCACCGACGACCCGGCGAAGGAACAAAACGAGAAGGCCTTCGCCGAGGAGAAACACAAAGGCGCCGCGCTTGAGGTCAGCGGCCGCGCCGAAGAAGACCAGAAGTCGGGCCTGGAGCAGCAGAACAAACACGCTGGCTCTGACGAGTACGCCGCCCGCGGGGAGCGGAACGAGAAGCTCCAGCGCGGCGAGCCGGGCGCGGAGGAGCTCAAGAAGGACCGCGCCGTGGAGTCTGACACCTCCGCCCACGCCGAGCAGCGCACCAAGGCCGAGGCCGTCAACATCGACACCGAGGCCCGCGCCCGGATGGAGGAGGACCGGAAGGCCATCGGCGAAGACAAGATGAAGGCGGATGACACCAGCGCCGCCCGAAGTGAGTCGGGGCAGAAGGCCAGCGCTGAGCAGAGCACCAAACGTTACGGGAGCGCCACGTCGAGCGGCGAGGCTGAGGGCGAAGGCGCCGCCGGACCCCGCGTCCCCAAGGTGATCTGAACATGCTGCGCCGGGTCAGCGCCGCGCCTCGCCTCTACGTCGATGACACGCTCTGCGACGAGGCCGAGGCGGCGGCGCTCGCCCGGGCCCTCGCCGAGGAGCCCCTGGAGCCCACCGACCACGGCGCCTGGGCCGATCTCCCGCCGCGTCCTGCGCTCGCGGGGGTCGAGGCCCGGGTGCTCGCCGCCTTGGGCGTCCCCGCCGAGGCGCGGGTGGTGCGCCGCCTGCGCCGCTACACCCCCGGCCAAGGCCACCCGCCCCATGAGGACCGCTACCTCCTCGGCGGCCTCACCCTCTACGCCACGGCGATGCTCACGCTCCAGGCCGCGGAGGCCGGCGGCGAGACCCGCTTCCCCGACGCCGAGCCCCAGCCCGTCCACGTTCGCTCCGTCGCCGGGCGCCTGACCTTGTGGCTCGGCTTCACCGCCGAGGGCCAGGCCGACCCCACGAGCCTTCACTCCGCCGCCCCCGTCGAGCGCGGCGAGAAGTTCACCCTGACCTTCTTCGTGTACGCCCCCCTGCACGGCGCACACATGGAGGGTCCCGCGGCGATTCGGCGCTTCGCTTTTGTGGATGACGGCGTGCCCGAGCCCACCCGGCGCCTCCTGCGTGAGGCCGCCCTTGACCGTGGCCTCGACTGGCGCCCCTTCGACGCCGCCCGCTACGACCTCGACCCCTGCCGCCGCCTGCGCCCCGGCGATCTGCTCTACCGCGCCGCCGTCTCCAGCCGCGCGGGCCTGCTCACCCAGCACATCTGGACCGAAGGAGTACGCAGCTTCTACGCGCTGAGCCCTTACCAGCTCGTGCTCAACCCCACCTGGGCCTTGGAGCGCGCCGGCCTGCCCGTGCCCTTGACCCTCCCGGCGATCTCCGCCGAGCGCGGGCGCCTGCGCGTTTGGGTGGATCGCCTCGGCGGCCTGCCCGTGGTGGTGAAGTTCAACGGCGGCGAGGGCGGCGTCGGCACCCTCCGCGTAGACTCCTTGGCCGCGCTGTTCTCTCTGGTAGACCACGCGCGGAGCCAAGGCCTGAGCCCGGCGCTCATTCAGTACCTCCCCGACACCGTTCATTGGCGGGTGATCGTCGTCGGTGACCGCGCCGTGGCGAGCTACCCGAACCCCGTGCCCCCCGACGACTTCCGCAGCCGCGCCCCCTCCGACCCCGCGGCCTACCGCGCGCCGCCGCCGCCAAAGCTCACGGCCCTCGCCGTCGCCGCCACCCACAGCTTAGGCGCCCGCTTTGGCGGCGTTGACCTGCTCTACCGGGCCGAGGACGACCAAGCGTGGATCTTGGAGGTCAACACCCCCTGCTACTTCGCCCACGCCCAGGATGAAGGCGGCGTTGACGTGGCCGGGGCGATGCTTGAGGCCCTGTTGGCGGGCTGAGGCCCTCGCTTCACCGGCGCCGATCGGCTAGAGGTCCCTCCCGCCCCCGAGGTGCGTATGAGCGATCGTAGAGCGTTGAGGACCGCCCACGAGGCTGAGGCCGCCCTGGCCCGCCTCAGCTTCTTGCTCGGCGAGTGGCGCAGCGAGGGCCGCCTGCACGAGGCCCCGGTGACCGGCATCTGCACCGCCCGCAGAGCCCTGACCGGCGCCTTCATCGAGGTCCACGAGCAGGTCTACAGCAGCTCGGGCGACCTGGAGTACGAAGACCTCTGCGTCTACGCCTACAACGAGCAGTTTCATGAGCTGGAGGTCCACCAGTTCACCGCCCCGTCGAGCCACGCGGCCTTCTTGGCCTTGGCCTTGGAGTCTGGCCCCGGCGTGCGCTGGGCGCCGCGCACCACCTTGGGGCCGCTGGTGCGTCTCCAGCCGCATCCCAGCGGCGACGGCTTCACTGAAGAGGTCTGGCACGCCGAATCCCCCACGGCAGACGTCTACCTCCGCTTCTTGCCCCGCTGACCCTGGCCGATCCACCTCTGGCCCGTCGCCTGCTCTGGAGCCCCCTTGAACCCTGTCCCTGTGGGGGTGCTCGCCCTGGGCACCTACCTCCCCGCGCCTCGCATGACCGCCGCGGCCCTCGCCGAGGCCTCGGGCATCCCCGAGCGCATCATCACCGAGAAGTTCGGCCTCATTCAGAAGCCGATGCCCGGCCCTGAAGACCACCCCTGCGAGATGGGCGCCCGGGCCGCCCGCCGGGCCTTAGACGCCGCCGGCGTCGATCCCGCCGAGATCGACTGTGTGCTCTCCATCTCTGAAGAGTACAAAGAGCGGCCGCTGATGGTCTCGGGCATCAAGATTCAGCAGCTCATCGGCGCCAAGAACGCCTGGGCCCTGGACCTCGCCCAGCGCTGCTGCACCACGATCTCCGCCCTGCGTGTGGCCCGTGGCCTCATGCGGGACGACCCCAGCCTCAAGACCGTGCTCTTGGCCGGGGGCTACCGCAACGGCGACCTCATCGACTACAGAAACCCCCGCGTCTCGTTCATGTACACCTTGGCGGCGGGCGGCGGCGCCATCCTCCTGCGCCGTGGACACGACAAGAACCTGCTCTTGGAGTCCGAGATCATCACCGACGGGGACTTCGCCGATGACGTGAACGTGCGCGCCGGAGGCACGATGTCGCCCTTGAGCGAGGCGCCCTTCGCCCCCGGCGACACCATGCTCGACGTGAACGACGTCGAGGCCATGAAGGCCCGCCTCGCCGAACGCAGCCACCCCAACTTTATGCGGGTCATCCGCCGCGCCGCCGAGCGCAGCGGCTACACCCCCGCGCAGATCAGCTACCTCGCCATCCTGCACATGAAACGCTCCGCCCATGCCGCCGTGCTGGATGAGCTGGGCCTGGGCCTTGAGCAGAGCACCTACCTAGAGCAGGTCGGCCACATCGGCCAGTTCGACCCGATCTTGAGCTTAGAGCTCGGCGTCTCTTCGGGCCGCCTGCGCCCCGGCCACCTGGCCGTCTTGGCCAGCGCCGGGGTGAGCTACGCCTGGGGGGCGATGGCGATCCGCTGGGGTTAGTCGGGGAAGGGCTCGTGGTCGTCGTCGATGTCGGGGAATGGGTCGAGATCGTCATCCACGTCAGGGAATGGATCCCACTCATCCAAGACACCGTTCTTCCCGGGCGCCCGCTTGGCCCGCGAAGGCCCAGCCTCAGCGAAGACGGCCACCTCACCCCACACACAGCCCTCAGCGTCACAACGCTCGACGCTGAGCAGGAGATCACCCGCCACGTCGGGGGTGAGGGTGAAGGTGTCACCTTCGTGCGTCGGCATGTCCCACAGAGCCGAGCCCTCTGGCGCCTCAACGACGCTCCAGACGAACGCGCCGGAAGTGTTGAGGTCGACGGTGAGCGGGGCGCCGACCTTGGCGCGGTAAGTCGCCGAGAACGCGGCTGTGTCACTGGCGGCAGGCGTGCCACAGGCGACAAGAAGCGCGAGGGGGAGGAGCAGGACGCGCATGAAGAACCTCGTGGGGCAGGACTAGTCGGGGAGGGGATCGAAGTCGTCGTTCACGTCGGGGAGGGGATCGAAGTCGTCCAAGACGCTGCCAACTACGGCTGCCCGCCTCGCGCGCGAGGGACCAGCCTCAGCGAAGATGACCACCTCACCCCAAACACAGCCCTCAGAGTCACAACGCTCGACGCTGAGCAAGAGATCACCCACCACGTCGGGAGTGAGGGTGAAGGTCTCGCCTTCGTGCGTCGGCACGTCCCACAGCGCCGAGCCCACTGGCGCCTCAACGACGCTCCAGACGAGCGCGCCGGAGGTGTTGAGGTCGACGGTGAGCGGTGCGCCGACCTGGGCGCGGTAAGCCGCCGAGAACGCCAACCCGTCGCTGGTGGCAGGGGTGCCACAGGCGACCAGGAGCGCGAGGGGGAGGAGCAGGGCGCGCATGAAGAACCTCGGGGAGCGTGGCTAGTCGGGGAAGGGCTCAAGATCGTCGTTCACACGCACAATGAACGTCAGCAGCTTCACCGAGGATGAGCGACGTTTGGCGGTCACGGTAAGCTGAAACTCATAGTTGCCCGCCGTGGGGGCCTTCAGCTCCGCGATGGCGTCGGTGGCGCCAGAGATGGTCACGCTGGACGCTGCCACACCAGAGGGGACGCTCACCAAGGCCCAGGAGTACGACAGTGCATCGCCGTCTGGGTCTGTCGAGGCGGTTCCGTCCAGCGTTACCCACTTACCCGACACGGTCGCGGCGGCCGCGGCGATCGGCGACCGGTCCAAACCGAAGGATGGAAGTTTGACACCACCGAACGAGGCCAGCCCTCCGCCGCCGAGTCGTTGGGAGGATGGAGCACTTGAGCCCACCTGTACAGAGACCATGCCCCAAGCGCAGCGCTGAAGCTCACAACGCTCCACCAAGAGCGTCACTTCGCCGGGCTCATCTGGGGTGAACGTGAAGGTGCTGCCCTCAACCGTAGAGGTAGACCACAGGGCCGAACCTTCCGGAGCGTCCACGACGCTCCACAGAAGATCACCCGACTGTGCGGGGTCGAGGGTGATGGGCTGACCAACCTCAGCCCGCCAGGCCCAGGAGAAGTCAGGGGCCTCAGCGTGCTCAGGCGCGGCGCAAGCGGCGAGCGGGATGAGCAGAAGCGGGCGCAGGGAACGCATGGAGCTAGGTCCTCAGTCAGTGTATGTGCGACTTGGGGACGCGTCCTGCGTAGTAGGGACTGCCAGCGCCCTCCCAGAGTGGGCGCATGTCGGGGTCGCGAAGCGCTTGGCCAAGAAACTTTGGGTTGATTCCGATTGCCTGCGCAAGATGAGACTCGGCACGATACCGATCGCCTAGATGAGCATATGCGATCGAGAGACCGTAGTGAGCTTCACCCGGGGCTGAGGACAATGTTTCCGTGGCCAATGCGATCACCTCACCCCAGATGGCCTGATCCTCGTTAACCAGCGCAAACTGGTGAAGGATGAAGATCACCCACTGAGCGAAGAATCCTTCCGGCACATAGGCGCGCGCTCGCTCAACATTTTCTTTGGCGATCGGATAAGATGACGTATCGCGCGCCAACCGAGCATGACGTCCGTATGCGGAAGCAAACCTCAGCCGATCCAGCGAGGTCAACTCCAGCGTCCCGATGAGCATCAGCAGATGAAGCGCCTGCTTCGTCGGCTCCTCAAACGGCTGCTCGATGAGACGCCGCCACGCCGCCGCAAAACACAGCGCCTCGGCCGCGCCAATGAGCACACGGGCGGCGTTGGGAACAACCTCCCCCCCATTCAGATCCCTCCGAAGCCGCTCAAACGCCTTGAGGATGTCTTCAGAGAGCGGCGTCGGCGTGTTCCAGCGCTGCTTCTGCACGACCTGGTTCGCGTAATGGCGAAGCTCGGCGAAGTCAGCGTCTGGCGAGCGCATCACGGCGCGTAGGGCGGCGACCCCGGCGAGCAGGGTGCCCGAGCCCGGCACGATCTCCGCGTCAAACAGGGCGCGGGCGGCCTTGGCGTCTTGGGCGCGAAGGGTGAAGAAGGCGTCCTCTAACACGACGTCCAAATCTTCTGCCTCGGCCTCTCGCACACGCTCGGCGAGGTCGTGGTGGAAGACCCCGGCGCGGCGGCGCAGCTCTTTGGCCAGGCCGTCGAGGCGACCTCTCTGCACGGGCTCCCGCAGCACCTTCAACAGGGCTTTGGCCGAGCGGGGCAGGGGCGCGAGCACCACGTCCGCCGTGGCGTGCCAGCGGGAGAGCCACGCGGCGGAGGGCTCCTCGTCCCCGTGGGCGCCTTTACGAAGCTCTACCCGCAGGGTGGGCAGGGGGCTGTGCCGAGCGCGTAGGGCCTCCTGCGCCAGCTCAGCCAAGGCGCGAATGTCGCCGAGGTGCTCGTGGGCCACGAAGGCCGCCCCATCGACGAGGCTGATGAGCGCAGAGCGGCCTAAGCCAGAGTCCCCAGCGGGGAGAACGACGAGGGTGAGATCCGGCGGCTCGCCGCTCAGCGTGAGCGCGTTGAGCCGGGCCTTCATGGTTGACATCGCCGCGTCATCTCGGGCGGCGAGGAGCTCCGCGCCCGGGGCGCGCTCCATCACCACGAGGCCCACGGCGCCGCGCTCATCCCCAGGCAGGCCCAAGGCGCCGCCGAGGTTGACCACGTCAGGCCCCGAGGCTTCCCCGCGCAGGAGCGCCCAGGCGCCGAGAGATGGCCGATCCGCCGAGTCACCCAGCGCGCCTGAGGTGAGGCCAAGCTCGGCCAATTCGACGATCATCACCCTGAATCCTTCCATGGCGAGCTGCCACGCGGCCCCGATCACGAGCGGCGCGATCTGGTCGGCCGCGCCGACGCTGCACACTGCGATCAGGGGAGGAGCGTTCATCCGGCACCAAGACTGGACGGAAGGGAGGATGAGCACTTTTACCACAACTTCGCTTACGCGCATCCTCATCCGGAACTTTTTTCTGGAGTTGGTCATCGGCGGGTGCGCGGCTCACCAGTCGCCTCAAGCGGTCAAGAAGCGCCGAGGCCCGCCAACCGTCGTCGGCGCCGGGCCTAAACATCGGCCATGACAGGGGATGCAAGACTTATGAATCCGCATAGACCCGATCTCCGGAGAGGCTATGGCGGAGAATCCGGAGAGGAGGAGGCGCCGTCTCCGGAGAGGCTATGGCGAAGAATCCGGAGAGGAGGAGGCGCCGTCTCCGGAGAGGCTATGGCGAAGAATCCGGAGAGGAGGAGGCCGGATCTCCGGAGAGGCTATGGCGGAGAATCCGGAGAGGAGGAGGCGCGGGGGCCTAGGCGGGGCGCCGGCCGCGTGAGCGCCTCGGAGCGATGATCGAGCGCCTCGGAGCGATGATCGAGCGCCTCTGAACGATGAGTGAGCGCCTCTGAACGATGAGTGAGCGCCTCTGAACGATGAGTGAGCGCCTCTAAACGATGATCGAGCGCCTCTGAACGATGAGTGAGCGCCTCGGAGCGATGAGTGAGCGCTT
>JAKLKE010000008.1 GCA_023150775.1 Myxococcota bacterium
GGGGGAGGCGCCTTGGGGCCGGGGCTGGGCCGTGGCCGGGGGCCGAGGCTGCGGGGGCTTGGTCTGGGCGAGCGCGGCGGAGGGCGCGGCGAGGCCAAGGAGGAGCGCGAGGGGCAGCAGCAGGCGGGAGAGGTGGATCATAAGGTGGCTCCTTCGTCGCCTTCGCCCTCATCAAACATGAGGAGGACCGGCGCGCCGTCTTCTAGCTGAATGACCTGCACGACCACATCCGAGGCGTACTCCAGCGAGGTGACTTCAACCTCGTTGTCGCCTTGGATGGTGAGGTCGGCGAAAGGCTCGGTGACCGCGGCGACCAGCTCAGGCTTGGGGGCGGGCTGGTCGAGGATCGAGGTGCGTTGGCTCTGGAATTGGATGACGCTCATCATCACCGCCGCGAACACCGCCGCGATGAGCGTCGGGTTGGTGAGCAGCAGCTTCCAGAGGGGCACGGGCTCCGGCGGGGGCACGACGACCACGACGGGCTTGGGCCGGGGCAAAGAGTTGAGGATCGCCGCGGTGAGCGCGACCTCTTCTTGGGCGCTGAGCGCGCTCTGGGCGAGCACGGCCTCTTTGACCAAGGCGCTCGTGTGATCCCAGCCGGGGACGTGGTCGGGGTCGGCGAGGCCGATCTGGGCGGCGACGGCGGGCCAGACGGCGCTGAGGTCTACGTCGGCCACCCGCTCGGTCATGCCCTCACGAACCACCCGGCCTTGCTCGGCGAAGGTGTTGAGCGTGTCTAAGGCGTCGCGGTCCACCCGCAGGCGCTCGGTGACCACCCGGCGCAGCTCCATCGAGAGCTCACCGTCTACGAGCGCCGAGAGCAGCATGTCGGGCTCGGGCTCAGGCGAGGGCGTGACGGCGGCCATGACGAGGTCGCTCACGTCAAACGGCGCCTCGAAGGTGACGGACTCCCGAAGGGCGCTGGCGACAGGTGACCAGTCATCCTCAGCGCCGATGGCCATGAGCACGGCGGCGACGACGTCTACGGAGTCGTCACGCCAATCGGCCAAGGCGTCTTGAAGGGCCTCGCGAAGCTCACCCAACGCGGCGAGGCGATCGTCGCTCTCGGCGAGGGCAAACAGCTCAGCGCGCTCGGCCTCGTTTGCTTCACCGTCGAGGGCGAGCATCAAGAGCGCGTCGGCGCGAGTCATCTCGCTGTCGTGGCCTTGGCGCATTCGCTCTCCGCAGGTTGAGGGGGGATTCGGGGGCAGTGACGAGGAGGCCGGGGCTTCATTCACCAGGATCGCGACAATCTGCGACGTTCACGTCGCGCCGCGATCGGGGGTTCAAGCGCCGGTCACGGGCGGGAGACCTTCGGGGGCCTCGTCTTTGAGGGCCTGCTGGAGCTTACGGCGGGCGTAAAACAGCCGGCTCATCACCGTGCCCTCGGCGATCTCCAAGGTGTCGGCGATCTCCTTGTAGGCCATGCCCTCGACCTCACGGAGCAGGATGATCTGCCGGTGATCGGGGCTCAGCGTCTCCAAGGCGTCGTGGATCTTCTTGTGCAGGCGCTTACGCTCAAGGATCTTGCGGGGATCCATCGAGGTGTGGCCGGGGTCGAGCACCCCGTCGTTGTCTCGGGCGGCGACGTCCTCATTGAACTCTGAGGTGCGGCGCTTGTTGTGTTTGCGGAGGTGGTCGATCGCGACGTTCATCGCGATTCGGTACATCCAGGTGTAAAAGCTCGACTCTAGGCGGAAGCGGTCGAGGTTGTTGAAGGCCTTGACGAAGGCCTCTTGGGTGAGATCCCGGGCCTCTTCCCGGTCGCGGACCATGCCGCAGACCATGGCGTAGACGCGTGCTTGGTACCGCTCTACGAGGAAACGATACGCCGCGGCGTCGCCGCCAAGCACGGCCTCGACGACCGCTCGATCCTCTGCGCGTGGGTCTGGGGGGGCCATCCGTGACTCCGAAGGGGTGCAGGCGAGGGGACTCTCGTAACGACTAATGCGCCTCTGCCCAAGTGTGGGCCCAGCCGGTGTCGACCTTGAGCGGGACGGACAGCGTGACGGCCCCCTCCATCTCGGCCTTCACCAAGGCGGCGACCATGGCCACGTCGGCCTCGGGCACCTCCAAGAGGAGCTCGTCGTGCACCTGCAACAGCAGCTTCGAGGCCGGGGCCTCGGCGCGCAGGCGGTGGAAGACCCGGGCCATGGCGAGCTTGATGATGTCGGCGGCGGAGCCCTGAATGGGGGTGTTGATCGCCACACGCTCGGCGGCCATGCGGTCCCGGGCGTTGCGGGAGCTGAGGTCGGCGATGGGGCGGCGGCGGCCGTACAAGGTCTCGGCGTAGCCCGTGGTCTGCGCGGACTGAATCGCCGCGTCCATGGTGCGGCGCACCTCGGGATACCGGGCGAAGTAGCCGTCCATGTAGGCCTTGGCCTCGTGCTGCGGGATGCGCAGGTCGTTCGCGAGGCGGAAGGCGCTCATGCCGTAGACGATACCGAAGTTGATCGCCTTGGCGGCGCTGCGCTGGGCCGGGGTCACCTGGTCCAGCGGCACGCCGAGCACCTCCGACGCCGTGCGGCGGTGGATGTCTTCGCCCCGGCGGAAGGCCTCAGCCATGGCGCTGCCCTCGCCGCAGTAGTGCGCGAGCAGGCGCAGCTCAACCTGGGAGTAGTCGCAGGACACGAAGAGGTGACCGGGCTTGGGGATGAAGCAGCCGCGGATGCGGCGGCCCTCGTCGGTGCGCACGGGGATGTTCTGGAGGTTCGGGTCGTTCGACGAGAGGCGGCCCGTGGCAGCGACGGCCTGGTGGTACGACGTGTGAACCCGGCGGGTGCGGGGGTGAACACACTTGGGCAGAGCCTCGATGTAGGTCGAGCGCAGCTTGTCCAAGCCGCGGAAGTCGAGGATCGCCCGGGGCAAGGGGTGCATCGCCTGGAGCTGGTCGAGCACGTCGGCGTCGGTGGAGTAGCCGGTCTTGAGCTTCTTGATCGGCGGCAGGCCCAGCTCGACGAAGAGGATCTCCCCGAGCTGTTTGGGCGAGTTGATCGTGAAGCGGCGCCCGGCGTGTTTGTAGATCTCCTCCTCCAAGGTGGCCAACCGCGCCGTCAGCTCGACGCCCAAGGCCGCGAGGCGCTCGGTGTCTAAGCCGATGCCCTCTTGCTCCATCGCCGCGAGCACGGGCACGATGGGCAGCTCGATCTCCCGCATCACCCGGTCGAGGCCACGCTCGACGAGCTCAGTGTTGAGCGAGCGGTCGAGGAGCCAGGTGACGTGGGCGTCTTCAGCGCCGTACTCCGTGGCCTTGGCGATGGGCACATCCGCGAAGGTGGAGCCCGCCGGGAGGCCCGCCGTGGCCTCGCTGTAGGGGATCATCGTGTGGCCGAGGTGGCGCAGGGCGAGATCGTCGAGGTTGTGGCGGCTGCGGTCAGGCTCAAGCAGGTAGTCGGCGAGCATGGTGTCATTCACCAGGCCCTCGACGCGGTAGCCGTTGTGGTTGAGCACCCGCAGGTCGTACTTGAGGTTCTGGCCGACCTTGGGCACGCCCGGATCGGCGAGCACCCCCGCGAGGCGCGACATCACCAGGTCTTCAGAGAGCTGGGTTCCGGCGCTGTGGTTCATCGGCACATAGACCGCGGCGTCTTCAGCCCAGGCCAGGCAGACTCCGACGAGCTTGGCGTCGAGGGGGTCTAAGGACGTGGTCTCGGTGTCGATGGCGAGGCGCGCCCCGGCCTTCACCGCCCGGCGCAGCTCGCCGATGGTGCGGTCGAGGGCCTCGATGGTGTCGATGGTGCGGTAGCGGCTGCGGTCGATGGCCGAGGTCTTCGCGGCGGTCTCGCCGACGGCGCCGACGGCGGCGGGGGCCTCCTCGCCGAGCTGCTTGAGCAGGCTGCGGAACTGCCACTCCAAGAACAAGGCCCGGAGCTTCTCGGTGTCGCGGGTGTGGCTGAGGAGCTGCGCGTCGGTGAGCGGCAGCTCACAGTCGATCTTGATCGTGACGAGGATGCGGGAGAGCCGGGCCATCTCGGCCTCAGCCTTGACCGACTCGCCCCGTTTGCCGCCGATGGCGCCGGCGTTGGCGATCACGCCCTCCAAGTCGCCGTACTTCGCCACCCAGCCCGCGGCGGTCTTTTCGCCCACACCTTTGACGCCGGGCACGTTGTCTGAGGCGTCTCCGGCGAGGCCGAGGATGTCGATGACCTGCTCGGGGCCGACGCCGAAGTAGCGCCGCACCTCGGCCTCATCGACGACCTTGTCCTCTTTGAGATCGAGGACGTAGACCCCTTCCCGCACGAGCTGGTAGTAGTCTTTGTCGCCGGTGACCATGAGCACCTCGCGGTCAGGCGAGGCGAAACGTTGGGCCAGGGTGCCGATGACGTCGTCGGCCTCGACGCCGGGGATCGCCAAGAAGGGGTGCCCCCAGGCCTCGACCAGCTCGCGGAAGCGGGGCCACTGCTCACGCAGCTCCGGGGGCATCTCCGGGCGGTGGCCCTTGTACTCGGGGTAGAGCGCCACACGGAACGACGCGCCCTCGTCAAAGACGACGATCATCGCCTCGGGCTTGTGGTCGTTCTCCAGCTTCTTGAGCAGGTTGACGAAGCCCAACAGCGCCCCGGTGTGTTTGCCCGCCGCCGTCATCTTGGGCATGGCGTGGAACATCCGAAAGGCGTGGTTGCTGCCGTCGATGAGCAGGATCTTGTTGGGCATCCGACCTCCGAGCCCTCCCCCCTAACCTACACGCGGCGCCAACGGAGGAGATCAGCGCACCCGCACGAAGAGCTGGAGCGTGCGGTCTCCCAGAGGCACGGCGCGCTGGGCGTAATGTTCGGTGAACTCGGGCACGCCGGGCATCGGGAGCTTGGTTGGTTGATCAACCAAATAACCCTCCTCGGGGATGAACACCGCGGGGGCGCGACCAAAGACATAGGCGAAGTCGGTCTTCTCGTGGCCGGCCATGCCGCTGCCCATCTGGGGCATCTCCCGGTGGGCGATGTGCAGGTCGGAGAGGCCCCACATGTCGATGGTGGGCAGGCCCGCGGCGTAAGGGATGGCCCCGGCGGAGTGAATGGCGAGCACGGCGTCGGGGGGGAAGAGCTGGCGCAGGGCCCGGCCCACGGCGAGGCGATCCTCCATCACCTTCGTCCGAAAACGCGCCTCTTGGGCCATGCGGGTGTGGTTGGGGGCGAGGTCGAGGGTGAAGGCGCCCAAGGTGAAGGCGGCGGCGAGGGCGGCCCGGGGCGCGGCGGCCTGGGGCAGGGTGTCGATGGCCCACCAGAGCCCGCGCTGGGTGAGGAGCGCGAGCGGCGCGGCGACGAGGCCCACAAAGCGGAAGGTCACCTTAAAGTCGCCGCCCACGGCCACGATGTAGGCGAGGTAACCGAGCCCCAGGGTGAGCACGGCCCGGGCCCAGGGGCTCGTCTTGGCCTCTCGCGCCGCGCTCAGGGCGCCGAGGGCGAAGAGCAGCGCCTCGACGGGGTGGGCCTTGGCGCAGGCGACGAGGTAAACCACGCCCCTAGACCACTGGTCTACTCCACCGCCGGTCTTCACATAGAAGGTGTTGGGCAAGGGCTGGCCGTAGTAGGCGAGGCGCGCGGCGGTCTGGACGGCCACGGCGGCGACGATCACGCCGAGACCCCACCACAGGGTCCGGCGAGGCGGCGCCCACAGGCCGAGGCCGAGCCCGATCAGGAGCAGGCCGTAGACGCCGATCCCCTCAGGACGCAGGAGCGAGAGCCCGGCGCAGAGCGCGCCCGCGGCGGGCCAGGCGCGGCGGCCCTCGTCTTCGTGCAAGGCGAGGAGCATGGCGAGGCCGGCGAGCGCGGCGAAGGTGCTCGACTCCAAGCCCTGAACGGCCTCGACCATCAAGAACGGGTTCGCGGCGATCAAAGCCGGGGCCAAGAGCGCCCGGGTGGGGCCCTCACGACGCGCGCCCAAGGCCCAGCTCACCCCGGCGAGGCCCAAGGCGCCGAGCACCCCGGCGAGCACCGAGGCGAGCAGAGGATCGCCGCCGAGGCGGATCACCCCGGCGAGGCCCAGCGTCCACAAGAGGTTGGTGATGCCCTCGACCCGCTCGCCAGGGTTGAACACCAGGCCCTGCCCCTCGACGAGGTTCTGGGCGTAGCGGTAGCTGATGAAGGCGTCGTCCTGGACGTTTAGGCCGTAGGAGAGCGCGTGCGCGACGAGCGCGGCGAAGATGAGCCCCAAGGCGAGGGGCACGAACCGTCTTGGCATGGCGGCATCCTACCGCATCCTCCCCGTCTGCCCACAGCGCGCCGTCGTCGGCGATCTGTCCTATCGGCCCCAAGCGGGCTACATCCCACAGGCGCGCGGCCCTCTGGAGGAACCATGCAGAACGACGATCTCTACAACCCCACCGAAGTCCACCAGCTGCTCCGGGAGAGCGTCGCTGAGTTCACCGCGCGGGAGGTCGAGCCCCAGGCTGAAGAGTTTGACCGCCGCGAGCAGCTCAACATCCCCCTGTTTCGGAAGCTCGGTGAGCTGGGCGTGCTCGGCGTCACGATCCCTGAGGAGGACGGCGGCGCGGGCTTAGACTCCACGGCGGCGGTCATCGTTCACCACGAGCTCTCCAAGTCCGACCCCGGCTTCTGCTTGGCGTACTTGGCCCACGCGATGTTGTTCGTGAACAACTTCTACCACTGCTCCAACGCCGAGCAGCGGGCGAAGTACCTCGCCAAGAGCCTCAGCGGCGAGTGGATCGGCGCCATGGGCATGACCGAGCCCGGCTACGGCACCGATGTCTTGGGCATGACGACCACGGCGGTGCGCGACGGCGACGAGTACATCCTCAACGGCACCAAGACCTACATCACCAACGGCCCCGAGGCCTTCGTGTTTTTGGTCTACGCCAAGGTGGATGGCCGGGTGACCTCGTTTGTTGTGGACCGGGACTGCCCCGGCCTCTCCACCTCGAACCACATCCCCAAGATGGGGATGCGCGCCAGCTCCATGAGCGAGGTGATCTTCGACGAGTGCCGCGTGCCCGTGGGCAACGTGCTCGGCGCCGTGGGCGGCGGGCTCAGCCACATGATGCGCAACTTGGAGATCGAGCGCCTCACCTTGGCCGCGATGAGCCTGGGCATCGCCGATCGGTGCCTGGAGATCATGGTGCGCCACGCGAACGAGCGCGTCGCCTTCGGCCAGTCGATCAACCGCTTCGGCCAGATCCAGCGGTACATCGGCGAGTCCTACGCGATGACTGAAGCCGCCCGGGCGCTGATTTACAACGTCGCGCGCTCCGTGGGCGCCGAGCAGCGCAACCGCCTGGGCTCCGACGCCGCGAAGCTCTACGCCGCGCCGGTCGGCAAACAGGTCGCCGACCACTGTATGCAGGTGATGGGCGGCTCGGGCTACTGCCGGGAGTACCCCGTCGAGCGCCTGTTGCGCGACGCGAAGCTCCTGGAGATCGGCGGCGGCACCTTAGAGTCTCACCAGAAGAACATCACGAAGGACCTCACCAAGCAGATCTGCGGGTGAGCGAGATCTCGGCGGCGCTTGACGAGCCCCACCTCCTGAGATCATGCTGTAGACATGAGCGCCCCTCCGCACCCCCAAGCGCCTGACCAAGCCGCGCGCCTCCCGCAGTGGCCGCTGCCCCAGGTGCGCTACATCCCCGGGCGCTCACCCCACCCCAAGACCTTGCCGCCCGAGCCCACGCCGGAGCTGCCGCCGGCCTCGGCGTGGTGGGACGACGCGCGGTTTTTGCGGGGCCTCGACCTGTTTGACGCCCAATACTACTGGGAGGCGCATGAGGTCTGGGAGAGCCTGTGGTTGGAGCTGCCTCGCGGGGAGGCCCCGGCGCGGCTCATTCAGGGGCTCATCCAAGGCGCGGCCGCCGTGGTGAAACGCCAACAAGGCGACCGCACCGCCTCCGCCAGCCTCACCCGGGCGGCCCTGGCCCGGCTCGATGAGGCCGCCAGCGCCGCCGCCGACCAGCCCGGGGGCCTCCACCTGCCGGCCTTACGCGCGGCCTTGGTGAGCTTTGGCGCCGGCGCGCCGGTGTGGCCCCACAGCCGGGGCGCCACGACGTGATCACGGTCACCGACGACCGTGGCGTCGTGTTGACCTTCGCCGCGCCGCCGCGCCGGGTGGTGTCGCTGGTGCCGAGCACGACGGAGACCTTGTTCGCCTTAGGCGCCGGGGAGGCCGTCGTCGGCGTCACGCGGTTCTGCGTTCACCCCGCCGAGGGCCTCGGGGGCCTCACCCGGGTCGGCGGCACCAAAGACCTGCTCCTCGACCGGCTCCTGGCGCTCAAGCCCGACCTGGTGATCGGCAACGCTGAAGAGAACACCCGGGAGATCTTCGCCGAGATCGAGCCCCACGTCCCCCTGCTCGTCGCGTTCCCCAAAGGGGTAGACGAGGCCCTTCAAGACCTTCACCGCCTGGGCGTGGTCATGGGCCGCGAGGCCGAGGCCAAGACGCTCCTCCAGACGATTCACGCCGAGCGCGCCGCCTTAGGCGCCGAGGCCGCCTTGGGCCCCGGCTTTCGGTACACCTACCTCATCTGGCGTGAGCCCTGGATGGGCGTCAACGACGACACCTTCATCTCCGCCTTGCTCGCCGAGGCCGGCGGGGTGAACGCCTTGGCCGGGGTGAGCCCGCGTTACCCCACAGTGCCCTCCGAGGCCCTGGTGGACGGCGGCGTGGTGCTGCTGAGCTCCGAGCCCTTCCCGTTCAAAGAGCGCCACCGCGAGGAGCTCTGCGCCTTGGGCGTGGCGCCGGAGCGGATCTTCTTGGTCGACGGCGAGCTGTGCTCATGGCACGGCGCCCGGCTCGCCGAGGCCTTCCCGATGCTGCGGGCGATGGCGCCGGTGTGGGCCGCGCGCTGCCCAGCGAGATAAGCCTCGGGTCCTCTCGTCGTGGAGCGCCTGCAGATGTCCACCTTCGACCCCAACGCCGCCGCTGGTGATGATTCCGGCGTCTTCGGCCTGCCTTACGGTGAAGAAGAGAGCGCCTTGGTGATCGTGCCTGTGCCGTGGGAGGCGACGACCTCTTACGGCGGCGGCGCGGCCCAGGGCCCGGCGGCGATCCTCGCGGCGAGCCGCCAGGTGGACCTCTTCGACCTCGACGTGCTGCGCCCCTATGCGCCCGGCCTGTTCATGCGGCCGATCCCCGACGACCTCCTCGCCCTGAACGACCGCGCGAAGGCCTTGGCCCAGCGGGTGATCGCCGTCGGCGGCGCCATCGGCGACGACCCCGAGCTGCGCGCGGCCTTGGCAGAAGTGAACCAGCTCTCCGAGGTGGTGAACCAGCGTGTGGACGACGAGGTGTCCAGCGTGCTTGATGCGGGCAAGATCCCCGGGGTGCTCGGCGGTGACCACTCCGTGCCGCTGGGCGCGTGGCGGGCCTTGGCGCGGCGGGTGCCGTCCTTTGGTGTGCTGCACATCGACGCCCACCTGGATCTGCGTGACGCCTATGAGGGCTTCCAGTACTCCCACGCCTCGATCCTACGAAACGGGCTCAACGAGGTGCCCGCGATCACCCGGCTGGTGCAGGTCGGCATGAGGGACGTCGGTGAGGACGAGCTGCGCTTCGCGGGCAGCCAAGGGGAGCGGGTGCGCGTCTTCTTTGACCGTGAGCTGTCCCGGCGCCGCTTCGTCGGTGAGCCCTGGGTGCGCGTCGCCCGGCTGATCGTCGACGCCTTGCCCGAGCAGGTCTGGGTGACCTTCGACATCGACGGCCTCGACCCCAAGCTCTGCCCCAACACCGGCACCCCCGTCCCCGGCGGCTTAGAGCTCGCCGAGGCGAACTTCTTGTTGGGGGAGGTCGTGAGATCCGGCCGGAAGATCCTCGGCTTTGATCTCAACGAGGTCGCCCCGGCCGCCGACGGCCGCGACGAGTGGGACGCCAACGTCGGCGCCCGCACGCTGTACAAGCTCTGCGCCTGGACCCTCGCCAGCCAGGGCAAAGCCCCGCTGCGTTAGCCAAATGAGCACGGACTGGCGACCGCCGCCGCCCCTGCCGCCGTCTTCGCCCGAGCGGGTGCGCGGCGCCTTGGGCGGGAGCCTGCTCTACGACCAGCCGGCCCTCGCCGCCGAGCGCGCCCGGCTGGAGGCCTTCATCGCCGGTCCTGAGCCTCTGGGGGTGGAGGTCGGCTTTGACCACGGGATGCGCATCTTGGAGCGCGCCCGCCGCCAGCCCGACTGGCGCTGGCTCGGCGTCGAGATCCGCCGGGCCCGGGTCGAGGCCGCCGCGCCCCACGCCCCGCAGAACTGCCTGTTGTGGCGGGCCGACGCCCGGGCGGTCTTCGCCGCGCTCATGCCGCCGGGTCGGGTGAGCTTGGTGGAGGTCTACTTCCCGACGCCGACGGAGAACCCGCGCCACCTCTTGTGGACGCCAGGCTTCGTAGACGCCTTGGGGCGGGCGCTGGCGCCGGACGGCCGCCTCGTCGTGGTCACCGACGTCGAGGGCCTGCACCAGCACCTCGGCGCCTTGCTGAGCGGTTGGACCGACGCCGAAGAGCCGCCCGCCGCGGGCGTGTTGAGCCGCCGAGAGCGGGTGTGCCGCCGGGACGGCCTGCCTGTGTACCGCCGCTGCGTGTCCCCGCCGAGGGGCGAGCGGGTGGGCGGCCGCTGAGGGAGGATCCTAATCTCCGCAAAGTCTGCGGAGATTAAGGAGAGGGCCCGGGGGCTAATCTCCGCATCGAGGCCCAGGGCCGCATCCTGCTACGGCGGGGATGATTCGTGAACTTTATGGGTTCATCCAAGAAGATTCGCCATCGATGGATCGGCTGGCTGTGCCTCCCTACCGCGCGGTGCTGGGCTAATCTCCGCACATTTTGCGGAGATTAGGCTTGCCTCTGGGCTCCACCCCAGCCATAATCTCCGCATGAGGTGCGGAGAATGAGCCAGTTCATCCACGAGCTCAAAGGCTGGCCCCAGCTCACCTGGGATGAGCCCGTCGTCGCCGAGGCGCTGGTGCCGCTTCGTAGCCACCAAGCCCGGCTCTTGGGGCGTATGGAGGCGTTCGGGCGCAGCCTTCAGGGCGAGGCCAATCTGCGCTCGCTCACAGCTGAGGCCCTGATGACGAGCGAGATCGAGGGTGAGCTCCTCGACTTTGATCAGGTGCGCTCGTCCTTCGCGCGGCGGCTGGGCCTCGACATCGGCGTGTTGACCCCCGCCGATCGCCACGTTGAGGGCCTCGTAGACGTGATCTTCGACGCCACCCAACACTACGCGCTGCCCCTCACCCCCGAGCGCCTCTTCTCTTGGCACCACCTGCTGTTCCCCACGGGCCTCGACGACCTCGGCTCGTTGACCGTCGGCGCATGGCGCACCGGGCCGATGCAGGTCATCTCCGGGCACTTGGACCGCATCAAGGTGCACTTTGTGGCCCCGGAGGCCCCGCGGCTGGACGAGGAGGGCGCACGTTTTCTGCGCTGGTTCAACGCTGAAGACTCCCTCGACGGCATCATCCGCGCCGCCGTCGCGCACCTCTGGTTCATCACGATTCACCCCTTCGACGACGGCAACGGCCGCCTCGCCCGGGCGATCACCGAGCTGTCCTTGGCCCGCTCCGAGGAGCGGCCTTGGCGCTGCTACAGCCTCTCGACGCAGATTCGGGCCGAGCGCCGCGACTACTACAAGGCCCTGGAGTCCGCCCAGCGTGGCGGGCTCAACATCACGCCTTGGTTGATGTGGTTCATGGGCTGCCTGGACCGCGCCTTCCACAGCGCCGAGGGATTGCTGGCTGACGTGCTGCACAAGGCGCGCTTCTGGGCCGAGCACCACGACAAACCCTTAAACCACCGCCAGCGGATGATGCTCAACGACCTGCTCGACGGCTCCTTTCTCGGCAACCTCACGTCCTCGAAGTGGGCCAAGCTCACGGGCTGCTCCCAAGACACCGCCGGTCGAGACCTCGACACCTTGGTGAAGCTCGGGCTCCTGATCCGGAGCGCCGCCGGGGGCCGCAGCACGGCCTACACCCTCGCGCCGCTGCCGTCCGCCCGGTAGATCTATCCAATCAGATAGCGATCTATCTGTTCAGCGCGGCTGGTGGCGCCCCAACCCCTCTCCCGGCCCTCGCCGCGCTCGGCACGCTCCTTGCTAAAGGGGCGGCGACACTCATCAACGGAGCGAACGATGTCCAACGAGACCCCGCAGTATCAGACCTTGCCGAGCCAGGGTCACCCGATCAAGGCTTGGGTTCGCGGCGTGGCCGTCGAGCCTGAGGCCCAGCGGCAGCTTGAGAACATCGCCTCGCTGCCCTTCATCTACAAACACGTCGCCGTCATGCCCGACGTTCACCTGGGCAAAGGCGCCACGGTGGGCAGCGTCATCCCCACCAC
This sequence comes from Myxococcota bacterium, assembly GCA_023150775.1. Taxonomy (GTDB): domain Bacteria; phylum Myxococcota_A; class UBA796; order UBA796; family CAJQPC01; genus JADKFE01. The sequence continues at coordinate 12,254 of JAKLKE010000008.1, forward strand.
CGAGGCCATCATCCCCGCCGCCGTCGGCGTGGACCTCGGCTGCGGCATGATCGCCCAGCGCACCACCTTACGCGCGGAGCACCTGCCGGACGACCTCCGCCCCCTGCGCCTCAAGATCGAGCGCGCCGTGCCCCATGGCCGCTCCGACAACGGCGGCAAGAACGACCGGGGCGCGTGGAACGACCCGCGCGAGCGTATTCGCGCCGCGTGGGGCCAGCTCGCCCCGGGCTTCAAACGTATCGTCGAGAAGCACCCCAAGGTGGGCCAGTCCAACAACGCCAACCAGCTCGGCACCTTGGGCACCGGCAACCACTTCATCGAGGTCTGCCTCGACACCGAGGGGGTGGTGTGGCTCATGCTGCACTCGGGCTCCCGGGGCGTCGGCAACAAGATCGGCACCTACTTCATCGAGAAGGCCCGGGAGGAGATGTTGAAGCTCGACATCCACCTGCCCGACCGCGACCTCGGCTACCTGCGCGAGGGCACGGAGTCCTTCGATGACTACGTCGAGGCCGTGTCTTGGGCCCAGTCCTACGCGGCGATGAACCGGGCGCTCATGATGGAGGCCGTCGTGGACGCGGCCCGGACGACGCTGCCGCCCTTTGAGCTCACCGATGTGGCGGTGAACTGCCACCACAACTACATCGCCCGGGAGACGCACTTCGGCGAGGAGGTCTGGGTGACCCGAAAAGGCGCCGTGCGCGCCGGCTTGGGTGAGCTGGGCATCATCCCCGGCAGCATGGGCGCCAAGAGCTTCATCGTCCGGGGCAAAGGCAACGCGGAGAGCTTCTGCTCGTGCAGCCACGGCGCGGGCCGCTCGATGAGCCGCACCAAAGCCAAGAAGATGTTCACCGTCGCCGACCAGATCCGCGCCACTGAGGGCGTGGAGTGCCGCAAAGACGCGGACGTGATCGATGAGATCCCGATGGCCTACAAGCCCATCGACGACGTGATGGCCGCCCAGTCGGAGCTCGTGGAGATCGTCGCGACGCTTCGCCAGGTCGTGTGTGTGAAGGGCTGAGACGCCGCCCCGCAGGGGGCCCTGGAGAGACCGATGTTCACCCTCGACGGCGGCGAAGGCGAAGGTGGAGGCCAGATCCTCCGCACCGCCTTGGCCTGCTCCCTAATCACCGGGGAGCCCCTGCACATTCGACGGATCCGCGCTGGCCGGGCAAAGCCGGGCCTCCTCCGCCAGCACCTCACCGCGACGCTCGCCGCGGCTGAGGTGGGGGAGGCGCAGGTCGAGGGCGCGCACCTGGGCTCCACTGAGCTTCGTTTCACCCCCCGGACGATCCGGGGCGGTGAGCGCCGCTTCGCCGTCGGCACCGCGGGCAGCGCCGGGCTCGTGCTCCAGACCGTGCTCCCGGCCTTGCTCAAGGCGCCGGAGGCCTCGGTCTTGACCCTGGAGGGCGGCACCCACAACCCCTCGGCGCCGCCGTTTGACGCGCTGAACGACGTGTTTGTCCCGGCCTTGGCCCGCCTCGGCGCCCAGGTGACGCTGGGCCTCACCCGCCACGGCTTCTTCCCCGCGGGCGGAGGGCGCTTCACGGCGATGATCACGCCCTCCGACCTTCACCCGACGCGCTGGCTTCGGCGCGGGGCGCTCTTGCGCACAGAGGCCATCGTGCTCAGCGCCAAGGTGCCCCCGGAGGTCGGCGAGCGGGCCTTGGAGGCCGCCGGCCGCCTCTTGGACATCCCCGCTGAAGACCGCCGCCTCATCCCCTGTCCGACGAGCCCCGGCCCCGGCCTCGCGCTCATGCTGCGGTTCACGAGCGAGTCTGGCGTCGAGGTGCTCACGGTCTTCGGCGAGAAGGGCGTGCGTGTCGAGGCGCTCATGGCCCAGCTCGTGCGAGAGGCACGGGCGTTTCTGAGCCTCGACGCCCCGGTGGGCGAGCACCTCGCCGACCAGCTCTTGTTGCCCCTGGTGATGGCCGGCGGCGGGGAGATTCGGGTGGCGGCGGTGTCGTCGCACACCCGCACCAACGCCGAGGTGCTCACGCGCCTGCTCGGGGCGTCTTTCCGTTTTGTGGACGAGCCCGAGGGCGCGCGGGTGGTGGTCGAGGCGAAGGCGGGGTGAGCGGCGCCCCGACCGGGCCCAAGGAAAGCGGAGAGGCCCCTCATGTGAAGAGATCAGTGTTTGCTGATCCGTTCACATGAGGGGCCCCTCGTTCTCAGGAGCACCCCCGTGCATCCAAATTGGGACCTTCTCAGGTCCAAGACTCAACGGCGGCGTCCCCCGGTGCACCCCTGCGTCGTCCCGCGCCGCCGTCGGTCTTGTCGAGAAGACCAAATGCAAGGGCTGTGCCAGGACACACGCAGAGCAGGATCGGCCCTGGCGTGGGCGTAGGGGCGGTTGTCCTCTGCGGAGGAGTGTCACGCCGTGAGATCGTGGTGTCCTGAGTGACACAACGATCGCAGAGGACAGGACGCGGCGGGACGCTCAGCGGCGGAGCAGCTCGGCGCCGTTGAGGCCAAACCCGGCGAGGTACTTGCGCAGGCGGTCGCTGTCGTTGGGGCTGCCCCGCCGGGCGCGGCTCTGGGCGAACAAGACCCGACCGGCGGCGGCGAGGCTCGGGGACTCCCGCACCACCCGCAGCACCTCGGCGAGCTGCACCTGGTCAAAGCGGTCGAGCTCGTCCCAGGCGGCGTCCCCGAGGAGCTCCCGGCCCAGGCGATCCCCGGTGGAGGTCGCGCTGGTGGCGGCGGGAGACCAGGCCCGGCGCAGGCGGATCAGCTCACGCTCGACGTCCTCCACACGCACCCGCCCGCCCGGCGCCAAGGTGGCCAGGCGCGTGACCGCGGCGCCCAGATCGCGGAAGTTCCCCGGCCAGAGGCCTTCAGGGCCCGTGGCGAAGGCCAAGAACCGCGCCCGGGCCTCGGCGGAGAAGGTGACGGCGACGCCGGAGCGGCGGCGGACGAGCTCCAGCTCGTAGTCGAGGTTGGGCTCGATGTCTTCCGGGCGCTCCCGCAGGGCGGGCAGGGTGAAGCTCCAGAGGTCCATTCGCGCGAGGAGATCGGCGCGGAAACGACCGGCCTGGGCCTCGACGTAGAGGTCGCGGTTGGTCCCGGCGATGAGCTGGAAGCGGCTCTGAACCTCTTGATCGGCGCCGACCGGGGCGAAGCGGCCTTGCTCGATGGCCCGCAGGAGCGTGGCTTGTTCGTCCAAGCCCAGCTCACCGACCTCGTCCAGAAAGAGCACGCCGCCGTTCGCCGCGCGCAGGAGCCCCTCCCGGGCGGAGACGGCCCCGGTGTAGGCGCCCTTGACGTGGCCAAACAAGGCCGACATCGCCGCGTCACCGCGTAGGGTGGCGCAGTTCACCTCCACAAACTGCCCCTCGATGCGCCGCCGGGCGCGCTTGAGGGCGACGATCTGGGCGGCGAGCTGGCTCTTGCCCGAGCCCGTGGGGCCCAGCAGCAGGATCGGCGCGTCGGAGGACACCGCCACGAGGCCGATCTCGTCCATCATGGCGTTGAACTGTGCGTTCTGGGTGGGGATGCCCGACTTGAGCAGCGCCGCGCCCTCGGCGCGCTCGGTGGCGAAGCGGGCGGCGAGGCGGTCGTAGCGCCCGAGGTCGAGGTCGATGACGCTCAGGCCGCCGGGGCTGCCTTTGCTGCGCGGCGGGGAGGTCTGCACGAGGCGCCCGGGGATGTGTCGGGACTCCACGAGCAAAAACAAGCAGATCTGCACGACGTGGGTGCCCGTCGTGATGTGAACGAGGATGTCTTCGGTCTCGGGGTTGAACGGCGTTGATCGCGCCATGTCGTGAAGCGCGCCGTACACCTCCTCAAAATCCCAGGGGTCTTGGATCGTGATCTCCTGGGGGATCACCGTCGTCTCTGGGGAGACGAGCTGGATGTCGGCGACGACCTCGGCGCAGAGGCGACTGTGCTCCGGCGCGTGCAGCAGGTGCATCCGGCGAACGAGGAGGTCGTCCCGCTGAAACAGCGAGATGGTGGGCCGCCACCGCTCCCAGCGCTCATTGCGGGGCATCCGGTCGAGGTTGCTGCCCAGCATACCGAAGATGACGACGTCTTTGACCACAGGGGTGGGCGCTCCAGCGCGGGCGAGTATCCCAGGGCGGGCCAGTCCGCCTCGTCGAAAAGCCCATCGCGCCAAAACAGAAAACTTACCTTGTACTTACGATAAGATACCAACTCCCCCAATGAATGAGGTGTCGCCATGATGGCTGTCCACAAGCTCTTCCCCCTCACGCTCCTCGCGCTGCTCGTGGTGGTCCCCGCGTGTTTTGAGGAGGAGGAGGACAAGATCGACTCCGAGGGAAACGAAGAGACCGGCGAGAGCGGGGGAGAGAGCGGCGACGACAGCTCCGGCGGGGATGACTCCTCTGAGCCCGACCCCGTCGAGGGCACGATCTCCGGCCGGGTCGAGGTGGTGCTGTACACCGAGGGCGCCGACGGCGAGCGGGAGTACATCTCTTACGCCGACGCCGACGCGCTCACCGACTATGACCTCAGCGTCTTCCCCTTCGGCAAGGTGTTTGTGGCGGCCTACAACGCCGACGCGGCCGGGGTGAAGCAGTTCCACGGCGACGCGACCATCGACGCCCCGAGCATCGGCGGCGACGACTACAGCATCGACGTGCGCAAGAAGGACGGCTCCGGCGACGTGCTCGTCTACGCCCATGTGGACTGGTACCAAGACCGCATCTTGGGCTCGTGGGAGCCCCAGGAGCACTACGGCGACGTGGTGACCATCACTGAAGGCGCGGAGATCACCTCCGTAGACATCACCATCCTCGCGCCGATCCCCTACTCCGGCGGCGGCTCTTGTGACACGGTGAACGTCACCGGCGACGTCATCATCACCGTCTCCTACGCGGGCGGCGACGTGGCCACCTTCTTCCAGACCACCGACGGCGAGGGCCCGTACTACGCCTCGTGGACCACGGTGAGCGCGGACGGCGGCGGCGCCTCGGGCGAGTTCAGCAACACGGCCTGCGCGGGGCTCGGCGAGGTGAAGCTGCGCGGCGCCTGGGACACCAACGGCAACAACATCATCGACGCCACCGACCGCTGGGGCGGCTACATCTCCGCCCCGGACACCGACGGCGGCCCGATCACCGTGGGCTCCTCAAGCCTCAGCGGCTACGACGTGCAGATCCCCTTGGGCGGCAGCGACGGCTTCTCCTTGGTGCCCTTCACCCGCATCAGCGGTGAGGTGTCCTTGGCCTCGGGCGTGGCCTTCGGTGACGCCACGGCGGGGCTGCCCGCGGGCACGAAGGTGTACACCGTCGCGCTCAAGTACCGCCCGTCGAGCGAGATCTACGTCTCGGAGTTCAAGACCTACGCCTATGACTCCGAGAGCTGGGACGTCGCCGACATCGCCACGGACACCTCAAAGTCCTACACCCTGAACGTGCCCGCGGAGACCATCGTGTACCTGTGGTCCTTCGCCGACACCGACGGCGACGGCGTGCTCAACGAGCCCGGCGAGCCCGTGGCCGCGGGCGGCGGGGAGTCCAGCGGGCGTCTGCCGACCGGCGGCAGCGGGGCGAGCGGCATCTCCTTGTCCCTCAACGCGCCGCCGAGCCCCTCGGACACCGGCGCGGAGTGAGCTGAAGGCGGCGCAGGGCGAGGATCTTCGCTCGCCCTGTCGCCGCTGCGCAGAGCTGGGTGTATCCTGGGCCTTCGCCTCGGAGCCCTCATGCGCCCAGCCCTGCTCGCCACCTTCGCCGCCTTGTGGCTGACCGTCGCCGCCCCCGTCACGTTGGCGGCGGAGCCCACCGCCGCGCTCACCACGCTCACGCCCAAGGCGATTCAGACGGCGCTGAACAGCGACTCCGGCTGGGCGAGCCACGCCAGCAAAGACGGCGTGACGGTCACCCGCAAAGACGTCCCCGGGCTGCCGGTCCCGGCGTTTAAGGGCGTGAAGGACTGCGCGCTCGACGCCGACACGCTCTTTGGCCTCATCGCCGACATCGGCAACCAGGCCGGGCTCACCGACCTGCTCGCCGAGGCCAAGGTGCTGTGGTCGGACACGACGGGCCGGGTGCATTTTTATCAGGTCTTGGCCTCGCCGGTGCCCTTCGTGTCGGATCGGTACTGGTTCCTCAAGGCCCAGAACACCTGGGACGTGAACGGCGAAGATGGCCACCACAAGCAGACCTGGGACATGCTCGACCCGAACCTCTACCCCGAGGCCTACGCCTCTGTGCAGCGGCGGTACAGCGGCGCGGTGATCACCCCGCTGAACCATGGATCCTGGGAGCTGCTGCCCTTGGGCCCGGGCAAGGTGCGCGTCATCTACCGCATCGTGAGCCACCCCGGCGGCAGCCTCTCCGACAGCATGGCCGAGGCCGTCACCGGGCAGACCTTGCCCGACAACATCCTCAACTTTGAGCGGGTGACCCGCGCCAAGATGGGGGGCTGAGCATGTCGCCGCGCCTGAGCCGCCGCGGGTTCTTCGTGGGCGCCGCCGCCTTGACCGCCGCCGCCGCGCTGCCCGGCGGGGCCCTGGCCGCCTCGCTGAGCCCGAGCGCCATTCACGCTCTGCTCGACGCTGAGGCCGGCTGGACGCTCCTCGACGCCGACGTGGACGGGGTCGCGCTCTACCAGAAGTCTGTGACGGGTTACGGCGTGCTGGCCTACAAAGGCGTGCGCCCCGTCGCGGTGCGGCCCCAGGCCCTGTTTGACACGATCTGCGACGTGCCCGCCCACAAGGCGATCTCCGGCGGGGTTTTGGCCGAGAGCGTCGTGCTGCACAAGTCTTCAGATGCGCTGCACTATTACCAGGTGATGCGGTCCCCGGCCTGGGTACCGATCTCGGATCGGTACTGGTTCTTGCAGTCGTCGATCCGCCGGGACATCGGCGGGCGGCCTGGGCACCACAAACGCGCCTGGAACCCTCTGGACGTCACCAAATACGCCGAGGCCCACAGCGCCGTGGTGAGCCGTTTTCCTGACGCCGTGCAGGTGACGCTGAACAGCGGCTCGTGGGAGGTTCAGCCGGGCAAGACGGCGGATGACTGCTTGCTCATCTACCGGATCTTCTCCCACCCCGGCGGCAACATCGCTGACAGCGTCGCGTCTCAGGTGTCCCAGCGGTCGCTGCCGGAGAACATGCTCAAGTTTGAGGTGGCGGCGAAGCAGCGGGCCTGAGGGGCTCAAGCCACGGCTGGCGCGACATCTCGCCGCGTCGCCTCGGTCGCGGTCGCGGTTAGGTCTGTGGGCGAACGCCAGTCCTCGGGCCTCCGCCGTGACGCCTCGCCTGCTCCTCTCGCTGCTCTCGCTCTGCACCCTCGCCGCCTGCGGTGAGCAGGCGCCGGTCACCATCGTCTCCGCCTGGAGCGAGTCCGGCGCGGCCCTGTTGAGCCTCGACGCGGACACGGTGAGCCTGGGGCACGACACCCTGCGCCTGACCGCCCAAGACGCGCTCGGCGAGGGCCTCGTGGGCCTCAGCCTCACGATCGAGGCGACGATGCCCGACATGGGCCACGGCGAGGGGGTCGTGGAGGTCGTGGAGGAGGGCGGCGGGGTCTACGAGCTCACGACGGCGTTGGACATGACGGGGCTGTGGTTCTTCGACGGCGCCATCGTGGGCGAGCCCGAGGACCCGTTCTTGCTCGCCGTGGAGGCCTGGTGATCCTCGCGGCGCTGCTCGGCGGCGCGGCCTGGGCGGGCTCCTGCTGTGTGGCCGGGGCGAACGGCGACCCGCTGTGGCTGCTCGGCGAGGAGGTCGCGGCGGCGGGGGTTGGGCTCAGCGCGGCGAGCTTTTATGGGGCGCGGTCTTTGGCCGGGGACGTGCGGATCGAGGGCGGCGACGGCCTGGATCTGCGCCTCGGGGCCCGCGGCGCGCGGCGGGTCGGCGAGTGGATGCAGCTCGGCGGGGAGCTGCCCCTCGTGATGCGGCGCTCCGAGTCTCAGCGCATGGTCGGCCCCGGAGACGCCCGCGCCTGGGCCATCGTCGAGCCCTGGAGCGCCGATGAGCGCCTCGCCCCAGCCCTGCGCCTGGGCGTGGACCTGCCCTTGGGCGCCGCCGCTGACGGCGCGGCGACGGGGCTCGGCTACGGCCTGGGCCGGATAGGCGTGAGCTTGGGTTACGCCGGGGAGACCTTCGGCGTCCGCGCCGCGGCCACGGGGCTCATCCCTTACGCCACCGACGCCCAGAACTCCCCGGGCTTTGGCGCCGAGATGACCTTGGGCGGCGTCGCCCGGCTGCGGCCCACCCTCGTCACCACGGCGTCTCTGGGCTGGTACTTCGCTGGGCCCGGCGTCGTGGACGGCGTGGCTGTGGGCGCTGGGCGCTCGGACTGGAGCGCGGCGCTGGGCCTCGGCTGGGCTGTCACGCCTCTCACCCGCCTCGACCTCGGCCTGAGCGCCAGCCTGCCGCTGCCGGGGATCGGGCACAACGTCCCGCTCACCGCCGCCGTCGGCGCCTCGCTCACCCGGCGCTGGAGCCGCTGAGCTCCCCCAACATCGACCCTGCCTCCTTGAGGAACCCTGATGAGCCTCGCCCGAACCGCCCCCCTCGCCGCGCTCCTGCTCTTCGCCTGCGGTGACAAAGACCACGATCACGACGACTCCGGCCACGAGCACAGCGACGAGAGCGAGTCCGAGGCGGTCACCGTGCGTTTTGAGGCGACGGTGGGCGAGGTGCCCTTCTCGTGCGGCGCCCAGCCCACCGGGCTCGGCGTGAGCGGCGCGACCTTGGAGGCCTTCGACAACCGCCTCTACGTCCACGACCTCACCTTGATCGACGCCGATGGCGGCGAGCACCCCGTCACCCTCGACCAAGACGGGATGTGGCAGGTCTACGACGTCGCGCTCCTCGACTTTGAGGACAAGACCGGGGCCTGCGCCAACGGCACGGCGGAGATGAACGGCGTGATGAGCGGCACCGTCGCCGCTCACGACACCGTCGCCCTACGTTTCACCCTCGGCCTGCCCTTTGAGCTGAACCACCAAGACCCGGCGACGGCGCCGAGCCCTCTGAACCTCTCCAGCCTCTTCTGGACCTGGGAGTCGGGCTACAAGTTCTGGCGCTTTGACGGTCGCACCACGGCGGCGCCGGAGGGCTTCTTCTTCCACCTCGGCTCGACGGGCTGCGAGACGGACACCGACGGCGCGGTGACGGGCTGCGCCTCGCCCAACCGCCTCACGATCACCCTCGACGGCTTTGACCCGGCGACCAACCTCGTGCGCATCGACCTCGCCGCCCTCACCGCCGGGGTGGATCTCGACGGCCCGGACTCCACCTGCATGTCAGGGCCGGGGATGGGCGACTGCAGCCCTTGGTTCGGCGCCTTGGGCCTGCCTTGGGGCGATGACGTCGGCGACCCCGCCGCGCAGACGGTATTCTCGGTGAGATGAGCGAGTCCATGACCAAACGCGCCCTCCTCTTCGTCGCCCTCACCTCGGCTTTGGGCCTGGGCTGCAAAGACGACGCGCCGAGCGACGACACGGCGTCTTCCGCCTGGCAGTGGACGCTGCCCGCCGGCTTCCCCGAGCCTTGGGTGCCTGAAGAGAACCCCATGACGGCGGAGAAGGTGGCCTTGGGCCGGGTGTTGTTCTACGACCGCCAGCTCTCGTTGAACCAGACCCAGTCCTGCGGCGACTGCCACCTCCAGCAGCTCGCCTTCACCGACGGCCAGGCCACGGCGCTGGGCTCCACGGGCGAGGTCCACCGCCGGGCCTCGATGTCCTTGGTGAACGTGGCCTACGCGGCGGGGCTCACCTGGGCCTCGACGACGATGCGGCTGTTGGAGGATCAAGCCCTGGTGCCGATCTTCGGCGAAGACCCGGTGGAGCTGGGCTTCGCGGGCCAAGAGGACGAGCTGATCCGCCGCCAAGCCGACGACGCCGAGCGCGCGGCGATGTTTGAGGCGGCCTTCCCCGGCGAAGGGGTGAGCCTCAGCGGCGTCACCCGCGCCTTGGCCGCTTTCCAGCGGTCGATCATCAGCGCGGATAGCCCCTACGACCGCTTCATCAACAAGACCGACCTCAGCGCGCTCTCCGCCGACGCCCGGGCGGGCCTCTCCTTGTTCAACTCGGAGCGCATGGAGTGTTTCCACTGTCACGGCGGCTACTTGATGAGCGACGCCGCGCGCAGCGCCACCACCGTCTTTGATGAGCTGACCTTCCACAACAACGGCCTGTACAACCTCGACGGCTACGGCGCCTACCCCGAGACCGACCAGGGCCTCATCGAGCAGACCGGCAGCGCCGCCGACATGGGGCGCTTTCGGGCGCCGAGCTTACGGAACGTCGCCGTCACCGGGCCGTACATGCACGATGGCAGCCTGGCCACCTTAGACGACGTGCTGGACCACTACGCCAAAGGCGGCGAGGGCGGGCCGTACCAGAGCCTCTTCGTGAAGGGCTTCGTGCTGAGCGACGATGAGCGCCGCCAGCTCCTCGCCTTCTTGGAGAGCCTCACCGATGAGTCCCTGCTCACGGATCCTCGGTTTGGGCCGCCGGACTAGGCAGGCGCGCCAATCGTGCGCCGGTCTCGCCGATGGGCGTCACCCTCCACGGCGGGGCTCCGGCCCGGGCGACGTCGAGCTCCGCGGCCTCTAAGGCCAAGGCCGCGAGGTTCGCCACCTGGGGTCGCCCGTCCGCCGAGAGCAGCACGACGGCGCCGGGCAGCTCATCGAGCACGAGGCGTAAGGCGGCGCGGGCCTCGGGGTCGTGAACCTGGACGGGCCGGGCGTCCAGGGGCCTGCGGCGGTCGTCGAGCAGGCGGTTCACGAGCTCGCTCACCCGGCGCACCTCCTCCGGGCCCTCAAACACCTCGACCCGGCGCACGGCGCAGCCCTCCTGAACGCCCTCCAAGGCCGCGGCGAGCTCTTGGAGCGGGTCGTCGATGCGGGCGCGCAGGCGGCGGGTGAGCACGAGGCTCAGCCCGAAGCTCAGGAGGCCCAACAGCACGGCGCTCCAGGCCCCGGCGAAGGCCCGGGACCGCGCGGCGACGCTCGCTTTGGCCATGCCGTCGCGGTTGACCTCAGCCAAGGCCCGGGCGGCCTTCACCGTGTCGTGCCGCGCCGCCGCGTCGCCGTTCAGCGCCGCGGGGCCCCGGGCCTCCAGCACGTCCAACAGCGCGGGCTCACCCTCTTCAGTGACGTTGGACCGCGCCCGGGCCAGGCCGTCGATGAAGTGTTGGGTGCTCTCGGGGTTGGGGTCGGCGACGGCGGCGAGCATGTCTTCAGCCGCCTCAATGGAGACGACGTTCTCTTGCATCACGACGTCTACGGCGGGGCCCATCCGCCCCAACAGGCTCACGGCGGCCAGGGTCGTGAGCGCCTGAACGGCCAAGAGCGCGCCGATGCCTAGACGAAGCTCGGTGCGTAGGCGCATCGTTCAGCTCCGGTCCGCGAGGGAGAGCGCCGCGCCGGTCTGGGAGACGAGCAGCAGCACGTCGTCCTCACGCAAGGGGCGGCGGGGGTCGGGCAAGAGCAGGTGCGTGGCGCCTTCGCGGTCTTTCATGCGGATCGCGACGACGGTGACGCCGTGGCGTTTGGGCAAGGTCAGCTCGATGAGGCTGCGGCCGACGAAGCTCGACGGCACAATAAGCTCGGTCAGGCTGAGCCCGTCGCCCAAGGGGATGATGTCGGCGACGCCTTGGTGGGCGAGGCGGGTGGCGAGGCGCTCACCGTAGGCCCGCTCGGGGTTCACGACCTCGTGGGCGCCGACGAGCCGCAAGACCCGCTCGTGAAGGTCGTCCGTGGCCCGGGAGATGATCTTTGGCGCGCCCATCTGCCGCAGCAGGGCCGTCACCAGGATCGAGCCCTCCCGGGCGTTCTCGCCAAGCGACACCGCGCAGAGGTCACGACGCGACGGCGCGAGCCCCGCCAAGGCGGCCTCGTCGGTGGCGTTGAGGCAGACCACGTCGGTGAGGTAAGGCGCGGCGGCCTGCACCCGCTCCATGCGGGTGTCGACGCCGACCACCTCGACGTGCTGGGAGACCAACGACCGCGCGAGCGCGCTGCCGAACTGCCCAAGACCGATCACCAGGGCTTGTTTCTGGGGCATCTGCGCCCTCCTCATGAACCTGAATTGGCCGACAGGGTTTAGCCGACCGGGACGTTCTCATCAGGCAGCCCCGGTCCCGCCGTGGCGCGGGCCTCGTTGAGCAGCAAGAAGAGGGTGAGCGGGCCCACCCGGCCCATAAACATACAGAGGATGATGAGCACCTTGCCCACCTCATCCAGAAGTGAGGTGCCCCCGGTGGTGAGCCCGACCGTGCCCAAGGCGGAGACCACCTCAAACAGGGCCATCAAGGGCGGCATCGCCTGGGTGAGCAGCACGCCCACGGCGGCGACGAAGGCCACCAGGCCGCCGACGGTGGTGATCGCGATGGCGCGGTAGACCGTGCCCGTCGGGATACGCCGCCCGAAGGCCTGGGCGTGCTCTTGACCCCGCACCGCCGCGAGCACCGCGAGAAAGAGGATCGCCGCCGTCGTGGTCTTGATGCCGCCCGCCGTAGACCCCGGCCCGCCGCCGATGAACATCATCAGGATCATCATCAGCACCGTCGCCGGGTTGAGCGCGGCGAGGTCGATGGAGTTGAACCCCGCCGTGCGTAAGGTCACCGACTGGAACCAGGCGTTGTGCACCCGATCCGCCGTGGAGAGCCCGGCCAAGGTGTTGCCCCACTCGGCCCCGGCGATGAACAGCGCGGGCAGGACGAGCAGCACCGCCGCCGTCACCCACGAGAGTCGGGCGTGCAGGCTCATGTAGCCGCCGCGCACGAGCCTCGGCGCCGCGAGCATCACCGCCGGGCCCAAGCCGCCGAAGATGATGAGCAGCCCGACGACGTGCAGCACGCCGGGGTTGGTCTGGTACCCCACGAGGCTGTCGCTCTGGAGCGCGAACCCGGCGTTGCAGAACGCGGAGATCGACGTGAACACGCCCCGCCACAAGGCGTCGCCGGGGGCGTCCCCCGCCTGGATGAACAGGCTCGTGAGCGCGGCGGCCCCGAGGCCCTCAATCACAAAGGTGAGGCCCAGCACCCGCTTGAGCTCCGCCTGGAGGTGCCCCGGGCCCTCAGCGCCCAGGAGCCCGGTCATCGTGCGCTCGTGCCGCACGCTCAGGCGTTGGCCCAAGAGCGTGAGCGCCGCCGCCGAGAAGGTCATGATGCCCAGGCCGCCGACCTGGATGAGCAAGAGCAGGATCACCCGCCCCAGCCCGGAGAAGGCCGTGGTGATGTCGATCACGCCGAGGCCGGTGACGCAGGTGGCGCTCACCGCCATAAACAGCGCGTCCAGGAACGACACGGCGTCGCCCGAGGCCGCCGGTCCCGAGCTCAAGAGCACGCCCCCGGCGAGGCAGATCCCGGCGAAGGTGGCGACGAGCACCCGGGCCGGATCGCCGAGGATCACCTCCCAGATGCCGGGCATCGCCGGGGCGGCGCCTTCAGCCCGGCGTGTGGCCAAGAGCGCGCCCAGGGGCGCCAAGGTGCTCACGGCGACGGCCCCGGCGGGGCTCCGACCGGCCAGCCCGGCGGCGATGAGGACGCTCAGGGCGCCGAGCACGGCGGGGGCGCGGCGGGTGAGGTCGGGGTTTCGGTCGGAGAAGCTGTACCGCAGGGCCAGGCCCACGGCGAGAGACGGCGCGAGCAGGGCCACCGCCGCCGAGCCCAGGCTGCGCTGCACGCCGAGGCCCAAGACCACACAGGCCAGCGCGGCGAAGGCGGCACCCCGGGCCTCATCTCGGGGGGCGTCGGCCCAGACCGCCTGGGGCGCGCGGGGGTAGATGCGGGTGAGCGCGGCCCCGGCGGCGAGGAGCGTCACGAACGCCGCGCCGGGCGCCATCAGCAGCCCCGCCGTGGTCACCCCGGCGACGAGCACCACGCCCAGCCCGGCGAAGTTGCGGCCTTGTCGTGGGGAGCGGGCGAGGCGCAGCGCCCCCAACAGCACGAGGAGCGCGCCCAGGCCCAAGGCCCCCGCCGTCGCCACGGCCCGATCGCCCTCGGGGGGCCACGGCGCCAAGAACAGCGCGAGGGGGCAGGCCGAGGCGATGGACCACAAGGCGCCGCGCAGCCCGCCCAGCTCATCGTGGCGGCGGGCGCGGGGCGCGGCGGGGCGTGTGGTCGTGCTCAGCTCCATCGCCCGTCCCTCTAACCGATGCGGCGAGTTGATCCGCTCACAACGAGCGGCGAGACAAATGGAACACCCGCGTCACAGCCGGGTTATAGGCCGCCGCGAATCCACTGACCCCAAAAACAGATCCCCTGGAGATGACCATGAACTTCCGCCCCCTCTTGCTGCTCGCCGCCCTCACCGCCGTCGCTTTGCCCGCCGTGGACGCCTTCGCGGGCAAAGACAAAGACAAGTCCGGCGAGGCCGCCGAGAGCAAATACCCCGAGATCAAGACCACGGCGGTTGAAGACTTCAACCCCGCGTTCACCAAGGCCAAGACGATCCACGACACGCTCCAGGCCACGGAGAACAACCTCACGAAGGTGAACACCTCCCTCGCCGCGGCGCTCAAGCTCGACCAGACGACCTCTCTGGAGACGGCGCTCACCGAGCTCAAGAACAAGGCCGGCAAGAAGCTCACCGTGGCGATCGAGGGCGGCCGCGTGCCCAAGGTCAGCGCCCAGGACGCCGTCGTCCCCGAGGTTCAGACGGCCATCGACACCCTGAACACCTCCCTGACTGACCTCGACAAGACCCTGCAAGACGTCGAGAAGCTCGTCCCCGAGGTCAAGGGCCTCGTCGCCGAGGTGGCGGCCTTCCCCGGGATGATCAACCCCGACATCTTCAAGCGCAACGGCGTCGCCGCCGCCGACATCCCCAAGGTCACCAAGCAGATCAACAACAACATCAAGGCGATCAACGCCACCCCCGAGCGCCTCGCCGCCGTGACCGACCTCACCATGGCCACCTTCGGCCAGGTCAAGGCCGCGTTCCAGTAGCCCCAGGCCGAACCGATGCTCTCGTCGCTGCTCGACGCGCTCCCTCGTCCGCCCGCTGAGGCGCCGCCCCTCTTGGTGCGCGCCGGGCGGCCTGGGCTGTTGCTGAGCGTGGCGACGGAGCTTCTGGAGCGGTGTTTTGAGGAGGGCGCTCACGCCGAGACCCTCCTCCGCCGTCGGTTTCGTGAAGATCATCGCCTGGGCAGCAAGGACCGGGCGATCCTCAAGGACGGCCTCTACGCCACCTTACGCCGCCACGAGAGCGCCGCGCTCTTGCTGCGCCTCGGCGGCTGGGACGGCGCCCGCGCGCCCTTGGCCCTCTGGCTGGCCCAGCTCGTGCGAGAGGGCGGCCTGCCCCCGGCCCTCGCCGCCGAGACCTTCGGCGCCCCGATCTTTGAGCCCCTGCGCGACGACCGCGCCAGCCTGCGCGCCTGGGCCGAGTCCACCAAGCCCGACGACCTGACCTTGTTGTCGCTCATGGGCTCCTTGCCCCGCTGGCTCGCCGCGGCCTGGCTCGACGAGCTGGGCCCCGCCGAGGCCGCCCGCCTCGTCTCCGCCTTGGCCGAGCGCGCGCCCATCGGCCTGCGCGCCAACCGCCTCAAGACCGACCGCGACCGCGCCCGGGCCGCCTTGGCCGCTGAAGGCATCTCCGCCGAGCTCGGCGCCTTGGCCCCGGACGCGCTCTTGGTGCGAGAGTCGGCGAACGTGGCCGGGGGCCGCGCCTTCCGCGAGGGCCTGGTCGAGATTCAAGACGAGGGCAGCCAGCTCATCGCCGCCATGGTGGAGCCCCCGCCCAAGGGGCTCATCGTCGATTTCTGCGCCGGGGCCGGCGGAAAATCCTTGGCCATCGCCCCCAAGCTGCGCGACCGCCAGCGTCTGTGGGCCTTCGACGTGCGCGCCGAGGCCATCAAACGCGCCCGCCAGCGCGCCGCCCGCGCCGGGACGAAGTTTGTGCGTTTTGACGTCATCCCCGCCGACGGCCCTCTGCCCGTGGCCCCCGCGAGCGCCGTGCGTGTGCTCGTGGACGCGCCCTGCTCGGGCACAGGCACGCTGCGGCGGCACCCGAGCCTGCGGCAGCTCCTCACCAACGAAGACCGGGCCGCCCGAAGGGAGGAGCAGCTCGGCATCCTGACCCGCGCCGCGACCTTGGCCGCACCGGGCGGCCGTGTGGTGTACGCCACCTGCTCGCTGCTTCGCGCAGAGAACCAGGGCGTCGTCGAGGCCTTCTTGTCGGGGCATCCCGGCTGGCGTCTGTTGCCGCTCCGCGAGCTGTGGGGCGAGGCCCGGGCCGCCGCGCTGGGGGATGGGGAGTGCCTGGTGCTCACGCCGCACCGACATGGCACAGACGGGTTCTTTGCGGCGGTGTTGGTGGCGCCGGGGTGAGCCTGCGGCGTCGTCGGGCGCTCGGTGGGGACGCGAGGCGGTGAGCGTTGTGGAGCAGACAACGTGCCGGGGCCGGTCCCTGATTGTGTGGGGTTCGGATTGGCCACGACCGCTTGCACGGGATCGGCGGGGTGGTGGCGCTTCGGGGCGCTCGGTGGGGTCGTGAGGCGGTGAGCGACGTTGGGGCACGGAGGCGCCGGGGTCGGGCCCTGATTGTGCGGGGTTCGGATCGGCCACGACCGCTCGCCTGGGATCGGCGGGGTGGTGGCGCTTCGGGGCTCTCGGTGGGGTCGCGAGGCGGTGAGCGTTGTGGCGATACGGACGCGCCGAGGTGGGCCCTGATTGTGCGGGGTCCGGATCGCGCACGACCGCTCGCCTGGGATCGGCGGGGTGGTGGCGCTTCGGGGCTCTCGGTGGGGTCGCGCGGCGGTGAGCGTTGTGGCGACACGGACGCGCCGGGGTCGGCCCCTGATCGCGCGGTGCTCGGGGTCGCCCTCGCGGGACCGCTCACCAAAATCCATCCCGGATTTTGGCTCGCTGCGCATTCGGGGTCCTCTCGCCCGTCACGGGCTCCGGACCCCTACTGAGCTCCCGCGAGGACAACCCGCTCACCCCGCACGCGGGGCCGACCCCGGCGCTGGTGGTGGTGCTGCGGGCTCAAGGAGGCGGGGAGGGTGGGCGGCGGACAGGTCGGGCGGCGGGCACGTCGGGTGGTGGCTCAACTGCTCGCCGCCATGGACGCCCCGGGTCAGCCCTCTTCGACGTCCCCGTCGGCGTCGTCACCGTCCGCCGTCTGTGTCGTGTTCTCGGGCGCCGCCGCGTCTTGGGCGCCGCCGCCCCGGCTGCGGGTGAAGCTCGGCAGGATCGCCGCCGCGCCGGTCTCGCCCAAGAGCTGCACGACGGAGCGCACGAGCACGCGGTAGCCGTCGCGGAAGTTGTCCTCGGCCTCGGCCAGGGCGGCGGCGGCGGCCTTCCAGGCGCGTTTGGCCTCTTGTTCGGCGGCGATCCCCGCGCCCAGGGCGGCGTTTGTGGCGAACACCTCCTCCAGCCGCTCCAGGGGCAGGCCGTGGGCGTCGGGCTCGGCCTCGACCCGGGCGCGCAGGTCCTCCACGAGACTGTATTGTTTGGCGAGGGGCCCGCCGGTCACGTCGGAGAGGCGGGCGACGTTGAGCAGGCGGTGGAACAGCGCCACACCCTCGGCGCCGAGCTTCTTCTCGATGGCGGCCTCAGCGAAGCGCAGCGCGCCATCGGCGGCCTTGTCCAGGGGCTCGAGCTCATCGTAGCGCGCGCGCCAGAGGCCCTGTTTGGCGCGGTGGGCGGCGCGGGCGTCCACGACCGCCTGGGCGACGACCTGGGCCCAGAGCACCAGGAGCGCGTGGACCTTGGGGTCGGTCGTGGCCGCCACGAGCAGCGCGAGCACATGGGTGGCGGCGAGGTGGGTCTGGGTGCGGTTGCCGGGGAAGAGGGTCGTGGTGATCATCTCGCGGTCGCTCCATTTGTTAGGATGGCTTGCCTCGCGGGATTCCCCCCGCCAAGACCCAAATAGGGTGCCACGACTTTTTTGCCTCCGCAAGCGCCACGCGAGGTGGTTCGCCGGACGTTCGGCGAGGGGGCTCGCCGTGGTGAGGTGGGTCGCCCGACGTTCGGCGAGGGGCCTGGACGTGGCGAGGTGGTTCGGCCGACGTTCGGCGAGGGGGCTCGCCGTGGTGAGGTGGTTCGGCCGACGTTCGGCGAGGGTGCTCGCCGTGGTGAGGTGGGTCGGCCGACGTTCGGCGAGGGTGCTCGCCGTGGTGAGGTGGTTCGGCCGACGTTCGGCGAGGGGGCTCGCCGTGGCGAGGTGGTTCGGCCGACGTTCGGCGAGGGTGCTCGCCGTGGTGAGGTGGTTCGGCCGACGTTCGGCGAGGGTGCTCGCCGTGGTGAGGTGGTTCGGCCGACGTTCGGCGAGGGGGCTCGCCGTGGTGAGCTGGGTCGCCTGAGCTTGGTCGAGCCCGGTCGCCTGAGCATTAGCCTGCCCCTCAAATCACGCTCAACAGCTCCTCCTCGCTCATCCGGCGCTGGGTCTCGCCGCTCTGGGGCACGATCAGGGTGAAGGTGAACTCCACCGCGGCCATGCCGCCGGGCTCTAGGACGATGTCCCAGCTCACGGTGTGGTCGCTGGCGTTGTGCAGGGCCTCGGCGGGCACGCTGGCGCTGGCGCCGGAGAGCAGCACCTGCACGCCGTTGTCGTCGGGGGTCGGGAGCTGCTCGATGAGGCGCAGGGTCACGCGGTCGCGGCGGCGGCTGGCGATCATCGTGCGGTAGTGGAAGAGGTGGGAGACGAGGCCCGGGGCGGGGCTCGCCTCGCGGCGCTCGCGCTCGACGAGGCTGCGCTGGCAGAAGACGCGCAGGTCGGGACCCAAGCCCACCTCGACGGGGTGGCCGGGGGTGGTGGCCATCAGGCGGCCGCTGCCGAGGTAGTGGTTGCCCAAGAAGCTGGAGACGGGGCCCTCGGGGAGCTGGCGCGGGGCGGTCCAGGGGGCCACGGCGCGGCGGAAGGCCCGGGCGTCGATGCGTGGGGCGCAGACCAGACGCTCTTCAGCGCTGAGCAGATCGACGTGCAGGGTGACGCGCTCGTCCTCGCCCGAGGCGATGGTGCAGGGGGCGTTCGCCTCGTGCAGGTTGGGGTCGGAGGTGTCTTCGTCTTCGGCGAAGATGGCGGTGAGGCTGGCGCTGGCGTTCGCGCGCAGCAGCTCGGCGAGCTCCGGGCCCGAGCCCAAGGCCCAGGGGCGCAGAGGCGGCGGGTCGGCGGAGCGTTTGTCGGCGGCGGTGGAGAGCCGCACCCGCACGCTGGGCCAGTCCTCGCCGGTCTCCTGGGAGACGAGGGCGTGGGTGGTCAGCTCCAGCTTGTTCGAGGACTCCAAGAAGCGGGCGGTGTAGGTGGGGCTCCAGCGGGCGCCGACCATGGTGTAGTGCAAGGCCAGCTCAATGGGGCCCGGGGCGCGCACGTCGAGCTCGACCTCGACGGTCACGCCGTCGGCGGGGGGGCGCTCTAGCTTACGGAGGGCGGCGCTGAGCTTGTCGTCTAAGGCGGCGGCGGCCTGCACACGCTGGCTCAGGGCCTCGTCAAGCTCACGCTCGCTGAGGCGGATGCGGTCGAGGCGGGCGCGGACGAGGGCGATGGCGCCGCCCTCCTCGTCGTCTTCAGCGGGGCGGGTGATGGCCTGCTGGGAGAGGTTGAGGCGGCGGCGCAGGAGGTCCTCGACCTGCAAGATGAGGTCTTGGGCGGACTGCACGAGCGCGAGGGCCTCGCGGCGGAGCTGATCGCGGTCTTCAGCCTCGGCCTGGGCGTCGCTGACGACGCGGAGGTCCACCACCCGGGCGCGACCGGCGCGCAGCTCGGCGGAGAGGCCTTCAGCGCTGAGGTTTGGGGCGAGGCTGCGGAACTGCACGGCGACGCGGCCGGGGTTTCGCTCGACCTGGCGGATGCGCGTGACCCGGGCGTGGTCGGCGTAGACGATGACCTCGGTGATCGTCGAGTTTGGGCGGCGGGCCCGGGAGGCGCTGCGGTGGGCCTCGGCGGCGCGCTCGATGCGGGCGAGGGCCTCCTCCGGGGGCATGGCGAGGCGAAGGCGGGCGCGGGCCTCTTTGTGCAGGTCTTGAGGCTGGAGCTGCTCGGCGTAGATCTCGACGACGAGGTGGGCGAAGGCGCGCTCGTTGCGGCGCAGCGTGAGCACCCGGGCGCCGCCTTGCACCTCGGCCTGCACGCTGTACTCGGCGGGGAGGTCGTCGCGGAGGCGCTGCTCGACGCCCCCATCGGCGGAGGGGCGCAGCTCGACGAGGGCGGGCTCTAACAGCTCAGGATCGGAGAAGGAGTCGAGCCAGTGGCTGCCGAGGCGGAAGGCGCGCTGGTCATCAAAGAGGCGGCCGACCTTGCGGTAGCCCGCGGAGACGTCGGGCAGGTGCAGGTGCACCGTGGCGAGGGGCCGCGAGCGGGAGGACGGGCCGCCGTAGATGTGCGGGGCGAGGCCGGTGATGAACTCGCCGTCGGGCAGGCCGTAAGACTGGCGGTTGACGTCGCCGGAGCCGTCGGCGACGAGGCGCACGCGCAGGCGGCGCTCGGGCAAGGAAGGGTCGGCGGCGCGTAGGGCCTGGTAGCGGTCGTGCGCGAGCGTCTGCAGGCGGGTGAGCCAAGGGGCGCCGCTGGCGCTGGTGGCGGCGACGAAGTCCCCGTGAGAGAGCACGAGCAGCACGTCGGTGAAGGGGGCCATCGGCTCGGCGAGGATGTGGCGCTCTAAGCCGTCGTGCTCCCCCGAGCGCCAGATGACGCCGGGGTCGGCGACGAGGTCCCCCGTGGCCTTGTGCTGGCGCAGCGAGGCGCCGGGGTAACCGATGAGATCAACGACGGCGGGGCGGCGGTGCTCCTCGGTGGAGGGGTCGTCTCCTTGAAACAGCCGCGTCAACCAGCGTGGGCCGGGCATGGATCCTCAGAAGCGGGCGGAGAGGGTGAGGCTCGACGGCGAGACCGAGAGGCTCACGGCCTCGGTTTGGATGCCGAACATACCCCACCCCAAACCACCGACCACGAGCACAGCCCCGGTGATAAGGCTGACGTCAGCGATGAGCGCGCTCCGCTTGGCCGAGTCCAGGTACGGCGCGGCGGTGTCGGGGCACAGGGGGCCCTCGCCCACACACAGCGCCTCGGCCTCGGCCCCGGCGCTCAAGGAGCGCGCGCCGAACACCGCGCCGACGCCCACCCCGGCCACCCCGGCGCCCATCAGCACGAAGGGCAGCGGCGAGCGGCCTGGGGCCTCGGCGACGGTGGGCGCAGGCGTGGGCGTGGGCGTGGGCGTCGGCGTCGGCGTCGGGGTGGGCGTCGCGGCGGCGGCGGCGGCGGCCTCGTCGCGGCGGCGCTCCAGGTTCTGCATCCGGCGGTCGAGGGACTCGCGCTCTTCAGCCTTGGCGAAGGCCCGGTAGCGGCTCAAGGCGTCGATGGCCTCGTCGTAGCGGCCCAGGCGCTCATAGGCGTTGGCGATGTTGAACAAGAGGACCGGGCGGCTAGAGAGGCGGTAAGCCTCCTCCCAGGCCAAGATCGCCTCCTCATAGCGGCCCTCTTCGTAGAGCGCGGCGCCGTTCTCGTAGAGCTCCTTGGCTCGGGCCTCGGTGGTGGCGTCTTGGGCCAGCGCCTCGGGGGCGACGGCGGCGAGCAGGGTGAGGAGGCAGAGCGCACGAAAGACGGCGCGGGGCGAGGAGGGGGCGGTGGACATCGGGGCTCAGTCCTTCCAGGGGTCTTTGAGGTCGGAGTTGGGCTTGGCCCAGCCCTCTTCGCCAGGCTTGGGCTCGGGCTTGGGCTCGGGCGTCGGGACCGGCGCGGGGGTGGTGTCGACGATGATCGGCGGCGCGGTGGGGCTCGGCGTGTTGGCCGGTGGCGGCGGCTTTGGCGCGTCAGGGGGCGGTCTCGTCTTGGACACGGGCGCTCCTGCGGGGGCGGCCTCGGGGGCGGCCTCGCTGGGGGTGGGCTCTGCGTCGGGGCTCGGCGGAGGCGTGACGGCCGGGGCGTCGGGGGCGTCGGGGCCGAGGTCTGCGGCGGCCTCTCCGGTGGCGCCTTCGCCCTTGAGCCGCCACACCAGGCCCACGGCGAGCAGGCCGAAGAGCAGGCCGATGAGCGCCACGACCCCCCAGACCGCCGGGCCGGGGCCTCGGGAGCGCTCGCGCGGGCGCTTGGCCGGGGCGCTGCCCGTGGTGTTCAGCGTGACCGTCGCGGCGGCGGCGGGGGCCTGCACCTGAATGCTGCGGGTGGGGCCCGAGGCGCCCGTGGGGCTCATGCTCACGCCCCGGGCGCTGAGCTGCTCCTCAAACTCCGGCGGCAGGCGCACCCGGCCCGCGTCGTCGAGCTCCATGACCAGGTTCGGCAAGGCGCCGCGCAGCTCAAGATCCGCGGCGCGTAAGGCCCGGGCGAGCTCCTTCACCGAGGCGAAGCGGCGCGCGGGATCTTTCTGGAGGCAGGTGCGGGTGATCCACTCCAGGCTCGCGGGGAGGTCGAGCTCGGGGTTCACCTCAGCGAAGGGCGGCGGCGGCACGTTGAGGTGGCAGTTCATCAGGGCCAAGGCGCTCTCTTGGCGGAACGGCTTACGCCCGGTGAAGGCCGAGAACAAGGTGACGCCGAGGGAGTAGATGTCGCTGCGCCCGTCGAGCTGGCTCTGGAGGATCTGCTCGGGGCTCATGTACATCGGCGAGCCCAAGATCACCCCGGCCTGGGTGGCCTCGGTGGCGGCCTCGACGCCGATGTCTTTCACGAGGCCGAAGTCCAAGATGTTGACGAACTCGCGGCCGTCGGCGTGTTTGGTGAGGATGATGTTCGAGGGCTTCAGGTCGCGGTGCACGAGGCCGAGGCCGTGGGCTTCAGCGAGGCTGCCGCAGATCTGCAGCGTCAGCTCGATCACCCGCCAGGGCTCCAGAGGCGCGTCCGAGGTCAACACCTGGCGCAGGGTCAGGCCCTCCAGAAGCTCCATGGCGATGAAGAAGATCCCGTCTTCGGTCTTGCCATAATCGAAGATCCGCACGGTGTTCGGGTGCGTGAGCTTGGCGCAGATGGCCGCCTCGCGGAAGAAGCGCTGGCGGAAGCTCTCGGCCTCATCCCCCTCACGCTGCCCGATCTCCAGCACCTTGAGCGCGATGGGGCGGCCAAGGGGCTGCTGCTCGGCCTTGTAGACCCGGCCCATGCCCCCGCGGGCGAGCTCAGAGAGGATGCGGTAGCGCCCGTCGAGCACACGCCCGATGAGGGACGGTCCCAGACTCGGCGGCCCGCTCGGCTCCTTGAGATCCATCCCGGCTCCTCGATGGGGTCATTTTGAGTGAACGACAAGGATAGCGCAGCGCGGGCCTGAAGTTGAGCCCTCGCTCAGCCTTGTGCTTGAACCCTCCTGAGAGGCCCCGCTTGTGCTACGCTTCTCCGCTGGCCTCAGCCTCGTGGGTGAGGTCTCCCCAACCATCGCGCCCCCTCCCGCCCGGGGGCGCGCGGAGGTGCTCCGGTGCGCCGCCAAGTCTTCCCGCTCCTGCTCCTCTCCTCCGCCGCCTGCTCCTTGCAGGTGCCCAAGCCCACGGCCTGCGCCACGAACGTCGAGTGCCGCGACGCCTTCGGCCAAGGCTCCGTCTGCGGCGAGGAGGGCTACTGCGAGGCCGCCGCGGTGCCCGAGCGCTGCGTGGCCTCCTCCCCCGACGCCCTCACCCTGCCCCTCGATCCGGCGACCACCCACCTCATCGCCACGCAGTTTGACCACCAGCTAGAGAGCCACGTCGCCCGCTTCCGCGCCGTCGAGCTCGCCGTGAGCCAAGCGAACGACAACGCGGGCTTAGAGGGCGTCAACTTCGCCGTGCTGCACTGCACCAACGAAGAAGACTTCAACGGCGACGGCCTCACGAAGGACGAGGCGGCGGTGGAGCTCGGCGCCTGGCTCGCCGACTCCTTGGGTGTGTCCGCCACCGTCGGCCCGGCGTCTTCAGGCCGCGTCGAGGCGGTCTACGAGGCCACCAAAGGCGCGGGGATGCTGACGATCTCCCCATCCGCCACCAGCCCCGCGCTCACCGCCTTGGACGGCCTGAGCGCCACCGACAGCGAGCCCGGCCTGCTCTGGCGCACGGCCCCGCCGGACTCTCTCCAAGGTGCGGTGATGGCGGCCGACCTCTTGGAGCGCGGCGTGCGCAAGGCCTCGGTGATCTACGAGG
This sequence comes from Myxococcota bacterium, assembly GCA_023150775.1. Lineage (GTDB taxonomy): Bacteria > Myxococcota_A > UBA796 > UBA796 > CAJQPC01 > JADKFE01. Next base: position 36,210 of record JAKLKE010000008.1, read on the forward strand.
TCGGCGCCTACGGCGAGGGCCTGGACGAGGTCTTCACCACGGCCTTTGAGGCCGGCGGCGGCGAGGCGACGTCCTACCCCTACACCGGCGAAGACTTCGGCGGTGCCACGGCCGACGCCTTGACCAGCGGCCCCGAGGAGGTGCTCTTCATCTCCTCCGACGTGGCCGATCTCACCGGCTTCTTAGACGCGGCGGGGGTGCTCAGCGGCTACGCCAGCCTGGGCCTGTTCTTGCCCGACACCGCCCGCACCGCCGACCTCCTGGCGAACGTGAACGAGGACGCCCAGGCGCTCTTCCCCAACGTGCGCGGCACCGGCCCGTCCGTGCCCGCAGGCACCGTCTACGACGCCTTCAAGGCGAGCTACGTCGCCGCCTGGCAAGACGACGCCTCGGCCTACTCCTACACCGCCCACGCCTACGACGCCGCCTGGATGCTGATCTACGGCTTCGCCTGGGTTCAGTACCAAGAGGACGGCCAGGCCTCCGGCCTCAACCTCGCCCGAGGCCTGCGGAAGCTCTCCGCGCCGGGCGTGCCCGCCGCCGACCAGGTCCCCGTGCGCCCATCGAGCTGGAACGAGGTGAAGGCGAGCTTCTCCGACGGCGCCGCGGTGAACCTCCTCGGGGCCTCAGGGCAGCTCGACTACGATCCGGTGACGGAGGAGACGACGGGGCCGATCGACGTGTGGGTGATTCAGGACGGGGAGTTTGTGGTGGAGGGGGTGGTGGAGCCTTAGGGGTGGTGGTGGGGCGCTCAGAACGCCTCACTCACACAAGACGACGTCGTCGCCCCGCTTCACCTTGAGCGTGCCCGCCTCAGCGAGCTGCACCTGGCAACTCCCGCTCAGCTCTGGTCCAGCGGATGAGCTGCGGAAGGTGATGTTCACCTTGTGAGCGCCTTGGGGCAGGGTCAAGGTGCAGGGGGTGGAGCACGGATCATGGCCCTTGACGCTGGCCTCGGCGTCGGCGGGCAGAGACCCAACGCGGAGCTTGCCCGTCGGGGCGGGAGCTTTGGGCGGGGGTGGAGGCTTCACCACGGTTGAGACGGGCGGCGTGTCTTCTTTGGTCTTGTCGCGTTTGGATACCCCTTGAGCGGTGGGGGCGGTCTCAGGGGCCTGTTCCGCTGGGGCGTTCGGCTGAGCCAAATCGCCCGCTGTCGCTCCTTCGACCACTTCCGTGGGCTGCGACACCACCGCTGGGGGCTCGACCGGCAGCTCCTCTCCACCATCCCCCACAGACAGCGCCAGGGCGATCATGCCGCCGACCCCGAGCCCGGCGCCGATGACGGCCAGGAGCATTACCCAGATAAAACGGCGTGATCGAGGTTTGGTCCGCTCGCCGGAGGGTTCATCGTCGAGATCCAGCTCCTCTAATGTGTCGGTCGGCTGGTGTTCAGGTGATGTGGTGCGGCGCTTCGGGAGCACGCGGATCGGGGGCGGGGCGAGTCCAGCGGTGACGGTCAGCGGTGAGGCGGCGTGTGATTGAGGTAACCTTCCCAAATGCGTCGGGGCGACAGGCGCGGAGAGGCGTTTGGAGATGATGGGTGCCTCATCCCTGCGGAGCGCGATCGTCGCGTCGTCCGCGAACGGTGGCGCAGCCTTCGTTGTCTCAGGAGGCTTGGCGTCGAGTACGCCCGCGGGTACGAACAACGTGCCATCGGGGGGCGTCGCGGGGAGCACCTCTCGACGGCGATACAGTGGATCTACCACAGTCTCGCCGAGCTGATCGAGCCCAAAACGGGGGATCGGCTGCTTGTTCATCAGCTCACGCAAGGAGGCGCGGAGCGTCTGCGCGTCAGGTCGCCGGTCGGGATCGTAACGTAAGGTGCGTGAGATCAGCTCCAGGACGGCGTCTCGACCCGGGCCCTCGGGAAGATCCACCAAGCTCATCCGCGCGAGCCGCGCCTGAAGCGCCGGCCAGAACCGCTGCGGGCTCACCGAGAGTTTGCCCAACGGCTCACCGGAGAGCAGCTCCACCAAGGTCGCGCCCAAGGCGTAAATGTCCACAGGCGGGCCGGGCGGCCCAGCGTCAAAACACTCTGGCGCCATGTACAGCAGCGTACCAAAGGCCATGCTGCGGGTGGCGGCCTCGCGGGCGTCAAACTCGGCGCGAGCGGCGCCAAAGTCAAGCACCTTCACCGCGCCAGAGACCGTGAGCAAGATGTTGGAGGGCTTGATGTCTCTGTGTACGATACGCAGCGGCTTGGCCTCGCCCGGCGGCACCCCGGCGTAGGCGGCGTCTAAGGCCGAGCACACTCGGCTGGTGATCTCCAAGGCCGACCACACCGGCAGCGGCCCATGATGCCGCAGCACCTGATCCAACGACAGGCCCACGAGGTGCTCCATCACGACGGTGACGTGCCCTCGCCAAGTGGTCAGGCGCTCCACCCGCACGATGTTGTCGTGGTTGAGCCGGGACAACATCGCCGCCTCATCTCGCGCCCGGCGCAGGGCCTCCGGCTCCTTCGACCAGTCCTGCTTGAGCACCTTGAGCACGACCGTTCGACTCAGCGCCCCGTCGTGGACACGGGCGACATACACCGTGCCGAAGGTCCCCGAGCCGAGGGTCTCCAGGAGCTGAATGTCATCGGGGAGCGAGGTGGAGAGGGTGGGGTTCATGGGCAGGTGTTGGGAGCGTTGGGGGTGCCGTAGTCGGAATTAAAGTAGAATAAGTAAGCGCCCCCGCCTATATCCACCCTCTGTGTTCTATAAACTACGTGGTCGGAGTTGTGAAGGGGGGTGTGGTAGGCATCGCCGGTCGTCTCACACCATGCGGTGCCGTCATCGTTCTCCCCGGCGGTTAACTTGTCAGGCTTGAGCTCGTAGGAGTAACCTGCATTGACGCCGGGCCATGTCCCAGCCCTGCCAACACCGACTGTTCCGTTGTAGTTTACGCTGTCGAGCGTGCGAGAGGCGATATCTGCGGCGGTGGTAGAAATTATCAGAGTCGTGCTGGCATCTTGCGTGAGCTCGAAGCCTGTGCGGGCGAAGCCACCATACACGAAGTCGCAACTCGCACCGAGGTAGATGCTGTCGAAGCAGAAGACTGCTGTATCCTTCGGCTCGACCGCGATCACTTCATCGATCGTGAACGATACGCTCCCATTGGTGCTATGCTGTCGCGTGATGGTTAGCGACTCCATGTAAACAGTATGTGTGCCATGAGGGTTGTAAACCTCAAACCACTCCCCTCGGGGGTCGGTGGTCGCTCGGCCCAGTATAAACAGCTCGCTGATCACCAGTTCTCCACCCGATACGGCGTAGCAGCTCGCCCCAATAGAGCCTTCGTCTACGGCCATATCACAGTCATTGTCGATCCCCTCCCAACAGCTATCGGAGTAGACTCCAGGGTTTGTGGTAGCGACGGCGTCATCGCAGTCCTCCCCGACGCTACCATCGGCCCTCTCATCATTGGCGCTCTCAAAACCGTCGCCGTCTTGGTCGAAGTCGCTCGCGCCGTCGCAGTTCTGGTCGACGCCGTCGTACCAGGCGTCCTCGGCGCCAGGGTAGATCTCGGCGGCGGTCAGGCTGAGCCCGGCGCCGACGGCCTCGGCCAAGAACGTGCCGTCGTCGGGGTCGTCCCAGCAGTCTTCGTCTACGCCGAGACCATCGCCGTCTTTGTCGTTGTCGTTGCCGTCACAGTCTTGATCGACGCCGTCATACCAGACCTCTTCGGTCGGCACACAGTCGGACTTGAGCAGCTCCCAGCTCACGCGGCTTCCGCAGCCAAAGAGCACAAACAACAGACTCAGCGAGACCACTGCGCACCTCCGACCACCTGGGGGTAGAGCCAAGGCCCGGGCTGGCTCTCCATCGCCTTGAGCGCGCCAAGCTCGGCGCCGAGGATCAGCCGCACGGGCCCTACGGGCAAGGCCACCTGAGCCGCCAAGGCCCCCGACGCGGCGGCGCCGGCCTCGGGGGAGCTCGTCCAGGCCACCCGGGCTGATGCCGACCACAGCGAGGACTCACCGCCGCCAAGGCCCACAGACAGGAGCGGCCCAGCGCCAGGGGCAGCGCCGAAGCTCGGGGCCTCGACGGCCACCTGGGCGCCTTCAGCGGTGAGCAGCACCCGCTCAAACGCCACAGTGGGCTGGTTGAGCAGCAAGAGCCCTACGCCCAGGCTGAGGGGTTTGTCTCGACGGAGGCCGTAGAGCGCGCGCAGCTCATTGGGCAGGGCCGGGCCACCCAAGGGCGAGTCGGTCGGCATCGGCATCGGCGAGGCGCCGGGGCTGAGCCGCCCAGACACAGAGAGCGCGCCCAGGCGGGCCTCGGCGTTGAGGGTCGGCATAAACCCGAGGGCGTCGGCGCGAAGATCCTCCGTGGTGATCTCCGGCGCCACGCTCAGGGCGTAGCCCACGAGGCCGGTGACGCTCAGCGGCGCGGGCGCGCGCTCGGGGCGCGGGGGCTTGGCGCGCGGGGTCTTGGCGCGCGGCGCCTTGTCGGGCTCGTCGGGGAGCGGCCCGAGCTCATCGGGGAGCGGCGGGCCTCCGCCGACGAGGCGCCGCTCACCCCACACGTTGAGCTCGACCCACTCGGCGGACCAGCCGAGATCGGCGCTGTACCATTGCACAAGGTGGGCGCCGAGGAGCACCCGGCGCTCGACGGCGTCGTAGATCACCTCACCGTCCACGACGACGACCTCGGGCCGGGTCGGGAACGACAACTCTAGGATGGCGTCTCCACGCATCCCGTTGATGGCGGCGCGGTAGGCCTCCTCCACCTTCAGCCCGTAGGCCGGCTCGATCGGCGCCGTGAGGGCCGCAGCGCGCCGTAAGTACGCGTCGGCACGAACAGGATCACCCCCGCGCAGAAGCTCATACGCCCCCTGCGCCATAAACAGGGCGCCGAGGGTGTCCCGGGGGATCGTCATCTCCAGGCAGCCCGCGCGCAGGGCGGCCTCGATGGCGTCGAGCTCGGCGGCGACGCTGTCTTCAGCGAAGGCGACGGGCTCGACGAGGGCCTGAACCCGCGTGGTGAGCGTGTCGGCGGTGACGCGCTCGACGCAGGCCGCCTCTGCGGAGGCGACAAACCATGACAGGAGAAGCATATTTCGCCCTTGAGGGTTGCAGGCTGAGAGCATATCATGACGGCGTGATCGCACAACCGACAGCAGCCGCCGACTTGGAGCCTCACCGCCATGCCTACCCCGCTCACCTTCGCCGCCGTCGGGGACGTCCATGGCGAGCACCGGGCGATGGTGCGCCTCGTCTCGGGCCTCGCCCGCGCCCGCGGGGTGGAGCCCGCCGCGGTCTTGCAGGTCGGCGACTTTGAGCCCCACCGCCACGAAGACGACCTCGCGTCGATGGCGGCGCCCCAGAAATATCGCCACGTCGGCGACTTCCCGCGCTTCGTCCGCGGTGAAGAGGCCTACCCCTGGCCCCTCTACTTTATCGGCGGCAACCACGAGCCCTACGCCTTCCTCGACGAGACCCCAGACGGCGCGGCGCTGATCCCCGGCTGCCATTATCTCGGCCGCGTCGGCGTCACCGAGCTAGAGGGGCTTCGTGTGGTCGGCGTCTCGGGCATTCATCACCCCGAGCGCTCCCGTGGGCCGCGCCCGCCGGGCAGCACATTCCGCACGGTCTCCAACAAGGAGTTCACCTACTTCACTGAAGATGAGCTGGAGCGGGCCTTGGCGCTCGGCCCGGCGGACGTGCTCATGCTGCACGAGTGGCCCGCGGGCCTCGTCACCCTCGACGAGCTCAGCGCCGCCACGGGCCGCCGCTTCTTCGGTGAGGACGTCGGCAACACCCCCGCCCAGGCCCTCGTCGAGCTGCTGCGCCCCAAGCTGCTGCTCTTGGGGCACATGCACGTCCCCCTGCGCCGCACGCTGCGCTGGCCAGACGGCGGCGAGACCCAGGTGATCGCGCTCTCCCACGTCGGCGCGGGCCGGGAGAGCGTGGCCTTGATCGTGCGGGATGAGGACGGGACGCTGCGAGAGCTTCGTTAGAGGGCGGCGCAGCCGTCGTAGGCGTCGCAGGCGAAAGACTCGGTGCTGAACTGCGCGCCGCTGAAATAATCGCTCGCGACGTCGTCTGGGTTGTTGTCGTCGCCGCCGCTGCCCCAGTCGCAGCCGGTTGAGGTCACGGTCGCGTTGAGGTCGTCGCCGAGGTACACGCCGCCGCCGATGTCATCGGAGACGCCGCCACGCACCCCGGCCGTCGCGGTAGAACCCTCACAGACGACGGGGCCGAGGGAGTAGATGTTCCCTCCCAATGATCCCGAAGAATTGTTGACGACGAGGCTGTTGACCATCGTGAGTGAGCTGTTCACGTCGATGTAGATGCCACCCGCGAGCTGGCTGCTCGTGAACCCGGTGACCGTTACGTTTGTGGCGGATACCGATGACGCGACGAGGTACATCGCCCCACCGATGCGCGTGGTGGTGTTGCCCTCGACCCCCGTAAACACGGCGTCACGGATCGTCACATCACAACCCGATGCGTAGATCACGCCCCCACGCTCGGCCAGAGTCTCTGAGACGACGACATCCTCAATCAGGATCTCTGTAGGGGAGTCCGCCGTAGAACGGCAGAACAGCGCGCCCCCGGCCGGAAAGCGCGCGTCATCCTGGTGGAGCTCACTCCCCAAGCCGCTGACCATGCTGAGGGAGCTGATGTTGACGCCGTAGGGGACGGAGGGGTTGTCCTCAACCACAACGACCGACAGCAACGCGCCGCCGGAGAGGGTGGTCTGGTCAGAGCCCGCACCTTCGATGGTCACGTCCGCCGAGATTCGTAGGCTGGCGAACCACTCGCCCGCGCCCAGCACCAGGCGTCCGGGCGAGCTGAGGACCAGCTCGGCGGGCGCCGTCTCAACCCCTGCGGCGAGCAGATCCTCAATGGAGGCCGCGCTGCCGTCTGCGCCATAAAAACAAGCCGCGAGGCCCTCGTCGGTCGCGCCGTCACAGTTGTTGTCGACCAGATCACACAGCTCCGTCGCCATGGGGTTGACCGCCGCGTCGCCGTCGTCGCAGTCATCCTCGGTGGTGTAGCCGTCGCCGTCGTCGTCGGCGGGCGGCGCTGTGTCATCGCTGTCATCGACCTCGGTGTCGTCGGAGTGTGGTTTGTCGTGGTCGTCACCACCGTGGCACGCGGCGAAGGCGAGGGCAAACCAGATGGCCCCGATGGGGAGCTGGCAAGATGCTGAGGTCAGCGGGAGGCGGGACATGGTCAGCGCTCAGGGGCAGGTGTTGGCGGCGTTGGGGGTGCCGTAGTCAGACTTGGCGCCGCTGGTGTAGTAGGCGCTGCCCGTGGTCTCGCACCAGTTGGCGCCGTCATCGTTGTTGGTCGCGGTCAAGAAGTCTGGGTCCAGCTCGTAGGAATATCCACGGGTGACGCCTGGCCAAGCGCCTGCGGAGCCCCCGCCCAGCGATCCGTTGTAGTTGACCGTATCGAGGGTGCGCGAGGCCACGTCGGCCGCCATGGTCTCAATGGTGAGCGTGGTGTTGCTGTTCTGCGTGAGCAAGAAGCCGGTACCGGCGAGGGCGCCGTACTCGAAGTCGCACAGCGCGCCTAAGTAGGTGTCCACATTGCAGAACACGACGGTGTCTTGGGGCGAAACCGCGATGACCTCGTTGATGGTGAAGGAGCTGTCGGGGTCCGCGGTGTGCGAGCGGACGATCGTCATCGACTCCATGTAGACCGTGCGGGTGGTGTGGGGGTTGTACACCTCAAACCACTCCGCTTGGGGATCGGTCCCGGCGTCACCGTAGATGAACAACTCACTAATCAGCAGCTCACCATACGGCGCGATGTAGCAGTTGGCGCCCACGCGGCCCTCGTCCACCGCCACGTCACAGTCCTCATCGACACCGTTCCAGCAGGTGTCGCTCGTGATCCCAGGATTGACCGAGGAGGCTGCGTCGTCGCAGTCGCCGCCGTCGGTGGCCGAGTATGACCCAGACGGATCACAGGTGCTCACCGTCGATCCCGTCACCCCATAGGTGTCGCTGTCGGCGTCGAGGTAATACGTGGTCTTCCCGGTCGAGGCCACGCCAGAGTCGGCGTCGTCGGCGGATCCGTTACAGTCTTCGTCGGTGTTCGCGGCGTCGCAGATCTCAGGGAGACCAGGGTTGACCGAGCTGCTAGAGTCGTTGCAGTCGCCCGTGGGCCGAGAGCTGAGCGCCTCGCCGCTGTCGGAGCAGTCGGAGTCCGAGGACGCGACCGTGGAGCTGCTGTCGGGCCGGTAACCGTCGTTGTCTGAGTCTTTGTAGCAGGTCTCCAGACCGTCACAGGTCTGATCGGTCCCGTCGCCGATGGTCTCCGTCGCCCCAGGGTTGATGGTCGAGCTCGAGTCGTTGCAGTCTCCGGTTGGGTCGGACGCGGTGGCCTCATCGGTGTCTTGACAGTCGGTGTCTGTCGAAGATTTTGTGGACGTCGAGTTGGGCCGATACCCATCGTTGTCATCGTCGAGGAAGCAGGTCTCGGTGTTGTTGCAGTTTTGATCCACCTCGTCGCCGGTGATCTCCGTCGCGCCGGGGTTGATGCTGGCGCTGCCGTCGTTGCAGTCGCCGGTGACGTCGGCCGTAGAGCCCTCGCCGGAGTCGCTGCAGTCGGTGTCCGAGGAGGTGACGGTGCCCGAGGAGAGGTAGTAGCCGTCGTTGTCTACGTCGATGAAGCAGATCTCTTTGAGATCGCAGTCTTGATCGACGCCGTCGCCGGTGATCTCGGTGTTGCCCGGGTACCGCGTCGCGAGGGTGTCGTCACAGTCCGTCGTGGGCTCGGTGGACTTGGCCTCGCCGCTGTCGGTGCAGTCTGTGTCCGAAGAGCTCACCGTGCTCGTGCTGTCGGGCCGGTAACCGTCGTTGTCCGAGTCTTTGAAGCAGGTCTCTTTGCTGTCGCAGTTCTGGTCAACCTCGTCGCCGGCGATCTCCGTGGCGGCGGTGTTGATGCTGGAGTTGCTGTCGTTGCAGTCGGTGTTGTTGGTGACCTTGTAGGTCGTGTCGGCGTCGCAGCGCAGGGCCCCGGTGTCGGAGGAGGAGCCGTAGAGGTCGCTGTCGGCGTCTTTGTAGTAGCGGGTGGTGCCGGTAGAGGGCAGGTCGTCGTTGTCGGCCTTGCCGTCTCGCCGGTGCCGTCGGAGGAGCTGGCCTCGCCGCTGTCGTTGCAGTCGGTGTCGGACGAGGTGAGGACCGTGCTGGCGCTGTCGCGGTAGCCGTCGTTGTCGGCGTCGGTGTAGCAGCTCTCTTTGTTGTCGCAGTTGGAGTCGACGCTGTCGCCGACGCCCTCGGTGGCGCCGGGGTTGATGGCGCTCTTGGTGTCGTCGCAGTCGTCGTTGTTGCTGGAGGTGTAAGTGCCTTCAGCCTCACAGAGACACTGGCTCGACGTCGTCCCGTAAGTGTCCTTGTCGGCGTCGGTGTAGAAGGTCACGCAGCCCAAGGCGCTGGGGTCGTTGAGGTTCCCGTCGCAGTCGTGGTCGATGTCCTCAGTGTCGCACTCTTCAGTGGCGCCGGGGTAAGCCGCGGCCACGTCGTCGTGGCAGTCGTCGCCACGCACGCCGTCACGTTGGGGCTCGGCGTCGCTGTCGAAGCCGTCTTGGTCGGCGTCGAACTCATAGGTGTCGCCGTCGCAGGCGGCATCGACGGCGTCGTAGGGGATGTCCTCGGCGTCGGGGTGCACGTCGGCTTGGCTGAGCTTGGGGTTGCCGTTGATCGCCGAGTAGTCGGGGTCGTTGTCGGTGATGTCGTCCCAGCAGTCGCCGTCTTTTTTGCCGGGGTTGATCGTCGCCCAGTCGGCGCAGGAGCCGGTGTACTCGGCGTCGACGTAGTTGTCGCCGTCGCGGTCGCCGTCGTTGCCGTCGCAGTTCTGGTCTTGGCAGTCGTACCAGATCTCGGGGATGTCGGAGGGGAAGGTGTCGGCGTCGGTGTCGTCACACTCGTTACACACCGCGTAGCCGTCGCCGTCGGCGTCGTTGTCATCCGCGCCGTCGCAGTTCTGGTCGACGCCGTCGTAGAAGGTGTCCGTGGCGTCGGGGTTGACGCTGGCGGCGTCGGCGGGGTCTACGGTGATGAGCTCGCCGGAGCAGGAGTCCTCAAAGACCTCATCGTTGGGGCTGCCGTCGACGCAGTCGTCGCCGACGCTGCCGTCGGCCTTCTCATCGTTGGCGCTGTCGAAGCCGTCGCCGTCTTGGTCGAAGTCGTTGGCGCCGTCGCAGTTCTGGTCGACGCCGTCGTACCAGGCGTCCTCGGCGTCGGGGAAGACGAGGTCGGGGGTGAGGGTGACGCCGTCCTGAACCGCCTCGGCCGCGAACGAGCCGTCGTCGGGGTCGTCCCAGCAGTCGCCCTCGACGAGACCGGCGTGGAGGGGGAAGAGGCTCTGCCAATCCGGGAAGGCGGCGACGTAGGCGTCATCGACGAAGCCGTCGCCGTCTTTGTCGGCGTCGAGGCCGTCGCAGTTCTCATCGACGCCGTTGTACCAGATCTCCGAGGCCCCAGGGTTGACCTCGGGGTTGTCGTCGTCGCAGTCGCCGTCGGTGACGAGGACGCCGTCGCCGTCGCCGTCCCCCAACGTCCACGACTCTTTACAGGCCGTGAAGGTCAGAAGGGCCAGGGTCATACCAAGGACGGGGGAGCGCATGGATGTCAGCCTCTTGCGGTTGCGTGTCATAGCTTAGCCCCGAACCGGGGGGGAAATCAACTCACCCAGGCAAGCGAATGGGGCTGTGGGGCTTGACGAGCCCGTCCCCCGGATTACCCGTGGGGGTCCAGGAGTCCTGCTGAATGATCCGGGTCGAACATCTCACCAAGCGCTACGGCGCCACCACCGCCATCGAAGACGTGAGCTTCGAGGTGCCCAAAGGGCAGGTCGTCGGTTTCCTCGGTCCCAACGGGGCGGGCAAGTCAACGACCATGCGCATCCTCACCGGCTCCCTCGGCGCCACTGAAGGCCGCGCGACCGTCGACGGGCGCGACGTCTTCACCGACGCCCGGGAGGTGAAGCGCAGGATCGGCTATCTCCCAGAGGTGCCGCCGCTTTACCCCAACATGGTCGTGCGGGACTATGTGGCCTTCGCCGGGCAGCTCAAGGGGGTCAAGGATCCCGTCGCCGCCGCCGAGCGGGCCATCTCCCGGGTCGGGCTCGGCAAGGTCGGCCACCGCATCATCGAGCACCTCTCCAAAGGGTATCGCCAGCGTGTGGGCCTCGCCCAGGCCCTGGTGCACGACCCCGAGGTGTTGATCCTCGACGAGCCCAACTCGGGGCTCGACCCCGCCCAGCGCGTCGAGATCCGCGACCTCCTGCACGACCTGGTCGAGGACAAACGCACGATCATCCTCTCGACCCATGTGTTGGCCGACATCGAGGCCATTTGCCGCCGGGTCATCATCATCAACAAGGGGCGCATCGTCGCCGAGGACGACATCGAGCGCCTCGGCGGGGAGCAGCGCACGGTGACCGTGGCCGTGGCCCGCGCGGGGGAGGCCGCCATCGCCGCCCTTCGCGCCGTCGAGGGCGTGAGCGCCGTCGTGGACGAGGGGGACGGCCGCCTGCGCCTCACCACCGACGGCGACCGCCGCGAGCACGTCGCCAACGCCGCCGCGCCGTTCGGCCTCTTGGAGCTCTCGGGCCGGGCGCGGCTTGAAGAGATCTACCTTCGCCTCACGATGGGAGCCACCCCCTGATGCGCAACATCCTGGCCATCGCCCGCCGCGAGCTCTCCGCCTACTTCGCCACCCCCGTAGGTTGGCTGGCGCTCTCGGCGTTTTTGCTCATCACCGGCTTCTTCTTCGCCGCGCTGGTGAGCCTCTACTCCATGCAGTCCGCGGAGCAGGCCTTCTCGCCGTATGGCGCCCCGGACATGAACCTCAACGAGTACCTCGTCGCGCCCTTCTTCGGGAACACGGCGATCATCCTGCTCTTCATCGTGCCCGCGCTCACGATGCGGCTCTTCGCTGAAGACCGCAAGACCCGCGCCTTGGAGCTCCTGCTCACGAGCCCGATCACGACGACGGAGATCGTCCTCGGCAAGTTTGTGGGCGCCATGGGCTTCATCGCCGTGATGTTGGCCTGCACCCTGCATTATGTCGGCGTGCTGTTCTACCTCGGCGACCCCGACGTCGGCGTCGTCGCGTCGAGCTACCTGGCGATGTTTTTGCTCTCCGGGGCCTTCGTCTCCGTGGGCCTCGTCACCTCGTCGTTCACGGAGAACCAGGTCGTCTCCTTGGTGCTCGGCTTCGGGATGCTGCTCTTGTTGTGGGTGCTCGGCTGGGCGGAGTCGGCCTCGACGGGCCTCACCGCTGAAGTGTTGGGCTTCGCCTCGCTCATCAACCGTATGGAGGACCTCACCAAGGGCCTCGTTCACACGCGAGATGTGGCGTACTACCTGAGCTTTATCTCGTTCTTCCTCTTCGCGACCCACCAGCGGGTCGAAGCCTTCCGCTGGAGCTAAGGGACCGCCATGAAGACCACACTCATCCGTGGCGCGGGCCTCCTCGGCGGCCTCGCCGTCGTCGGTTTCCTCGTCGCATATTGGCTCTTGGAGCTGCAGAGCCCCCAGGTCGTCGGCGTCGGCGTCGTCGGCTCGGTGCTGCTCGTGCTCTACCTCTGGCTCGACCGTGAGGAGCTCAGCGAGGTCTCGCAGTCTCGGGCCGTGCGGTACGGCACCGGCGCGGCGCTCTCCGTGGCCTTGGCCTTTGGTGTCACCATCGCCGCCAACGTGCTCGCCAAACGGTACGACAAACGTTGGGATCTCACCTCCGAGGGCCGCTACACGCTCTCCGACCACAGCATCTCCGTGGCGTCGGGCCTCGCTGAGCCGGTCACCGTGCTCGGCTTCTTCCAGACCGGCAGCCCTGAAGAGGACAGCTTCCGCGATCTCGTCGAGGGCTACACCGCGCACACCGACAAGCTCCAGCTCAAGCTCGTCGATCCCGTGCAGGAGCCGCTGCTCGCCCAAGAGTACGCGATCACCTCGTCGTTCGGCACCGTGGTGCTCGTCCAGGGCGAGAAGCGTCAGCGCCTAGAGAACGACTTCAAAGAGGAGCCGTTCACCAACGCCATCCTGCGGCTGAGCTCCTCCAAAGAGCACACGATCTGCTTCACGACGGGCCACGGCGAGCGGGAGGTCGATGACGACGCCAGCGCTGAAGGCATCGGCGGCATGGTCGTGAAGATGGAGGGCCAGAACTACAAGGCCAAGCCCTTCGTGCCCCTCAAAGAGGGGGCGGTGCCCGCGGACTGTGAGGTGGTCATCGTCGCCGGGCCGCAGTCCGAGCTCGCGCCCCAAGAGCGGGAGATGTTGGCCCGGCATGTGGCCGAGGGGCGGCACCTCATCGTGCTGATCGACCCGCTGGTGGCGAACGAGACCGCCGCCGATCTGAGCCGCTACGGCCTCATCATCGGCGACGACCTGGTGCTGGAGAACAACCCCAACTACCAGCTTGAGGGCGGTGATCCGTCGTACATCGTGCTCGACCGCGCCTCGATGGACTTCCACCCCATCGTCAACGACATGAAGGCCATCGCGCTCCTGCGCACCGTGCGCTCGGTGCGGAAGGGGCCGGACGTCGAGGGCTACAACGTTCAGGAGCTCGCCCGGACGAGCCCCCAGAGCTGGGCCGAGACCGATCTGAGCTTCGTCACCGCCGGGGTGATGCCCAGCCCCGATGAAGGCGTGGACCTCATCGGCGGCGTGCCGATGATGGCCGTGGTCGAGGTCGTAGACCCCTCCGTGGTGCCTGTGGGCGACATGAGCCTGCCCGGTGGGGGCCTGAGCCTCGCCCCGGCTCCGGTGGACCCCGCTGCGCCTGTGGACCCTGCGGCCCCGGTGGACCCCGCTGCGCCTGTGGACCCCGCTGCGCCTGCGGAGCCCGTCGTCGAGCCCGTCGCGGAGCCCGTCGTCGCCGCAACCCCGGCGCGTGGGCGCAACCCCGGCGGCCGCGTGCTCGTCATCGGCGACTCCGACTTCGCCGGGAACGGCCTGCTCGCCCAAGGCCAGAACCAGGATCTCCTGCTCAACGCCGTCGCCTGGATGGTGGACGAGGAGGACCAGATCGCCTCCCGCACGAGCGAGGGCGCGAGCGGCCTGCTCACGATGACCGGCCTTCAGGGCATCGTGGTGTGGCTGATCTCGGTGCTCGGCGCGCCCGGCCTGGCCGTGGCCTTGGCCCTGCGCTCGTGGATTAAGCGCCGCTCGCTCTGAGCGGCGCTCGGCGCCATAAACAAGAAGGCACACCCGAGCGGGGTGGGCCTCTTCGTCTCCGGGGTGGGAGACGCCTCAGCGGCGAATCAGCCGAGGATCTGCTGGAGCTTCGTGGCGAGGCCGACGTTGTCCGCGGTGAGCTTGCGGGTCATGAAGAGCTGCATGGCGAGCGCGGGCTTGTCGAGCATCTTCTCCCAGTTGTCCTTGTCGCAGGTGACGGTGCAGTCGGCCTTGGTGGCGGGCTCACCCTCGACGACGGTGCCCTCGGTGAGGTTCAACGTCCAGGCGCCAGCGCCGGTGATCTTGAACAAGAAGACCTTGCCGATGTTCTTGAGCGAAGGATCCTTGGCGAGCTTGGCGGGGAGGTACTCATTGAAGAACGCGAGGGTATCGGCCACGAGGGACTCCTGTTCCAGGTTTCCCACACGGCTAACCGAAACCCGGGCCGCGCGCCAACGAACAAGGCGGTCGCCGCCTCAGCCGTAGCGTTGTTTGACGCTGCGCTCTAAGTGTTCGCCGATCTTGAGGCGGTCACCGAGGCCCAGCTCACCCCACTGGTCGGGGCCGGTCTGCTGCTCGGGCAGGCGGCGCAGATCTTCGGGGCGCTCGGGCCAGGGGCGGATGAGGGAGCGTTTGACCCCAAAGAGCTTGCCCACACGCTCGGCGAGCTCATCAAGGCCCAGGCGCTCGGGGCCGCGCAGCTCGGTGACCAAGGACGGCAGGGGCTCATCGACGGCCTTGAGCAGGGCCCGCAGGGCGTCGCCGAGCCAGAGGGGGTCGATGGGCGCCGCCGAGGCGGGCACGGGCAGGCGGCGGCCTTGGCGAGCGCGCTCCAACCAGGGGTCGAGGAGCTGATCCCCCTCACCAAACAGCCACGGCAGACGGATTGTGCGGGCCTCGGCGATGAGGCGCCGGGCGGCGAGGGTGCCCTCGTGGTGGGCGCGTAGGCTGGAGGAGATGTTGCCCGCCCGGCGCCGAGGCGCAGCACCTCATCGGCGCCTTTTGGGTCTTGGGCGGAGGCGGCGAAGACGACGATCTGCGCGCCGCGCACCCCGCGTCGCAGGCCCTCGCCGCTCACGGCGTCGGTGAGGCGCCACAGGGCGGGCAGGTTCACCGGCTTGGGCGAGAGCACGGTCACCTGGTCGCCGCGGGCGTGCAGGGCCCGGGTGAGCGCCCGGCCCACGACCCCGGCGCCGATGACGACGATCCGTTTTCCGCTCATCCGCGCCCCAACGCCGCCACAAACGGCGCGGCCTGCTGGGCGTCGAGGGTGAACGACCCCAGGCGCATCGGGTGCCAGCCGTGCCAGTCCGAGCCCCCGGCCAGAAAGACCCCATGTTTGCGGCTCAAGGTGCGCAGGGTGTTGCGCACGCTCTTGCCCAGGCCCGGTCGGAGGCCCTCGATGCCTTGCAGGCCCACCTTGGCGAGCTTGCCCGTCCAGGCCATCGCCCGGTGCAGCTCGGGGTGGGCCCAGACCGCCACGCCGCCGGCCTCTCGCCCGAGGCGGATGCCCTCAGCGAAGGGCAGGTCTTGAACGGGCATGAGCTTGCCCAGACGCGCGAAGGCCTCGGCGCGGTTCTTCACGTGCCCGGCCTGGACCATGGCCTGGGCCAGATGAAAGCTCGTCAGCGCGCGCTCTCCGGCCAAGGCGGCGTCGTCGGCGGGGGGCAGGCCGTCGAGGCCCAGGCGGCGGATGGCCTCGTCGTAGCGGGCGGCGCGCACCTGGGCGCGGCCATGGCAGAAGGCGCGGAAGTCTTGGGGCATCTCGCCAGGGAAATACACCAGGAGGTGCTGCTCGACGCCCTCCCAGACCCCGGTCAGCTCGACGGCGTGCAAGAGCCAGATCGGGCGGCCCTCGATCTCCACCGGGCCCGCGGGCCAGGCCGGGGGCAGGTCGTGGTCGGTGATGGCCAGCACGTCGATGCCGCCCAAGACGGCGGCGCGCAGGAGCTCGTCCGCGCTGTGCCGCCCGTCGCTGCGGTCGGTGTGGCAGTGGAGGTCCACACGCCAGCTCGGCGGCAGAGGGGAGGGGAGGCGGGGAGGAGGGGTCATGGGGCCAGGAGCTCACGGAGGCGGCGGGTGACGTCGCCCACCGGCGCCAACACCTCTACGCGTTTATCCCGGCTGGACGCGCCGTGGGTGAGCGTCGCCGCGCCGCGCGGCAGTCCGAGCAGGTCGCGGGTGAGCCAGCGGAGCAGCTCCGCGTTCGCCGCGCCCTCTACGGCCGGGGCCGCCACCTTGACGAGGAGCACGCCGTCATCCCGCAGAGAGACCGCCGCCTTCTTGGCGTTGGGCGTGACGCGGAGGGTGAGGATCGTCGTCGTCGCGCCCCGGGCTTGAACCGCCGCCGCGAGGGCGTCGTCGTTCACGGCTCGCCGCTCCCGCGCTCCTGCTCCTCCAAGGCGCGGCGATGGGCCTCCAAGACGGCGCGGAGATCCGCGGTGAGGCGGTGGCGCTGGGACTTGAGCTGCACGACCTGGGCGACGAGCTGCTGGTGCTCGTCGTAGGTGGTGGAGATGATCACCTGGGCCTGGAGCCGCGCCTCTCCCAAGAGCAGATCGGCCTGGCGGCGGGCGTCGGCGGCGAGGTCTTCGCTCAGGCGCCGGGCGACCATCAAGGTCTGCCGCACCTCGTCGCGCTCGGCCTGGAGATCGGCGACCTTCTGATCCCGCTCGCGAAGCTGCTCCCGAAGGGTGCGCACCTCACGCAGCGCGTCCTCCAGAGACTCCCGGGCCTCCTCCAAGAAGGCGCGCACCGCGGCCTGATCGTAGCCGCGCCGAGACTCGGGGAACTCGCGCTGGAGGAGATCAAGCGGGGTGACGGCCATTACGGGCTTCTCGACTCTACCCAGACGTCGGCGTCGGGGGCCACCACGCGCAGGCGCTCGGCGAGGCTGCGCATGGGGTCGGCCTCCCCGGCGACGGCGGCGAAGAGCGGCGCCACGTCGTCAAACGGCGAGGCTGAAGTGGCGATGAGGGTGAGGCCGGGGCCCGGGTCTACGATGAAGTCGCCGATGCCCGTCGCCAGCTCGCCCTTGTCTGAGGGGCGCTGGGCGGTGAGGAGCGGCGTCGGCACGCCGTCTCGGGTGACGACGACGAGCACATAGGCGAGCTCGTCCACATCAAAACGAACCCGTCGGCCGCCCTCGACGGGCAAGACCGAGGCCGAGATGGGGTAGCGGGGCTCGGGATCGGGCGGCGTGAGCGCGCGGCTGCCGACGAGCATCGCCAAGAGCGTGACGAGCAGGGCCGCAGACCACCAGCGCGCGGCGGAGGGCGGCTCGGGCAGGGGCTCGGGCAAGGGGCCGGCGCCGTCCACCTCACCCCAAGGCCGCGCCCGGCAGAGCTCCACCGCGGCGCCCGCGACGGGGCCGATGAGGCCAGCGCGGGTCCAGCGGCCATACCCCCGGACGAGCACACCCCGGAGGTGATCCCGGCGGGGCGTGGCCTGCTCGGCGAGCATGTGCAGGAGCGGCGAGTGGCCCTCGATGCGGTCGGGATCGATCAAGAGGGCGTCTTCATCCGCTCGAAGGGACGCCCCGGCGAACTGCTCACAGACGGCCTTCCGATGGAAACGGGCGTCGGGGTGCAGGTTGAGCACGAGCACGGAGGTGACGTGGTCGCCCCGGGAGAAGCCTTGGGCGGGCCAGGCCAGCTCACCCGGCAACAACACGCCGCCGCGCAAGAGGCGCACACCCCGCGCGCAGCGGGGGCAGCGCTCGGCGTGCTGCAGGCCCGCGACGCTCAAGAGCTCCTCGCCGCCTTCACAGTCCGGCGCCGGGGTGCGGGCGACGCGGCCCAAGAGGCGATCGAGGGCGGGGAGGTCGAGGCTTCGGGCGTCGAGGCGGTCCTCGTCGATGAGCGCCCGCAGCGCGCCGCGCACGCCCTCCTGCGCCCCACGCAAGACCACCCGGTCAACCCGGGTGAGGCGCTCGATCTGCTCCAGGCTCATGCCGTCGCCGTAAGTGAGGCGCAGCACGACCTCACCGACCGGGTCCAGAAGCGCGATCAGCCGAGGGCGCCACGAGGGGCGGCAGACGATCGGGTCTTGATCCGGCGGCGCGGGGCGATACCGACCATGCCGGGCGCGACCCAGATACTCCTGGGTGAAGTGAGCGGTGAGCTCTTCAGCCTGCTCACGATCGACGCTGTCGGGGATCGACAACAGCGCGTGCTCACGGGCGTCGTGGAGGATCGCCCCCGAGGGGCGGATGCCCTGCCGGTACAGCTCCCAGGCCACGCGGATCGTCACCGCGGCCCAGAGGCGTCGGGCGGGCATCGTGTCGGGGTTCTGGGCGTCGAGGGCGATGGACACGGGCCGTGAAGGATCGCCTCGGCATCAGGCCGAGGTGGAGGATCGATGTCTTGACTTGTAAACCCTTATTCGCCTTGTTGAGAAGCCCCCGACGCAAAAAAAGCGGCGATCTCGCGTCAGCGTGCGCCCGATCGCCCCGTGGATCCTGGCAGACGGCCCCCCAGAGACGCACAAGGCCCCCGGAGATGACTCCGGAGGCCCTGTGATTGACCCAAACCCGACCCTGACGGACGACGCAGAGGATCCCAAGAGGATCGTCTCGCGTGGAGCGTCAGGACTTCAGGCGGCCGCCTCGACGGAGGCGGTCTCAGCGCGGGAGAGCAAGAGCTCGTTGATGGTCGCGGCGGCGGCGACGCTCGCGATGTCTTCGTCACCGTAGATCGCGAGGAACTCCTCGTAAACGGTGGAGATCAGGTCGGCGAGGGTGAGCTGGCGAGGCGCGTAGGCGTTCATGATGTCCTCCGTTGCGGGTCGTTGTCGTCTGGTCGGTGAGGGCTGGGGCCGGATGAGCGGCTGGGTCTTGATAAAAGGCTTAGCAAACTTTGTGCCAAGCCCTCCGAGCGCCTGATTTGTGCCGCTCTGGCCTTCTGAGGGGGCTTACGGGGGTGGGTGTGTCACTATTCTTCAACGTTGTTCAATATTTTGAACGAGTCTAAGTCAAAGTGATGACACGCCGATGACCAAAACCCTGCGCCACCGTGGCGCCTGTGTCTCGGCTGTGTCCCCGCGGTGTCCCGCTCGCGTGTCCCGTCGCGGTGTCCCGCCCTCTGTCCCGTCTCGCGACGATCAGCGACGCTTGAGATGCACCTTGTAGCGATCGTCGGGGGCGTAGTCGATGAACAGGGGGTGGTCATCCACAGCGCGGCGCTGGCGGCAGTGGGCGAGCCAGAGGCCATAGGCGGCGGGGTGGGCGCGGAGCCAGGCCTGGGCTTGGTCCAAGAAGCGCTCCATGAGGGTGTCGGCGTCGTCGCCCCAGATCGGCTCACCAAAACGTAAGACGTTCACGTCGCCCTCGGGGCACTCACAGAAGGCCGGCACGATGGCCGCCCCCGTCGAGGCCGCGAGGCGGTACGGCCCGGGGCTCAACAGCGCCTCTCGGCCCAGGTAAGGCACACGGGTGAACCGGGCGCCGATACGACCGTCATACGCGATGCCCACGACCTCGTTCTTGGCCAGGCAGCGGTAGAGGTGGCGAACCGGGGTCTCCAAAGAGATGAAGTTGGCCGGGAGGCGGTCTTCGTTGTTCTCCCGGGCCTGCCGAGTGGCGAGGCGCCAGCGGTTGTGGCCGAAGACCTCGGGGTTCTGGGCGGCCACGGCGTCCGGCGCCACGCCCCGGGCGGCGTATTGGGTGTAGGGGTAGCCGTGCAGGCTGATGCTGGCGATGAGCATCATGATATTGCCCGCGTGGGGGTTCAACAGCACGACCCCTTTGCCCCGGGCCAGGGCGCGCTCCATGTGGTCCTGGCGCTCAAACCGCATGTAGTTGTGCCAGGTCTCCCGGGTGAGCTTGCCCAAGAGCAGCTCCTCCAGATGAACCCTGAACGCGATGCGGTAGGCCTCGGCTTGGGTGGCCTCGCTCGCGCCGCCGAAGCACAGACGAAGCTCTTCAGCCATGAGCTGACGTTGGCCCCCGGCCAAGGCGTGCTGGGCGCGCCAGAGGGGGTAGAGCCGGGCGAGCTGCTCGGGGTGGTCCGGGTTCAGCAGCTCACGAAAGGGCACCCAGAACGCCCAGCGTGCGAGATCGCCAGGGGATCCGCGCCACTCCTGCAGGCGGTCACGGAGGCTCGTCTTGTGCGCGTCGTCAGGGCTCTGGGGCATCTCCGCCGCATATCCTGTCCCGAGCGGCAGGACATCGCCCCGAAGCGTCCGCGGCTGGGCTATTGTGCCGAGCATGGCCACCACCCGCTCGCCCCGCTCCGTCACCTTCGCCGATCGCGACAAACCCATCTACGCGGTCTGGGAGATCACCCTCCGCTGCAACCAGGCCTGCGCCCACTGCGGCTCTCGCGCGGGCCCCACTGAAGAGCGCCCTGACGAGCTCTCGACGGCGGAGCTCCTGGAGGTCGCCGCCGAGCTCGTGCGCCTTGGCACCCGTGAGGTCACGCTCATCGGCGGCGAGGCCTACCTGCGCGACGACATCTTCGACATCGTACATTTCCTCAGCGCCCAGGGCATCCGGGTCACGATGCAGACCGGCGGCCGCGGGCTCTCGCCCCGGCTGGCGAAGGCGCTCAAAGACGCGGGGATGAAGGCCGTCGGCGTCTCCGTAGACGGCCCGGAGGAGATTCACGACGTGCTGCGCGACAGCGTCGGGAGCTGGCGCTCGGCGATGCGCGCCTTGGAGGTGTGTAAAGAGGTCGGCCTCGTCACCAGCTCCAACACCCAGGTGAACAACCTCAACGCGCACATGCTCCGCGAGATCGGGGCGATGATCAAGGCGACCGGGGTGAAGGTGTGGCGTGTGCAGCTCACCGTGCCCATGGGCCGGGCGGCGGATCGCCCAGAGTGGATCCTCGATCCCCCGAAGATCCTCGACGTGATCGACACCCTCGCGGCGATGCAGCTCGAAGAGGTCGCCATGGTGCGGGCCAAGGGCCTGCCGCCCGAGCGCGCGTTCAACATCATGTCGTCGAACAACGTCGGCTATTACGGCCCCCACGAGCAGGTCTTGCGCAGCCGCCCCGGCGGCGACGAGGCCTATTGGCGCGGCTGCCAGGCCGGCGTGTACACCATCGGCATCGAGTCTGACGGCACGGTGAAGGGCTGCCCCAGCCTGCCCACGGCGCCTTACACCGGCGGCAAGGTGCGTGATCTGGGCCTGGAGGAGATCTGGAAGAACGCTGAAGAGCTCAACTTTGTGCGGGAGCGCACGACGGAGGAGCTCTGGGGCTTCTGTAAGACCTGCTACTACGCCGACATCTGCCGGGCGGGCTGCTCGTTCACCACCCACTGCACCTTAGGCAGACGCGGCAACAACCCCTTCTGTTACCACCGCGCCGCGACCCTCAAACGAGAGGGCCGCCGAGAGCGCCTCGTGCTCAAAGAGGCCGCCGCGGGCATCCCCTACGACTTCGGCCGCTTTGAGATCGTCGAGGAGCCCTGGGACGCGACCGCTCAGGAGTCTTCGCCGTCGCAGTCGGAGTCTACGCCGTCGCCCTCTACCTCGGTGGCGCCGGGGTAGACGCTGGCGTCCTCGTCGTCACAGTCGCCGTCTTCAGCGCCGTACCCGTCGCCGTCGTTGTCGTAGACCGAGGTCTCGGCGATGCCGTAGTCGGGCTGGGGCTGAATCTTGTCGCAGGCGACGAGGCTGAGGCCCATGAGCGCCGCGGCGGCCGTAGAGCGTAGGCCGCAGTCGCGGAGCTTGGCGCCGCAGTGAACGCAGGCGCAGGACGAGTCCAAGACGTGCTCGCCGCAGGCGGAGCAGGGGATCAGCGCGGGCATGGTGGGCCTCGGGGGCTAGGTGTTGTCGCCGCCGTCACAGTTGGAGTCGATGCCGTCGTCCGGGATCTCGCGGGCGCCGGGGTAGATCGCCACGTTGTCGTCGTCGCAGTCGCCGTTCGCGACGCTATAGCCGTCGCCGTCTTGATCCCCGGTGTCGGCGACGCCGTAGTCGGTGCCGATGGGGCCGGTGTCGTCGGCGTTGGTGTCGTCGGTCTGGACGTTGGTGTCGGCGGTGTCGGCGGTGTCGGGCACGCCATACTTGGGCTGGGGCGTGATGATGTCACAGCCAGGCACGCTCAGCCCCATGAGCGCGGCGGCGGCCGTGGCGGCGAGGGCGTAGCGCAGGCCGCAGTCGCGGAGCTTGGCGCCACAATGAACACAGGCGCAGGACGCCTCTAAGACGTGCTGGCCGCAGGAGGAGCAGGCGATGAGCTGGGGCATGGGGGAACCTCAGGTGTTGGGGTCGCCGTCGCAGTTCGTGTCGATCCCGTCGTCGGCGGCCTCGGCGGCGCCGGGGTAGGCGTTCGGGTTGTTGTCGTCGCAGTCCCCCTCGGCCACGGTGTAGCCGTCGCCGTCGAGATCTTCGGAGTACCCGGAGTCGGCGAACCCGTAGTCGGTCTGAATCGGCGAGTCGGAGTCGTTCCCGTCTTTGTCCCCGCAGGCCGCCAGGGCGAGGCCCATGAGCGCCGCGGCGGCCGTGGAGCGAAGGCCGCAGTCTTTGAGCTTGGCGCCGCAGTGGGCGCAGGCGCAGGCCGAGGAGAGGACGTGTTGGCCGCAGGCGGCGCAGGCGATGAGCGGGGGCATGGGGTGCCTCGTGGGGGGCTAG
>JAKLKE010000090.1 GCA_023150775.1 Myxococcota bacterium
GATCGCGCCCCTCGCGCTCGGCTGGAAGGGCCTGAACATCGCCCGGCGCACCGTCTCCAAACGGATCGCCTCTCCCTTTGAGACCCGGTACTGGTCGACCGTGCCGTCCCAGCTCGGCGTCGGGGCTGGGCGTCAGGCCGTCAAATATTCGGCCCGCCCGTGCATCCCCGGGACCTCGACGATCCCGGCGAATCCGGCGCCCAATTTCCTCCGCGAGGCGATGGTCTCCGCCCTCGCCGCGGGGGAGGTGTGCTTCGACTTTCTGGTTCAAACGCGCGCCCCTGGGATGAGCGTTGAGGACTCGCGCACCGAGTGGACTGAAGACGCGGCCCCCTTCGTCAAGGTCGCGACCATCACGATCCCACGACAGGTGTTCACGCGGCCGGCTCAAGACGCCTTCTGTGAGGAATTGTCGTTCACGCCCTGGCACTCCCTCCCAGAGCACCGGCCCCTCGGCGGCGTCAACCGTGTCCGCCGGGTCGTCTATGAGTCGGTGAGCGAGGTGCGGCACGAGCTCAACGGCGCGGCGCGCGCGGAGCCCTCCGGCGTCGAGCGGTTCTAGGCGATGGCGGCTCCCAGGGATCTGGATGGCCGGGTGGCCTCAAACGCTCCAAGATTGGAGGGGATGTTGAGCGTGGGCGCGAACGACCTCCATCAAAACGGGGCGTGAGCGGCATCAATTGGATGGGACTCATCTGTGTGGCCCGCTACGATCCCGCTCTGGACGACATTGTGATATTGGCACACCTATTGCAATTGAATTTTCCGCCCGAACCTCGGGCGCAGTCAAACCTCTGGAGATCCTATGCAACATCCCGAATCGTCCGGCAACCATCACCCCTCGAAGCCCGCGCTGTCGGCCGACATGAAGGCCTGCCTCGACGCTTGCCGCGCGTGCACCGTGGCGTGCCTCGCCTGCGCGAAGGCCTGCGCCACCGAGAAGGATGCCGCGAACCTCCAGGCGTGTATCCGGCTTGACCAGGACTGCGCGAGCGTGTGCACCGCGCTCGGCGATGTTCTCGCGCGTGGGTCGGCGCCGAACGCGGCCATGCTCGACGCGCTCCTGGGCGCCTGCATCGCCTCGTGCGGCGCGTGCGCGAAGGAGTGTGACACGCACAGCAAGATGGCGCATTGCGCAGCGTGCGCGGAGGCCTGCCGCACCTGCGAGAGCGCCTGCCAAAAGCTCAAGGGCGTTCCGCAGGCCTAGACCCCGGGGTGCCGCCGTCGGCGGGGATCCGACGTCGCACCTCACCCGAGCGGCGATCGAGATGGACACGACCGTGTCACATCGCCACGAACCGCCAGTCGCAGGTCTCGACGATGAGGTCTACGAACGCCCGCACCTTCGCGGAGAGCAGGCGGGTCGATGGAAAGACGACCTGGATGGGTAGGGGCGTCTCTTCACATTGGGGCAGCACCACCACGAGCTGCCCGGCGCGCAGGTCGTCCGCCACCTGGTAGGCGAGCACCTGGGTGATGCCGCCGCCGAGGCGCGCGTGGCCGATGGCGGCGTCAGCGCTGTTGGTGGTGAAGCGCGGGGTGATCCCGATCCGCCGGGCCTCCCCGTGCTCGGTCAGGCGCCACTCCGCGGCGGTCGAGCCGGGGTTGAACTGGATGGTGTCGTGGTCGGCCAGGGCGGCCAGGGACTCGGGTGCTCCGCGGGCGTCGAGGTAGCCGGGGGACGCGACCAGCACACGACGTGTGGCGCCGATGGCCCGCGAGACCAGGGTTGTGTCGTCCTGGCGACCAATGCGCACGGCGGCGTCTACGCCGTCTTCTACGAGGTTGACGTTGCGGTCGCCCAGCGTCAGCTCACAGCTCACCTCGGGGTGTCGGCTCAGGTAGGCGCACACCACGGGCGCGACGTGTTGGCGCCCAAACACCACCGGCGCGGCGATCACGAGGTGGCCCGTGGGCGCGCTGCGCTCGGCCTGGGCTGACTCTTCGGCCTCCTGGACATCGGCGAGGATCTGGCGCGCCCGCACCAGATAGCGGCTGCCGACATCGGTGAGGGTGACCGAGCGGGTCGTGCGCTGCAGGAGGCGCGCGCCCAGGTGCTCTTCGAGGGCGGCGATCGACCGGGTGACCGCAGACGGCGACACCTTGAGCCGCCGCGCGGCCTGGGTGAACCCGCCTTGGTCGACGACAGAGACGAAGGTGGTCATGGCGTGCAGACGGTCCATCCAACTATTGCATCATACGCAACAGAGATGTGTCAAGGGTCGGGATTGATGAATCATCCGCGGTGGCCCATGTTGAGGGGGCGTTGAAGGACTGTCCTGTCCGACGCGACACCCCAGGAGCCCACCATGTCCCGCATCCCTACGCCCAGCTCGATCGAGACCTCTCCCCCCGCGTCGCAGCCGCTGTTGCAGGCCGTGCACAGTCAGCTCGGCAGCGTGCCCAACCTGTTCCGCATCGTCGGCAACAGCCCGGCCGCCCTTGAGGGGTATCTCGCCCTGAGCGGCGCCTTGGGCAAGGGCCACCTCGCGCCCAAGACCCGGGCGCGCCTCGCGCTCACCGTCGCTGAGGCCAACGGCTGCACCTACTGCCTTTCTGCGCACACCTTCCTCGGCCGGAACGTCAACCGCCTCGACGACGTAGAGCTAGAGGCCAACCGCCAGGCCAGATCCTCCGACCCCAAGGCCGAGGCGGCCCTCGTCTTCGCGGCGCGGCTGGTCGAGACCCGGGGCCACGTCACGGCCGCCGACGTCGAGGCCGTGAGGGCGGCGGGGCATGACGACGCCGCTGTGGTTGAGATCGTGCTGCATGTCGCGTTGAACACGCTGACCAACTACGTCAACAGCGCGCTCGGCACCGAGGTGGACTTCCCGGTGGTGGCGCCCTTGCCCCGCTCAACCGTCGCCAACGTCAAGGCGGACTGACCATGGAGCGCCCGCCGCTGCCGCCGTTCACCGCCCAGACCGCCGCCGCCAAGGCGCGCCTCGCTGAAGACGCCTGGAACAGCCGCGATCCCCAGCGGGTCGCCCTCGCGTACACGGAGGACAGCGTGTGGCGTAACCGCTCGGCCTTCTTCGTCGGCCGCGACCGCATCGTGGAGTTCTTGACCCAGAAGTGGCTCGACGAGCGCGACTACCGGCTGATCAAGGAGGTCTGGGCCTTCTCAGACGACCGCATCGCGGCGCGCTTTGTCTACGAGCGTCAGGACGCCCAGGGCGCCTGGTGGCGCGCGCATGGCAACGAGCTGTGGGCCTTCGATCCGCGCGGGCTGATGCGCCGCCGCGAGGCGAGCATCAACGACGTACCCATCGACGAGGCCGACCGCCTCTTCCACTGGCCGCTGGGGCGCCGCCCCGACGGCCATCCCGGGCTCACCGCCCTAGGACTGTAATCAATGCCCACCGAACGACCGATCCCGAGCGACATCGCCTTCACCGACACCGTCAAGGCCATCCAGTCCAGGCTCGGCTCCCGCGCGGGCTACGCACGAATGGAGCAGGGTCCGGGCTGGCAGACCACCATCACAGACGAGCTGGCCGCGTTCATCGCCCAGCAAGACAGCGTGTACTTGGCCACGGTGAACGCCGACGGGCAGCCCTACATCCAGCACCGCGGCGGTCCCAAGGGCTTTTTGCGTGTGCTCGACGCGCGCACGCTGGGGTTCGCGGACTACCGCGGCAACCGGCAGTACATCTCGATGGGAAACCTGCAGGACAACCCGAAGATCCATCTGTTCATGATGGACTATGTCCACCGGCAGCGCATCAAGCTCTGGGGTGAGGCCGAGGTCCGCGAGGACGACCCAGCCCTCGTCGCGCGGCTCATGCCCGAGGGCTACGCGGCCCGCCCCGAGCGAGCGTTCCTCATCCACGTCACGGCCTGGGACGCCAACTGCCCCCAGCACATCCCGCAGCGTTTCGACGCCCAGGACGTCGCGGCGGCCGTGGCGCTGCGTGACCAGCGCATCGCGGCGCTGGAGGCCGAGCTGGCGCGGCTCCGGGGCGGCTCACCCGGATGAACGTCGGCCGTTTACGACGAAACCTCGGGGTGATGAGAACGGTGGAGCTCGGCGTTGGAGCGTGCGTTAGGGGCGGAGCATCATCCAGACACGAGGGTCACCGCGCGATGTCTGGCGCCTTCCTGCTGAGCCCGTCCGCGCTCTCCCGATACGTCGGCTCATCGCCAACCTCGCCCGGCGGGATCACGACGCCGTGAAGCTGCGCCCGGAGGTCTTGCGGTCGAACGACCCGCCCACCTCGGGGTGATCTTCGCGCGCCAGGCACACCAAACGTTCGGCGTAGCGCGATTCGCTGCAGAGGCCAGGCGGGTCGGCGAGCACGGCGGCGACCACGAGCCCCAGCGAGGCGCCCCGCCGCCGGAGACCACGCTGAAGGTCGCCCAGCGCGTCGGCCACCCGCCGTGGGCTCGAACCTCCAGAAGCAAAAAAGCCCCTCGGGAGCCAGAGTTCTCCGACGGGCTGCCCAACGGGCTCGGGGTCGCAGGAATCGCTCTCCGGCCGCGCTCGCAGCGCCCGCGCCTTCTCGGTCATGGCCGGGCGGGTCGAACGACCCACGACCTCCATTCCACTCTCCCAGTCATCAGTCCCCTGCCTCCAGCCCATCTAATCCAACTCCAGCGTCACGATTAGGTTCCCTCATGCTCAGGAGGCAACCATGAACCCACGACTGCTCCCGCTCCTCGCCCTCTCCACCTTCGCCTGCACCGGCGAGACCGACCCCGCCGAGGTCCAGGTCTTCTCCGCGTGTGAAGGCCGCGACTTCACCGTCACCGAGCCCAACGAGGGCTCGCCGTGGACACCCAACGCCGTCACCCTGGTCTCCGAGCCGCTCGCCGAGGGCGTCTTCGCGGTCTACGACAGCAACGCCGCGACCCACGAGCCCGCCGGCCTCGCGCTCGGAACCTCGGGTGGCTTCGTGATCGGCGACGACGGCGTGCTGCTGGTCGAGACGATGATCAACCGCCAGCTCCTCTGCCAGGTCTACGAGCTGGTGCGCGCGCAGACCGACAAGCCGGTGCTCTACGCGATCAACACCAGCTACCACGGCGATCACAGCTACGGGAACACCTTCCTCCCCGAATCGGTGCAGGTGGTGCAGCACGAGCGCACCGCCGCGTTCGTCGCCACCCACTTCGCCGAGGACGTCGTGTTCATGGAGAGCAACTTCGGCGCCGACCAGGGCATCGACGAGGCCGAGCTGATCACGCCCGACATCGAGGTGGACGACCTAGGCTGGTCGATCGACCTCGGCGGCGTGACCGTCGAGGCGCAGTACCGCGGCTTCGCGCAGACCGACGGCGACCTGTTTGTCTATGTGCCCGAGGCCGGTGTGCTCTGGGCCGGCAACCCGCTCATCGCCGCCGAGCCCGCGATCCCCTGGCTGCTCGACGGGCACGCCCACGACGTGAGCGAGACCCTGGCGGCGGTGCAGGCCTCGCTTCCGGCCGGCACGATCGTCGTGCCGGGGCACGGCCGCCCGGCGACGCCCAGCGCGTTCTCGTTCTCGGTGGACTACCTCAACACGATGATCGCGGAGGTCCAGACAAGCGTAGACGCGGGCGCTACTCTGGAGGAGACGCAGGCGGCGGTGCGCATGGAGGACTACCAGGGCTACGCGCTGTGGGACTGGGTGCACACCTGGGTCAACGTTCCGGCGGCCCACGGCGAGCTCAGCGAGTGAGGGGGTCGGGTGAGTCGGCTGCTTGAGATCGAGGTCTTCGTGAACGTCGCGGAGCGAGGCAGCTTCGCGGCGGCGGCAGCGGCGCTCGGGCTGTCCAGCTCGTACGCCAGCAAGCTGGTCTCGCGCCTGGAGCAGCGCCTCGGCGTGCGGCTGCTCCACCGCACGACGCGCCGGCACACCCTCACCACCCAAGGAGAGCGGTACCTCGCCGACTGTCAGGAGGCGCTGGGCCTGCTCGACCGCTCCGACGCGCGCGTGCTGGAGGCCGCCGAGGTGGTGCGCGGCGAGCTGCGGGTGACCGCGGCGACCGGCCTCGGGCTCGGCCTGCTCGCCGAGGTGTTCAACCGGTTCGCGCTGGCCCACCCCGAGGTCCGGTTGAGCGTCGCCTACCTCGACCGCTTCGTTGATCTGATCGGCGAGCGTTTCGATCTCGCGGTGCGTGTCGGCGAGCTGCCCGACAGCGGCCTGCACGCCCGCCGCCTGGGCGCCTACCCCCGCCGCCTGGTCGCGAGCCCGGCGCTGATCCCCTCGCTGGGCCCTCTCCTCCACCCCGACGCGCTGCGCGGGGCGCCCGCGGTGGTCTACTCCGGCGACGCCCGGCCCTCGGAGTGGACGCTGCGATCGGGCGAGCAGTCCATCACGGTGCCCGTGGAGCGCCGCGCGGAGTCCAACAGCGGCCGGGCGGTGGCGCTCGCGGCGGCGGCCGGGCTGGGTGTGGCGTTCTTGCCGAGCTTTCACACCTGCGACCTGGAGCGCTCGGGGCGGCTGGTGCGGCTTTTGCCGGACTGGGGGGCGAGCGTGCCGGTGCACGTGGTCTTCCCGACCGCGCGGCAGCTGCCGCTGCGGGTGCGGCTGTTGATCGATCATGTGGTGGCGGAGATGGCGGAGGTGGCGGAGTCTTAGCGCGAAGCTCCGGGCTGTGCTGAGCCGGGCGACGTGCTCAACGGCGGAGGCTGCAACAGGACGATCGATGCGCCCGACGCTGGTTCGGAGCGCTTGGCGGGGCGCTGCCGGCGAAGGCGAGAGCGGCCTGACGCCAAGACACCGGGTACAACGTCGCGTCAGGACATCGGCGACACGCCCAGCCTTTGGGAGCGGGTCTTCTCCGCGACCACGGATGAGAGGAGATGCCGGACAAAGTGGCTGAGATGAGCGATCCGAGAGAGGATTTCATCGTTACGCGCTTGAGCCCGACGAATCTGGCGAACGTGGTCCGCCGCGACTACAATGACCCTATGGAACCCTCCTTCGATCAGATGACCCCGGCCGAGCGCATTCTCCACGTCCAGAGCCTTTGGGATCGGATCGCGGAGGAGCCCGAGGGCGTGCCCGTCTCCGACGAGATGAAGGCGGAGCTCGACAGAAGGCTCGCTGCCCATCGTGCGGAGCCGTCGACGGCGATCCCGTGGGAGCAGGTGAAGGCTGAGCTGCGGCGTCGTCGGTGAGTCTTCCGATCGTGTTCCGTCCGGAGGCCCGGGCGGAGTTGATCGAGGCGTGGACCTGGTACGAGGAGCAGCGTCCCGGGCTTGGCGACGAGCTGGAAGCGTGTGTTGAGGCCGCCATCGGCGCTGCAGCCCGCTCGCCGGATGGACACCAGCGGGTCTACGCCGAGGTGCGCCGGGTTCTCGTGAAGCGGTTCCCGTATGGCGTGTACTACAGCGTTGAAGGCGGGGCGCTGCTCGTGCTTGCCGTCGCGCACGCTCGCCGGAAGCCACACTACTGGGCGGACCGAGCTCGATAGACTTTGTGGGAGAGAGTTGTAGAGGGCCCGTAGAAGTCCAACACTTCGACGGGCCTCTCGCGGGATGGTCGGGGAGACAGGATTCGAACCTGCGGCCCTCTGCTCCCAAAGCAGATGCTCTACCAGACTGAGCTACTCCCCGTTGCGCCCTTCATAGCACCGCACGTTGAGGCCGCCAACCCCCCTCACAACGTCCGCTTCTTCGGCGTCGGCGGGGGCCTTGGCTCGTCCGCCGGGGGCTCGTCGGCCTCGGGCTCGTCTGGCGACTCGGGCTCCGCCTCCGCGCGACCTTTGAGCTTCAGCTTGAGCCGCGCCGCCTTGAGGGCCTCCTCGGGGCTCAGGGGATCGTCACGCTCGGGATCTGGGCTGAAGGTCGTCTTAATCAGGCCCTTTGAGAGATTGGTCACGCGACCAAAAAAGCTCATGGTGGATCTCGTGTGAAGAGGAGGTCGTGGTTGGCGCGAGAGTTGGGGTACGCTGGGGTACCCCTTCGCTCATGAGGAGCGCCGAATGCACCGCCTGACGCCTATTCTATTCTTGGTCTCCCTCGCTTGCGACCCCAACAAGGACTCTGTGACGGAGACCGCCCCGCCGGGCGACAGCGTCAACGGCGCCGACAGCGGCGGGGTCACCGACGCCGACGGCGACGGCTACACCAGCGACGAGGACTGCGACGACGGCGACCCGGCGGTCAACCCTGGCGCCGAGGAGGCCTGCGACGGCCAAGACAACAACTGCGACGGCGCGACGGACGAGGGCGTGCTCTCGACCTGGTATCCCGACGCCGACGCCGACGGCTATGGCGTGGTGGAGGGCGCTGTTGAGGCCTGTGAGGCCCCCGAGGGCTTCAGCGCGCTCGGCGAGGACTGTGACGACGCCGACGACCGCTTCTACCCCGGCGCTGAAGAGACCGACTGCGCCGACCCCAACGACTACAACTGCGACGGCTCGGTCGGCTACGACGATCTCGACGGAGACGGCTTCGCCGCCTGTCAGGAGTGCGACGATGGCGCCGCGGGCATCAACCCCAGCGCCACGGAGATCTGCGACGGCCAAGACAACGACTGTGACGGCGCCAGCGACGACGCCGACGACAGCCTCGACGCCTCCACGGCGAGCACCTTCTACCGCGACGGCGACGGCGACGGCTTCGGGGATGTGGACTTCCCCACCTTGGCCTGCGCCGACGGCGCCGCGGGCGTCAACCCTGGCGCCACGGAGGTCTGCAGCGGCGTCGATGAGGACTGTGACGGCCTCGTGGACGACGCCGATGACAGCCTCGACAGCTCCTCGGCCTCGATCTTCTACGCCGACGCCGACTCGGACGGCTACGGCGACCCCGACGCCGACACCCGGGCCTGCGTCGCCCCGGACGGCGCCGTCTCCGACAACACCGACTGCGACGACGGCGAGCGCGGCGTGAACCCCGGCGCGGCCGAGGTGTGCAGCGGCGTCGATGAAGACTGCGACGCCCTGATCGACGACGCCGACCCGAGCCTCGACACCACCACGGCGTCCACCTGGCACAACGACGGGGACGGCGACGGCTACGGCGACCCCAGCGCCGCCACCCTGGCCTGCGAGACCCCGGCGGGCGCCGTCGCCGACAACACCGACTGCGACGACGGCGAGGTCGCGGTGAACCCCGCCGCCACCGAGGTCTGCAACGACGCCGACGACGACTGCGACAGCCAGATCGACGACGCTGACGCCAGCCTTGACCTGGGCAGCGCGGGCAGCTGGTACGACGACGTTGATGAGGACGGCTACGGCGACCCCGCGGCGGCGAGCCTCGCCTGTGACGCGCCTGCGGGCGCGGTGGCCGACAACTCCGACTGCGACCCCGAGGACGGCGCGGTGAACCCCGCCGCCACGGAGATCTGCGACGGCGACGACAACGACTGCGACGGCCAGATCGACGATGACGACGCCGACCTTGACCTCAGCACCGGGTCGAGCTGGTACGCTGACGCTGACGGCGACGGCTTCGGCGCGGGCAGCGTGTCGGTCTCTTGCCTGCCCGGGGCCGGAGAGGTCGATAACGCTGAGGACTGTGACGACGGCGACGTGATCGTGAACCCCGACGCTGAAGACGTCTGCGACGGCCTCGACACCGACTGCGACGGCAGCATCCTCAACCGTGAGCTGGACAGCGACAGCGACGGGCTCATGGCCTGCGAGGAGGCGTGGTGGATCGTCACGGGCTCGGGCGTGAACCCCACGGGCTCCGGGTCCTACTCCGGCAGCCAGGCGACGGCGCTGCTCACGGCGTCTGGGGTGACCTTGACCTCGTCCAATTGGTCGACCGGCGTCTTGACCAGCGCCAAGCTCGACGAGGTCGGACTGCTCATCCTCCAAGGCAACTGGAGCTACGGCACCCTGTCCAGCGCCGACTCCGCGCTCTTGCGCGACTGGGTGCGCGACGGAGGCTCCTTGCTGTGGATCGGCCACCACCCCACCAGCTCTGGCTGCGCGGCGACGGCGGCCTTGCCCTCGACCTTCGGCATCACCTGCACCAGCTACACGACGGGCTGGAGCGGCGCCGCGACGAGCTTCGTGAGCCACCCGGTCACGGACGGCCTCACGAGCATCAGCGGCCTCGGCGGCGAGGAGTGGACCTTCTCCGCCCCGGCCCAGGTCCTCGCCTCGGTGAGCGGCTACGCCTTCGTCGCCGTGGTCGAGCCCAGCGAGGGCCGCGTGGTGTTTATGGGCGATGAGTGGCCGTACTACAACGCCGGGACGGGCAGCGGCGACATCAGCGTGGGCGACAACAAGCAGCTCATCCAGAACATCTGGGACTGGATGGACCGGCGCTGACCGGGGCGCGGCTCCTGATCAAGGAACCCGCTCATACTGCACCCGGGCGCTGATCCGGTGGCGGTAGACGCCGCGGGGGCCGAGGCCGCTCGGCGCGAGCAGCACCAGAGGCCCGGTGAGCGCGCTCGCGCCGCTGCGCCACTCTTCAGGGGTGTCGCAGGCCGAGGCGGGCGCGCCGTACACCCGACCGCCGCAGCGATGGGCGAAGCGGGTGGCGCCGCCGGTGAGGTCGGGAACGGCCTCCGCGCGCACGATGAGCCAGGCGAGGAGCGCCCGGTCTATCGCCGGCCCCAAGACGGCCTCGGGGATGACCGCCGCGGGGTGAAGCGCCTGGGCCGTCAGGAGCCCGTGGAACTGCTGCGCGTTCGCGCAGAGGGCGAAGCGGCCATCGGGGCCACATCCGGGGTAATCCGCCATGCCCGGCACCTGCTGGGGGTTGACCCGGCGGGGGTTGAGGCGGTTCATCACCGTCTGGAGCACGGCGACGGCCTCGCGAAGCCCATAGCGGCTGTGAAGGAGACGGTCCGGCCCCACCTCGGAGAGGACGAGGCGGACCGCGAGGACCTCGTCAGGCTGGTGGCCCAGCCGGGTGGGGGTGATGGCGCTGGAGAAGCGCCGGAGATCGTAAGGAAAGAGCGGGCGAAGGGCGGAGTAGGGCAGCTCGACGAGGCCGAGGTCGGGGGCGATGGCCTCGATCGTCGCGGCGTCGATGCGCAGAAAACGCTGGCGAAGGCACTCGGCGTCGGCGCCGCAGAGCCGGGCGGGGGTGTCTTGGGCGGGCGGCACGGGCAGCCAGGCGCTCGCCGTCTCGCGCGGGGCGAAGGTGGCGAGCAGGCAGAGGCAGCACAAGACGGCGGAGACGATCGCCCGGGACAGCGTGGCGAGCAGCTTTAGCATCGGAGAGACCTTCGGCTTGAGCGGCTCGACGTTGGAGCGTCAAGACCTGCCCTTCAGGTTCCTCCTCAGCTTATTCAGGCCCCCAGCCAGAATTTGTCCTAGACGCTGAACTAAAGTTCAGGTGATCGTTTGACGTGTCAAGCCCGATCGCTCAAGCCCCCAAGCTCGCCCGCCGCACGCTGTCCAACCACGACCGCAGGGGGTTGAGGTCGAGCTCACCGCTGCGGGAGAGGCGCTCCAGGAGGCGCTCGCCGGTGCGGGCGAGGTCGAGGAGCTGGCGCACCCGGGTGGCGACGAAGCGGCCGCGCAGCATCACCGAGGGATCTGAGGTCAGCGTCTCTTGCTCCAGCACGGTGAGGGCCTCGGTGAGGCTCTGGATGCTGCGGCGCACGAGCTTGAGCTCGCGGTCTTTGAACACCCGGGTGACCATGGCCCAGATGTCGGTCTCGGCGGCGTAGAGGCGGCGGCGCTCGCCGTCTTGGCGCACGCGGTGCACCACGCCCCAGAGCTGGAGGTCGTTCAGCGTCATCGACACCGAGCCCGCGCTCAGCCCGGTGCGCTCGACGATCTCTTCAGCGCTCATCGGGTCTTGGCAGAGGTACAGCACGGTCCAGACCTTGCCCATCGACGGCTTAAAGTTCCAGAACTCCATCAGCTCGCCGATGGTCTCCGCGGCGATGCGGATGGAGTCGTCGATCGCTCGCGCGGCGGCGACGGGGTCTGCGGTGCGCGCCATCTGAACCTCCTTGGCTCTCTTGTAGCTTAGCCCAGTTCAATGGTCATTGAACAGGTTGAAGGTTGCGCGATGAGGTGATCCACGGCGGATTCCTGGCGCTCGACACTTGTGGTGCCGCCCGCGCCTGTCTACATTGCCGCCAACCCCACGGAGGTCCTCATGCTCTCGCTTCTGCTGGCGCTCGCGCCCGTCTTCGCCCAAGAGGGGCCAGCCGTCGTCGAGGCCAAAGATGGCGAAGAGGCCCCGGCGGAGGCCTTGCCGCCCGAGGTCGTCTCGGCGATCGTCGGCGGCGCTGCGACGACCGACTTTGAGATGGTCGGCAGCCTCTTCGCCTACTCGGGGGGCTACGGCGGGGATTTTTGTTCGGGCACCCTCGTCTCGCCCAAGTGGGTGGTCACCGCCGCCCACTGCATCGTCGCCGCCCAAGACTACGTTGACTACGGCTACGACGTGTACTTTGTCATCGCCGATGAGGTCTACAGCGGCGATTGGGACGACTACGGCGTCGCCGCGGACCTCATCAAGCACAGCAGCTACCGCGACTCCAGCGTGGCGTATGACATCGGCCTGGTCAAGCTCGCGCGCAACATGAACTCCGTGACGCCGATGCCCGTGAACACCGACGCCCCGCGCTCCTCGTGGTCGGGAAAAAACGTCACCTACGTTGGCTACGGCATCACCGGCACCACGAAGTCTGACTCGGGCACCCGCCGCACCGTGGATGTGCCGTACTACACCTTTGACGAGCACTTCGTCTACACCACCGACGGCGCCGGGAAGAAGAACATCTGCTCCGGCGACTCCGGCGGCGCGGCGCTGATGTTGGCCCCCGATGGCAGCTATGAGCTCGTCGGCGCCAACTCCTTCGGCTTCAACACGAACGGCACGGCGCCCAACTGTGAGGGCGCCGGCGCCGCCGCGGGCTCCACCCGCCTCGACTTCTTCTTCGACTGGGCCGTAGACCAGGGCGTGCCTCTGGACGAGGCCGACGCCGACGCCGACAGCGACACCGACAGCGACACGGACTCCGACAGCGACAGCGACTCCGACAGCGACACGGACTCCGACAGCGACGCCGACGTGAACCTCGACGACACGGGGGATCTGCCCGAGCGCCCCAAGTCGAACGACCCCAACGCGAGCCTGGGCATGTGCGCGGCGGCCGCTCCTGGTGCGGGGCTCTTGGGCCTCGGCGCGGCGCTCGGCCTGCTCATCACCCGGCGGCGTAGGGCCTGAGCCCTCGGGGCCTCGCGCTCAGCCGCCCCGCTGCCGCTCGGCGCTGCGGGCGAGCTGACCGGCGGCGTCGGCGAGCAGGCCCAAGCCCAAGCCGCAGCAGCGATCTTCGACGGTCTGGGCGAGGGGCAGGGCCACGGCGCGGTCGTCCAAGGCCATCGCCGCCCGGGCGAGGCGGAGCTGTACGCGGCTGAGCATCGGGCCGCTCACCCGGCAGAGCTCGGCGGTGGCGGCGAGCACGGCGCGACCGGCGCCGGCCCGGTCGCCCAAGATCGCCGCGGCCTCGGCCCGTGCGGCGAAGCCCAGGGCCACAAAACCTTCGGGATCGGCGCCGTCGAGGAGCGTCAGGGCCCGGTGCAGGCGGTCCAAGGCCACGGCGGCGGCGGTGGGGTTGCCGGGGCGGGCGTCGAGGGTGGCGACGGCGCGAAGGATGTGGGCGGCGCGGCGCTCCGTGGGCTGGTCCAAGGCGCGGGCCAAGGCGACGGCGTCGGCGAAGCGGGACTCGGCGAGGCGGGCGCGGCCGCTGTCCAGGAGCGCCTGACCCCAGGCGCGGGTGAGGCGGGCCTCGACCCCACGCTGCCGGGCGCCTCGGGCGCGGGCGACGAGCGCCTCGGCCTCCAGAGCCGCGCGCTCGGGCTGGCCCGACAAAGAGAGGGCCTCGATGGCCTCAGCCTCCACGAGGAAGGCGGCGGCGGGATCGGTGAGGCCGCCCAGCTCGGCCTGGGCCTCCCGGGCCCGAGCGCGCTCGGCGCGTAGGCGCACGGCGTCGGGGTCGGGCAGGCGGGCCTGGGCGCCGTCGCGGATGAGCTCGCCGGTTGGGGTCCAGGCGCCAGCTTGGCGGGTGAGCAGCGCCTCGGCCTCCAGCGCGGCGAGGAGCTCGTCGGCGGGGATCTGCGCGACCTCCTCGATGAGCGACACCGGGGCGTCGCCGCCGAGGAGGCACACCGCGCCGAGCACCTCCAGGGTCTCGTAAGGCAAGGCGTCGAGGGCCTCGGCGAGGCGCGTCGGGGTGGGGCAAGGATCGGGCAGGCTGAGGCGGTCGCCGGAGACCTGGCTCTCCATCAGCGGCAGCAGCCAGGCGGGGTGACCGCCCGTCGCGCGGTAGAGGCGCTCGGAGACGAGGTGGGCGTCGAGGGTGCCCGGGGCGATCGACACCACGGAGCGGCGCACCTCAGCGATGCTCAGAGGCTCCAAACGAAGGGTCTCCACGAGGCCCGCGCCGTCGGGCAGGGTGGGCAGGCGGGTGGCGACGCAGAGGGCCTCGCCGCCGCGGAGGCGGGCGACGCTGGCCTCTAAGGTGGCCTCGTCTCGGGCGATGACCACCGGCACGCCGCGCCGTGCGGCGAGGTCTTCAGTGACGTCCAGCAGCCAGCTTCGTCCGCTGCCTTTGGGCCCCAAGAGCTGCAAGACCCGGCCTTGGCCTTGGGCGACGCGGTCGAGCACGGCGCCGACGGCCTCGACGTAGCGGCTGCGCCCGGCGAGCGGCGGGGGCGGTCGCCAGCCGACGCCTAAGGTGAGGGCGGCCCGGGCGGCGGCGGCGCTGGGGTAACGGTCGTCTCGCGACTTGGCGAGCAAGCGCATAATCGCCGACTCCAAGGCCGGGGGCACCTGGGGGTCTAAGGCGCTGGGGTGGGGGATCGGCGCGGCGAGGTGGCTGCGCAGCACCTCTTTTCGTTCGCGGTTGGGGTAGGGGCGCTCGCCGGTCAACAAGAAGTAGAGCGTGCAGCCCAAAGAGTAAAGATCGGCGCGATGGTCGATCTCTTCGCCCCGGAGCTGCTCGGGGGAGGCGTAGCCCGTGGTGCCGACGATGGCGCCGAGCGCGGTGTGGTCAGGCTCCTCAGTGTCTTTCACGACGCCGAAGTCGGCGAGGCGCGGCGCCCCCCGGCGGTCGAGGAGGATGTTCGCCGGCTTCACGTCGCGGTGGATGAGGCCCAGGGCGTGCACGGCCTCCAAGGCGTCACACAAGGAGGCGCCGACGCGGCAGACCTCGCGGTAACGCTCCTCGGCGGGGCGCTCTCGCAGCTTCGTGGCGTACACCCGCAGGTCGGGGCCCTCGACGAGCTCCATGACCATGTAGGGGCGGCCGCGCTCGACGCCGTCGTCGATGACCCGCACGACGTTGGGGTGATGCAGGCGGCGTAAGGTGGCGACCT
The DNA here is from genome assembly GCA_023150775.1 of Myxococcota bacterium. GTDB lineage: Bacteria > Myxococcota_A > UBA796 > UBA796 > CAJQPC01 > JADKFE01. Next base: position 15,238 of record JAKLKE010000090.1, read on the forward strand.
CACGCTGAAAACGGGCGTTTAAGCTGGCGGAGCTGCGGTCGAGCCACTTGAGCGCCACGCGCTCGCCGCTGGGCGACTCGGCGAGCATCACCATCGCCATGCCGCCTTGACCGATGAGGCGTTTGATCTCGTAGGGGCCGACACGCTCGGGGAGCGGCGCCGAGCGGTCGTCGGTCACCCTAACCGCCAAGCTCGGCGAGCTCAGGGCGCGCGAAGAACGGCTCGGCGAGCTCTGCGGGCAGCTCTTGGCGCAGGGCCCTGGCGAGGGCGTCGGCCTCGGCGCGCCAGGCGACCTTGGCGTCGGCGGTCTCGGCGAGGCCGCTCAAGAGCAGGCGCCCCTCTAGCTCGATGAGGCGAAAGCCCCGGCTGCGCGCCAATGACGTGCCGGTGTTGGCCAAGGCGCGGGCGTCGTCGAGGCGGCCCAGGCTCTCTAAGGCCCTGGCGGCGGCGATCATCACCTGCACGCGGCGGGGCACGGGCAGCTTCTCAAGCTGGGACTGGGCGACCTCCAACATACGCTCGGCGTCGAGGCGGTCGCCGGTCATGGCGCAGCACCAGGCGTTGAGCGCGACGATGGCCGGGCGGTACCGTTCGGGGTCGCTGCGCAGGGCGAGGCCCCGGGCGATGGAGAGGTGGGACTCGGCCTGCTTGGGGTTTCGGGCGCGGAGGGCCAGGCGGGCGAGGCCAAAACGCGCGGCGATGAGATCCGGGGTGAGCCCCAGCGCGTTCGCCTCCTCCAGGGCTTGGGTCAGGTCGCGGGTGGCTTGACTTGTCAAGCCCAGCTCCAAGTTGGCCTCACCGCGTACACCCAGGGCCGTCGCTTGACCGACACGGAAGTTGATCGTGATGGCGATCCGCTGGGCCTCGTCGGCGCGGGCCCGGGCTTCAGAGAGTCGCCCTTGCCATGTCAACATCTGACTGAGGTTACACAGCGCGATGCAGAGCTGCGCTTTCTCGCCGAGCCGCTCAAAGAGCGCGACGGCCTCCTCCATTCGTTTGGAGGCCGAGGCCATGCGGCCTTGGGTGGCCTCGGCGGCGGCCAAGGCCAGGAGCATGTCGCCGCGCACCCGGCTCAGGGGCTCAGAGGACGTGAGCACGAGGCCCTCGGCGGCGTCTTGTTCGACCTTGGCGACGTCGCCGTCTTCCCAGGCCAGAGACGCCCCGGTGTACAGCGCCTGGGCGATGAGGCCGCGGTCGCGCATCCCTCGGGCGCGCTCTAAGGCGAGGCGGCTGTGCTCACGGGCCTCCTCGACGCGGTCCATTCTGCGCAAGAGCGTGGCGAGGCGGCAGCGGGCGCGCACCTCGGCGGCGCCGTACCCCGCGCTCACGGCGTGCTCCAAGAGCGCCTGCCACGAGCGGTGCGCCTCGGCCCACTCGCCGCGCAGGTACAAGATCTCGCCGCGCACCTCTAGAAGCTCGCGGCGGCCCTCGGCGGCTTGTTCGGCGGGGAGGTTGGCGCGGGCCAGCTCCTCCAGGCTCGCCGCCCGGGTCGAGAGCTCCCAGGCCTCGGACGGCAAGGACCGGGCCAACATGCGGCGGGCGGCGGTGGTGAGGTACCGGAAGGCTTTGCCCGACTCTCCGGCGAGGCGGTAGTGGTCGCCGACGAGCTCAATCGCCGCGGGCACCGTGGCGAAGTTGCGCTCTAAGGCCTCGGCGAGCCCCCGGTGAAGGCTTGAGCGGCGCTCGGGGCTCAGCTCACGGTAGACCACGTCGGCCATGAGCCGGTGGGCGACGTCGTGCTGCACGATGTCCCCGGCGCGGCGCTCGATGACGATGCCCCGGGTGATGAGCCCGTCGATGGCGTCGAGGACCTCGTCCTCGTCGCGGTCGAGCACCTCAAGGCTGAGATCCAGATCTAAGCTGCGGCCATAGACCGAGAGGAGCTCCAAGGCCTCACGCTCGCCGGGCTCCAGGCGGCTCAGGCGACCCCGGATGACCTGGCGCACCCCGGCGGGGATCTCCAGGTGCCCGGCGAGGATCTCTTCAGTGTCGGCGCTGAGCTCTAGGCCGATGGGGCCCTCGACCAACATTCCTTGCTGGTGCAGCGCGCTCAAGAACTGGGTGATGAACAGCGGGTTGCCTTGGGTCTCCTGATGCAGGCGGCGGGCCAAGGCGTCGCTTCGGGGGCCGGCGCCCAACATCTTCTCGGTGAGGCGCTGGAGCGCAGCGAGGGACAGATCCTCTAAGCGCAAGCGCACGGGCGGAGACACAAACCCTTCGCCGCGCAGGAA
>JAKLKE010000091.1 GCA_023150775.1 Myxococcota bacterium
CATCGAGGCCCCGCCCCCAGATCAGCGCCCCCGCATCCCCAACCCCCCAACTTTTTTTGCCGCCCCTCTTGCGCCGGATCGCCGCGTAAGCCAAACTCTACCTGTGCGGCTCCCCGCACCCGGCGCCCCTCAAGCCCCGGTCGCTCTCTACCCTCAAAAACACGAGGGCGCCCCGGTGTCTCACCACCGGAGCGCCCGACAGGACAACCGATGCCTAAACATCGTCATCCCACACCCGGAGTATGTGCCGGGCCTGCTCCTCATAACCGCCCTCCCGCCCTCGCCGAGCCTCCGCCAGAGCCACCACGCCCCGGGCTCCCCGCATAACCCGCTCCTCACGGCCACTTAGCGCCCTCCGCGTCGTCTCCGAACGCCGCTGAGCCCAGCCGCGCCCACGATCCTCCCCCACGCTCCGGGCTCGCTCCGGCGTTGGGGTGGTCCATGGCCTCCGGCCTCCGCACCGCGCCCACGGTCCCCTGCGACCCATGGCGCAGCTCTGCCCGACGCACACAACTTCTCACCTCCCTGGCGGGAGAACGGACCTCCTATGTCTCCAGATCACGACCCCACCCTGACCCTCTTCTTCCTGCACGGCTTGGCGGTGTCCTTACGCGACCGCGCCGACACCATCAGCGAGCGCGCCGAGGGACTGCTCCTCGCCGTCGAGGACGCCTTCACCCGGCAGATGCGCGGCGAGGCGGTTGACCTTGGCGAGCTGATCGCCCTCGCTGAAGCCGTGTTGGCGGAGCTCTCCACCAGCCACCGCCTCGCCGAGAAGCTCTCACGCGGTGTGCGGGCCTTGGCCAAAGAGGCCGGGCTCTTGGTGAGCCTGCCCAAGCTCGTCGGATCGGAGCGGGTGCTCAAGGCCCTGCCCACGCTCTCCGACGCCGCGGCGACCCTGCGGCGCGCGATCCCCCGGGCGCGGCTCACCACCCTGGCCCGAGATCTCACCGAGGCCCTGGGCCAGCTCGCCCTCGCCGCGAGCCAGCGCCCGGTGAACGAGGACGACCTCTTGTCGCTGCGCTCGGTGTTCGCCCGGCTGGATGGGCTGCCCCAGGCGCTGAGCGGCGCGCGGGAGCGACTGGGTGTGGCGCTGGCGGAGATCGGCGGCCAGTAGACGAGGGCGGCGCCGGGGTTCGTTGAGGGCTCTGGCGCCGCGTGTGCTGCCCGCGAAGCGCCTCCCGCGCAGGAGTTTTCCTCGTTCAGGCTGCTGAGCTCGGGTCTGTACGCGGACCTCACCTTCTGCATGTGCGGGGAGCGCTCCGCTGATGTGGACCTCCGCTCCGCAGCCCTTTTGAGCCGCCCTCTGCGCTGAGACCTCAGCTCCGCAGCCGCACCATGGACGAGCGGCTGCGGATGACGATCCAGCTCTCCGAGGACGTGCGCGAGATCAGCCGTTGTGGCATCCGCGCGCGGCACCCGGGCTACAGCCCTCAAGAGGTGGAGTGGGCGCTGCGCCGCCTGATCTTGGGCGCTGCGCTGTTCCACGCGGCCTGGCCTGCGGCGCCGATGTTGGCGGCGTGAGCCTCGCGGAGCTGCTGGGGCGGCTCTCACCCCCACCCAGCCTGCCCTAGCCCCCGTCTTGCGCGACCCGCAATGAGGCGGCGAGGGCGGCGAACGACTCGGCCAAGCGCGCCCAGCGGCGACCCATGGTCGGGTCCGTAGGCCACACAGTCTGGACGACGCAGGGTGGATCCGCGCGGAGATCGAGCCAGAGCTCCACCTCATCGAGGGTGATCAAGAGCGGGACACCCTGATCCACGTCGAGGAGAGGGAGCTCGACGGCCTGCCCCGTCTGTGTCGATGAGCGAAGGCCGTAGACCTGTTCAGCGAGGGCCGAGTGTGTTTGGGTGAGCTGCTTCGCGCTCGTCAGATTCAGCGCCATCTCCTCAGCGCCCAAAAAATACACACCGACATCTCCCGGCGTGAACCCCAACACACGGCGTAGATCGTCGGGATCACAGGTGCGCGCCCAGTGGCCCCCGTCGAGCAGGGCCGCCAAGGCGGGCGGGAGCAGGTGACCTCCCACAGAGCGCGGCGTGGGGCTCATGGCCATCGACGCTTCGAGCGGGGGGGGTGGGCGTGGCGTCGTCGTTTGTCTCGCGCAGAGGCGCAGAGCCGCAGAGAGGTCTGGGGTGTCGCCGACGATCGTGCTTGAGGTGAGCGCTCTGCGGCTCTGCGGCTCCGCGCGACCTGTCCGGGTGTGGCGATCGGCGCTGCGGACGGAGGGTGGTCGTGGCGGCGTTGTTTTTTTCGCGCCAAGGCGCCAAGAGGTCTGGGGTGCGCTCGACGCCCCCACGGGAGCGGCCAGGGCGAGAGGGCTGCGTCTTTGAGCCTTTGCGCCGTTGCGCGCCACAGACGAGTCGCGGCTCAGGCCCGGCGTGTCTGCTCCAGCGCCTTGACCGGTCGCCCGTCGAGCACGAGCACGGTCACCGGCACAGACCACTCGGCGAGGGCCTGGGCCTCCTGGGCTTGGTTCGCCGAGAGGGCGGCCCAGACGCCGCGCTGGGGCTGCGGGGGCGCCGCGCGGGGGCGATGAAGCACGGCGGCGGCGGCGTGGAGGAGCCACAGCCACGCGGCGCCTTGGAGCATGACGAGGGCCACGCGGTCGCGGCGCCAACAGAGCGCGCCGAGGCCGTGGGGCGAGCGGGCTTGGCCTTGGGGGTCGAGGGCGGTGTCTAAACACAGGTCGTCGCCCCAGCGGTCGCGCAGAACGGTGAGCCCGAGAGCGTCGGAGTGGGCGGTGGTGCTCTGTCCGAGCGCGGGCAAGGCGTCGGCCAGGGTGTCGCCGTCCAGGGGGAGCGCGGCGGCGACGAGCTGCGGCGGCGCCTCACCTCGGGCGGCGAGGGTCGCCAGCAAGGTCTCGTCGGTGAGCGGCGCCCAAAGCGTTGAGAGCAGGCCGTCTGTCCGTGGGCGCAGCGAGGAGGCCGCCAGGGTGAGCGCCGGGAGCAGCCGCGCCGCGCCGTCGCGCTCCCAGGCGCCGCCGATGCGCGCGAGGGTGACGACGGCGCGGCTGCGTGTGGCGTCAATCCAGGGCGCCACGGTGAGCAGGCCGGTGAGGGTGAGTAGGTCGGGCGTCAAGGTCGTGGTCATCGTGGTTGAGCCTCCGGGGGGACGCGCTGGCTAATCTGGAGCGCCGTTCTTGGGAATGGCAGCTCCGTCAACTGGCGTTTCTGTCAATCGTGCCGCTATACTCCCCGCCTCGGAGGTGCTGTGGACTCGCTGTTTCTGGAGCGGATGTTGTTGTTGCTCAGCCAAGGCAACTTCACGACGACCTACAAATACGCCCTGCTCCTGGCGCTGATCGATCTGAACATCGAGGGCGCGGGCCAGGGCGGGCCGGTCACCTCCGTCACCACACGCCAGCTCGCCGAGCGCGTGATCGTGCTCTATTGGCCCCACACCCGGCCGTATGCCCGCCGCCGCGCGCGTCTTCGCCGGGTCAGCGCGGCGTCTGGGCGCCCGCTCACGCCAGCGTTGACCCTGCGCCGGGCGGGCCAGGGCCAACGACTCCGCGAGGCCGGGCGGACGCTGCTTCAGTCGTCTACGTCTCACAAGAAGAGGCGGAGTCAGGCGGAGATCGTGTCGCTCATCGCCGAGACGCGGGCGGCGCTCTACAAGACCAACACCCAGCACGATCGCCGCCCCCACCTCGCCCAGCGCGCCGACCCCAAGCGCTACGAGCGCCTCGTGCGGGACGTCGAGTGGGTGCTCGCCGAGAAGCCGATCCCGCGCCTGCAGATCATCGGCGGGCTGCACGATCCATTTCTGTATCGCCTCGACTGGACGGTGGATCAATCCCCAGGCCGCCCCATTGAGCCCGGCTTGCCCAAGCTCACCCGCTCGGCCCTGCGAGACGGAAGCCTCGCCAACACGCTCCAGCTCATGTCCGGCGTGCACGAGCGCCTCGTCTCGCTCTCGGCGGTGCTGCGCCCGCTCATTCACCGCCACTGGTCGGACATGGTGGCGCGTCTCAACGCGCTGCCCGAGCGTCACTTGGAGGAGTTTTTGTTCGGCGCCTCCCGGGAGTCGCTGGCCCCGGTGCGTGAGCCCTTGTGGCGCCTGCAGGGCGGGCGCTGCTTTTATTGTGGCGGCCGGGTGAGCTTGGCCCAGGCCGAGGTAGACCATGTGTTGCCTTGGTCACGCTTCGCTGAGGACGGCCTAGAGAACCTCTTGGTCGCCGACCCCGTGTGCAACGGGCACAAGTCCGATCTTTTGCCCGGCGCCGAGGCGATCTTGCCCTGGCTCCGCCGCCCGGCGGCCGATCTGAGCGCCATCGCCGAGGCGACGGGCTGGCCCCTAGCGCGTGACCGCGTGCGCTCGACCTGCGCCGTCATCTACCGCCAGCTCAGCCCCGGCGTGCCCGTGTGGCGCGGCGGCGGGGTGGTGGGGCGGCTCAGCGAAGACGAGCGGCGCGACGTGCTCGCGGCCTTGGGGCGGGCAGAGAAGTAAGCGCCCGATCGTCGTGTGTTGCCGCATGTGCCACAATCGACGGCGCGGGGTGGTGCGGCGGCGGCGGGCTGGGTAGACGTGGGGGGAGGTGAATATGCCCTTACGACTGCCCCCCAAGCCCGCGTTCAATCTGCACCTGCGCGGCAGCCGGGGTGTGTTCTGCGCCCGAGGCCCGCGCGGCGCCTCTGTTCGTGTCGAGACCTTCCAGACGCACATGAGGCTCTCGTTTCTGCTCGACGACGATGAGCGCCTCTTGCGCGCCCTCGCCCCCGTGCGTGAGGTGTTCAACCTCAAAGACTTAGACTTTGAGCAGCTCATGCAGCGCGACATTGACGACGCCCGGGTGGCGACGGAGCTGATCCCTTACCTCTTGGAGGAGAGCAAGTCCGGCCTCGTCAAGCTCTTCCCGCCGATCATCGTCGTCGTGTTGCCCGTGAACGATCAGAAGCTCCCCGCCGAGCATTACCCGACCGTGCAGACCGTGGACGAGGACGACGGTGAGGGCAACACCTGGCACACCTTACGATCGGGCGAGGTCGGCGGTGAGGTGTTTGAGCTGCGCCAGCTCGTGCAGGACGGCGAGCGCTGGGACCACGACTACGCGCGCCTCAAGCTCAACACCGGGCGCTCGGCCTTGGTGATTGTGGACGGTCAGCACCGGGCGATGGCGCTCATCGCCATGTACCGCAACTGCACGAAGTGGCCCGACAACGCCCGGGCGGTCGAGCCCTATTACAAGCTGTGGTCCCGCGCGGTCATCGAGAAGTACGATCTCGACGAGGTCAAGCTGCCGGTGATGTTCTGTGTGTTCCCCGAGCTCGACGGCCGCGACCCCGACCAGATGGCCGTGCATCAGGCCTGCCGGGCGGTGTTCTTGGCGCTGAACAAGAACGCGCGGAAGGTCACCCGGGCGCGAAACTTCTTGCTCGACGATCGCGACATCGTCAGCTCGTTCATGCGCTCAGTGCTGACCGACATCAAGGCCATGTCCGACGTTCACTCACGGTCTACGCTGCGACTGTGGAACGTCGAGCTCGACTCCGACGCCGACCGCTCGGCGCTCAACGCCGACACGGCGATCACCGGGGTCACCCACCTCTACGGGCTCATCGAGCGGGTGACGCTGCGCGGCAACCCCTTGGACCGCCTCAACGCGCCGAGCAGCGCGGGCCGCAAACAGACGACCTTAGAGGCCTGCTTCCGCCGCCTCGTCGTGGAGGATCTGCTGTCCAAGGTCACCCGCGAGGAGGCCCGCCGCGACACCTGCGACACAGACACCGAGGCCATCCTCGTGCGCGCGTTCAGCGAGCGCTTCGGCAAGCTCCTCGTGCGTGGGCTGAGCGACTTCGCCCCCTACGCCGCGAACAACCAGGCGGCGCTGCTCATCAACCAGCAGCTCACCACCGGGGCCACGGCGGAGTTTTACCGGACCATCCTGTTTGAAGGGCAGAGCATGGATCAGGTGTTTGAGTCCCATGTGGAGTGGCTCAAACAAGAGCAAAAGACGCCGGGGCGCCTGCGCAGCCCCGAGCTTCGCGCGGTGAAGACCGACTTTGACGGGCGCGTGAAGGAGCTGGAGGTGTGGCGCAAGAAGCTCGCCGAGCAGCGCATCAACAACCTCTTGGGCAACGTGTCCGAGTTTGTGCGGGAGTCCGAGAGCGTGCGCCGCGCCCTGCACGAGCTGCACACCCGCACGTTCACGACGGCGGCGTTTCAAAGCGCGCTGTTCATCACCTTCTTCGCCGCCATCGAGCGAGAGAACGAGCGCCGGTCCAAGCCCCCGGCGGTGCTCGACCCGCTCACGGTGCCCGAGGTCGAGGCGCTGTTTGAGGAGTACCTACGCCAGGTGAACGAGCTGTTCTCGCCCACGAAGCTCGACCGCCTGGAGCGCCTCTTGCTGGTGCTCGTGGGGCGTTTGGAGATCGAAGACAAACGCGCGACGGTGGTGCCCTGGGCGGAGTGCCTGCGCCACATCCTCATCCCCGGCGAGCTGAAGCCCGATGAGTGGTCCAAGTTCCGCTTCATGTTCGCCGAGCTGTGGCAGCCCAAAGACCAGCCCGAGCTCAAAGAGCAGCTCACGCGGCTGCGCGCGTCGCTGCGCAAACAGGCCCTCGACCTCTACGTCACCCGGAAGGTCAAAGAGCACGCCCAGACCCTCGGCGTGCCCGTCTCACGCCTCGACCCGGCGGACGTGGAGATCCTGCGCGCGGACTGCGTAGACCACATGACCACGGGGATCCGCGCGCTGCGAAACCTCAGCGACAAATCGACCGAGCGCCTGCGCGAGGAGCTGACCCGCTCCTTAGACATGCCCGAGACCAGCGCCGCTGACGACACCGACGCCTGAGACGCCGCGCCGCGCGTCCGCAGCCGCGCTGCTCCTCCTCCCCGCCCCCCGAGCCCGAAACACCACCAACCCGCGGTTGGGTCGCCTCCGCGTGCGGGAGGAGGACCGTCTCACCCGGGAGCTCTGGAGAGGGTCGTAGGCCGTGACGGCCGAGAGACCCTCGGAAGCGCAGCGACCCCCGGCCCCGGACGGGCCGGGGCGAGCGGTCCCGGGTGAGGCGGTCTGGAGCCCGCACGATCAGGAGGCGACTCGACCGCGCCGTTGTCGCCACGACGCTCACCGCTGGCAACCCCACCGAGAGCTCACCCCGCCGGTCACCCGCACCCCGCCCGATGGATCGGGGCGCCTTCAGGAACGCCCCGGCTCCCCGAAACCTCACCCCAAATAAATCCCGCTCACATAGTCCTCGACCATCCGGTGCGTGTTGAACACCGGCAGACAGGTGATGATCGACCGCCGCATCTTCTCCACCCAGCCGCGCGGGATGCCACGGTCATCGCGGTGGAAGAAGAGGGGCCGAAGCTGGTGCTCGAGGATCTGGTACAGAGACTCCGCGTCGGCGGCGTCCTGCTCCTCCACGGTGCTGTACTCCCGGGCCTCGCCGATGGCCCAGCCGTTCGTGCCGTCGTAGGCCTCAGGCCACCAGCCGTCGAGGATCGAGGCGTTGAGCACGCCGTTGAGCGCGGCTTTCTGCCCTGATGTGCCGCTCGCCTCACGGGGGCGGCGGGGGGTGTTCAGCCACACGTCGCAGCCTTGGGTGAGGGCGCGGCCCAGGATCATGTCGTACTCCTCCAAGAAGATCACCCGGTCGCGGAAGCGGCCGTCGCGGGTGAAGCGGAGGATCTCGCCCAGGAGCGCCTGGCCGTGCAGGTCTTGGGGGTGGGCTTTGCCCGAGACGAGCAGGCGCACGGGCATGTCGTGGTCGAGCAGGGCCTCAAGGCGGTCGGGATCGGTGAAGAGGAGGTTCGCGCGTTTGTAGGGGGCGAAGCGCCGGGCGAAGCCCAGGGTGAGGGCGCCCTCGTCGAGGTGGGCGCCACGGCAGCGGGTGGAGACGAGCTGGGCGAGGCGGGCCTTCTGGGCGTTGTGCACCGACCAGAGGTCCTCGTCGGAGACGGCGGAGAAAGACTCCTCCCAATAGGCGAGGTCGCTCAGGCGGCGGCGCCAGCCGGGCAGGCGGTCGTCGAAGAGGGCGCGCAGCTCGGGGCCCATCCAGAACAAGGGGTGCACGCCGTTGGTGACGTGGCCGATGGGCACCTGGGCGGTGTCGAGGACGAGGGGGAAGAGGTCCTTCCACATCTCGCGGCTCACGGCGCCGTGCAGGGCGGAGACGCCGTTGGTCGAGCGGCTGAGCTTGAGGGCGAGCACGGTCATACACAGAGGCTCGTGGATGTCCGTGGGGCGCACGCGGCCCATGTCCATGATGGTGCCTTGGGGCCAGCCGAGCTTCTCGCGGTAGCCGCCGAGCGCCTCCTCGACGGTGTAGTACGAGAAGCGGTCGTGGCCGGCGGGCACCGGGGTGTGGGTGGTGAAGACCACCTGGCGCTTGACGGCCTCGGCGGCGGCGCCCAAGGGCTCGCCCTGCAGCACACGCTCACGGAGGAGCTCGACGGGGGCGAAGGCGCAGTGGCCCTCGTTGAGGTGGAACACCGCCGGGCGCAGGCCCATGGCGCGGATCGCGCGCACGCCGCCGACGCCCAGCAGCACCTCTTGGGCCACGCGCGTGCGGCCGTCGCCGCCGTAGAGCTGCTGGGTGAAGAAGCGGTGGTCGAAGGGGTTGCCCTCGTGGTCGGCGTCGAGCAACAACAGGCGCACCCGGCCCACGTCGAGCTGAAACACCTGGGCGGTGTAGCTGTGGTTGCCGTGGGGCACCTCAATCCGCAGCGGGGTGCCGTCGTCGTTGAACACCTGGCGCACGGGCAGGCGGTTGAAGTCGGCCTTGGGGAAGGCGGTCACCTGATCGCCGTCGTCGATGAGCTGACGGAAGTAGCCCTGGCGGTAGAGCAGGCCGACGCCGACGAGCTCTAAGCCCAGGTCCGAGGCCGAGCGCACATGGTCCCCGGCGAGCACGCCGAGGCCGCCGGAGTAGATGCGGAGGCTCTCGTGCAGGCCAAACTCCATGGAGAGATAAGCCACGCCGCCCACGCCGCCGGGGGCGAGGGTGGGGGCCTGCTCTTGGGCCCAGGTGTTCGTCGCGTGGAGGTAGGCCTCGAAGCGGCTGTGGATGGAGCGCACCTGGGCGACGAAGGCGGCGTCTTCAGACAAGCCGTTGAGGCGGTCAACGCCCAGGTCTTGCAGCAAGGCGACGGGGTTGTGCCGCACACGCTCCCAGCCCATCGGGTCGAGGCCACCCAAGAGGGCCGTGGCCTCGGCGTCCCAGCTCCACCAGAGGTTGAAGGCGAGGGCGCCGAGCGGCGCGAGGGCCTCGGGCAGCGTCGGCAGGCGGTCCTTGAGGTCGATGAAGCGCATGGGGGGTCTCCTTGGACCGGCTTGGACCGGCTGGGGCGGGAATCGGCACAGGCCTGACACCGAGCCGGGGTCGAGCACGGGCGCTCGGGGATCAACTCTGGTATATCTGGGGGGCCCCCTGGAGCTTCTATGGCTCAGCTCATCGGCGAAAGCATCGGCAGGGTTGATGGACCCGCGAAGGTCAGCGGTCGCGCGCTCTATGTCGACGATCTGCACGTTCCCGGCTGCTATTACGGCGCCACGGTGCGCTCGATCCACGCCCACGCGCTCATCCGCGGCATCACCTTAAACCTCGACTACGACTGGTCTGACGTCGTCGTCGTCACCTCCGTAGACATCCCCGGCGAGAACGTCATCGCCTTGATGACCGACGACCAGCCCGCCTTGGCCGAGCAGGTCGTGCGCCACGTCACCGAGCCCATCGCGCTCGTGGCCGCGCCCACCCGGGAGAAGGCCTTGGAGGCCGCGCGCAACGTGCGCGTCGAGTACCAGCCGCTCCCCGCGCTCATCGACATGACCCGCTCCCAGAGCGAAGACCCGCGCATCTTTGGCCGGGACAACGTCTTCAAGAAGTTAGAGCTGCGCCTGGGCGACGTGAAGGCCGTCCAGGGCGGCGTGCTCATCGAGGGGGAGTACAACGTCGGGCACCAAGAGCAGCTCTACATCGAGCCCCAGGGGGTGCTCGCCGTGCCCCGCGAGGACGGCGGGGTCACCATCCTCGGCTCCTTGCAGTGCCCCTACTACGTCGTGAAGGCCCTCACCCGGGTGCTCGGCCACGACAAGCTCAACGTCGTGCAGGCCGCCACGGGCGGAGGCTTCGGCGGCAAAGAGGAGTACCCCTCGATGCTGGCCGCCCACGCCGCGCTCCTGGCCAACCGCGCCGGGCGCCCGGTGAAGATGATCTACCGCCGCGACGAAGATCTGCGCGCCACCACCAAACGCCACCCCGCCCGGGTGAAGCTCAGCACCCGCGTCGATGAGTCGGGCCGCCTGCTCTCCTTAGACGCCGATGTGCTCATGGACGGCGGCGCCTACAACACGCTCTCGCCCGTCGTCATCTCCCGGGCCGCGCTGCACGTGAGCGGGCCCTACCGCTGGGAGACGGCCCATGTGCGCGCCGCCGTGGTGGCCACCCACTCGCCGCCCAACGGCGCGTTTCGTGGCTTCGGCGCCCCCCAGGCGATGTTCGCCGTCGAGCGCCACCTGGACAAGATCGCCCGCACGCTCTCCATCGACCCCGTCGAGCTGCGCCGGATGAACCTCCTGCGCGAAGGCGACTTGACCGTCACCGGCCAGGTCGTGAAGGCCCCGGGCGGCCTGCTCGCCTTAGACGCGGCCCTGGCGGCGGCCGACGACGCCCCGCTGCCGCCGCTCTCGCCCATCCCCGGCGGCGGCGGAGACGCGGCGCGGCGCCTGCCCGGTCGGGGGGTCTCCGTGGTGTTTCACGGCTGCGGCTTCACCGGCAACGGCGAGGCGAAGATCAAGTCCAAGGTGATCCTGGAGCTCTTCGGCGAGCGGGTGCGGGTGCTCACGGGCTCGACCGACATCGGCCAAGGAACCGACACGATCTTCCCGCAGATCGTCGCCTCGATCCTCGACATCCCCCTCTCGTGGGTAGAGATGGCGCCCCACGACACCGCCATCGTGCCCGACTCGGGGCCCACGGTGGCGTCCCGCACGGCGATGGTCGTGGGTGGGGTGGTGGACGCCGCCGCCCGCAAGCTCCACGCGGCGCTGCAGGCCGAGGCCAAACGCCCGGCCCCCTTCGCCGAGCTCGCCCGCGCCCGCCGCGCCCGCGCGCCCCTGCGGGTCGAGGCCCAGCACCAGCCCGACCCAACCTTGCGCTGGGACGACGAGCGTTACATCGGCGACGCCTACCCCACCTACGCCTGGATGGCGACGGTGGTGGACCTGGCCGTCGACATCGACACCGGCGAGGTCACCTACCGGCGGCTGATCACGGCGACAGACATCGGCTTCGCGCTGAACCCCGTGCTCGCCACGGGGCAGATCGAGGGCGGGGCGCTGCAGGCCCTCGGCTGGGCGACCTTTGAGGAGGTCGTCACCGACGGCAAGGGCCTGATGCTCAACGATCGGCTCACGAACTACATCATCCCCACGGCGGCCGACGCCCCGGAGATGGTGACGCTCCTCATCGAGAACCCCTACGCCGGGGGCCCCTTCGGCGCGAAGGGCCTGGGGGAGATCCCCATGGACGGCCCGGCGGCGGCGGTGGCCCAGGCCATCGAGGCCGCCACGGGCGCGGTGCTCAACCGCCTGCCGATGACCCCTGAGCGTGTGCTGGAGGCCACCCCATGAAGCTCTCCTTCGTCGTGAACGGCCAGCCGCGTGAGGTGGAGGTGCGCCCGATGGCCCGCCTGCTCGACGTGCTGCGCGAAGACCTGCGCCTCACCGGCGCCAAGGAGGGCTGCGGCGAGGGCGAGTGTGGCGCCTGCACGGTGCTGCTCGACGGCCAGTCGGCCTGCGCCTGTCTGGTGCCCGCGGCCCAGGCCCAAGGGGCCACGGTGCTCACGGTGGAGGGCCTGGCTGAAGACGCGCGCCTCGCCCGCCTTCAAGACAACTTCGTGCGCTGCGGCGCCGCCCAGTGCGGCATCTGCACGCCGGGCTTCTTGATGACGGCCGCCGAGCTCTGCCAGCGGGGCCAGGCGCTCAGCCGCGCCGAGGTGCGGGACGCCGTGGCGGGGAACCTCTGCCGCTGCACGGGCTACCAGAAGATCATCGACGCGGTCGAGGAGGCGCTCTGTGCTGACCAGCCACGCTGAAGTGCTCTCCCCGCGCACGCTGCAGGAGGCCCTGGCCCTCAAGGCGAGCCACCCTGAGACGGTGGCCTTGGCCGGGGGCACGGACCTGATGGTGCTCATCGAGGCCAACAAGCTCGACCCGAGCCGTGTGCTGAACCTCTGGGGTGTGGCCGAGCTGCGCGGCTTAGACGCCCAAGACGGCTGGATTCGCCTGGGCGCCTTGACCACCTGGACCGAGCTGATCCAGTCCCCGCTCCTCGCGAGCCACGCCCCGGCCCTCGTCGAGGCCGCCCGCACCTGCGGCGCCGCCCAGATCCGCAACCGCGGCACCTTGGGCGGAAACCTGGCGAACGCCTCCCCCGCCGGAGACAGCCTGCCGCCGCTCTTGGCCTTAGACGCCGTCGTCGAGCTGGGCTCCGCCAAGCGTGGCCTGCGCCGCGTGCCCATCGAGCGCTTCTTCTTGGGCTACCGCAAGACGGCCCTGGAGCGCGACGAGCTGATCACGGCGATCTACCTGCCCGCCCGGGTCGAGGGAGACGAGACCTTCTTCCGTAAGGTCGGCACCCGCCGCGCACAGTCGATCTCCAAGCTCTCCTTCTGCGGCCGGGTGCGCCGCCAAGGCGGTCAGGTCACCCTCGCCCGCCTCGCGTTCGGCGCCTTGGGCCCGGTGCCGCTGCGCGCGCACACCGTCGAGGTGGCCTTGGAGGGCGGCCCGGTGCGGCCCCAGCTCGCCGAGCTGCTGCTCAACGACATCCGGCCCATCGCCGACGTGCGGTCTACGGCGGAGTATCGCCAGCGGGTGGCGGTGAACGTGCTGCGGGGGTGGCTGGAGACGTTGGCGGGGTGAGGGCTTGGGGCGCCCCTGATCGGGGCGCTCGGTGGCTGAGGAGCGGGGGCGGCCTGTCTACCGTCTCTGTGGCGCTTCGGGGCTCTCGGTGGGGACGCGGACGCGCCGAGGTCGGGCCCTGATCGGTCGTGGTCTGCGAGGCCTTCGCCGGGATTGCTCGGCCGGGATCGTCGGGGTGGTGGCGATTGGGGTTTGGGCTCTCGGTGGGGATGCGCGGCGTTGAGCGTCGTGGCGCGAACAACGCGCCTGGGTCGGCCCCTGATCGCGCGTGGCTCGGGGTCATCCTCGTGGGACCGCTCACCAAAATCCGTCAAGGATTTTGGCTCGCTGCGCATCCGGCGACCTCTCGCGCGTCACGCGCTTCGGCAATTTCAATCAACGAGGTTAATGCGGCACTTTCACGGGTTGTGCCCGAAGCTGTGCCCTGACCCCGAAGCAAGCGCGGGCACACCGAGCGCCTCTCCCAGTCCGGCCTTGGCGACGCCCGCGTTGCGGTCTTCTTGGGTGACGCGGCGGTAGTGGCTCAGCATGACGCAGGGCGAGTGGCCCATCAGCTCGGCGGCGGTCTTGATGTCCATGCCCGAGCGCAGGATGCGGTTGACGACCATGCGACGGAGGCCGTGTGAGGTGAAGACGGTCTGGCCCAGGCGGGTGCAGGTCGCGACGAGCTGGTGGTGAATCCGCGCGGGCGCCGCCCGGCCTTTGCGGGTGAACAGGCGGGCGTCGCTTCCATCGGCGTAGGGGGCCAGCAGCGCGCGAAGCTCACCGACGAGCGGGAACTTGCGCGGCCCCGTCTTGCCGTCGAGGTGCAGCCAGCCGCCCCGCAGGTCGATGGCGCTCCGTCGAAGCTCGGTCACCTCGGACACACGAGCGCCGGTCGCGGCGAGGATGGACACGGCGAAGCGGTCCTCGCCGGTCATGGCGACGATCACCGCGGCGGCCTCGGCCTCGGAGGGAGTGTGGTTGCGGGTGGCGGGGACAATGACGCGAACATGGGGCACAGTCAGCACGCGCGGCGTGAGGAGCCCCTCGGCGATGGCCCATCTCGTCGCGGTGGCGAGCACGCGCTTGTGGTGTTGGATGCCTGTGGGGGAGAGCCCGCGCTTGACCAGCGCCGTGTGGAGACGGTCCATCGTCTCGCTCCCGATACTGGAGGCCGGATCGTCCGCCATCGCGTCAACAATACGGCGAGCATGTTTGGTGTAGGTCTCCATCGTGCTGGCGCGAAGCTGAGGGTCGTTCGCGCGAGCGGCCAGCCATAGGGTGAAGAGATCCTTTATGGTCTGGAGGCTCGGCGCCGGGGTGGGCTCAAACACGCGGTAGGTGCGGATAAGCTCCTCTCGTGTGGACCACCCGGTCCAGGCGACCGCGCCATCGGGGCCACGGGCGCGCCAGTACCACGCACCGGCCTCATTGGGGCCGCGCACGACGCTGTAGGCGAGGCCCTGCGCGTTGAAGGGCTTGGGGCGTGGGCTTGGCTTGGCGGCGGGCTCACTGGCAGGAGCGGGCGCCTTGGCGGCTGTCTTGTTCATGGGGTGACCTCCATAGACTGTGTGGACATGGACTGTGCGAGTCGAAGGGTGTAGCCGAGGTCGGCGCCTAGGATGGCGATGCGTAGGTCGTCGTCGGTGACCATTCGATAGTGTTTGAGCATCACCACCGGGTCGTGTCCGGTGATGCTCGCAGCCACGGCGGGCTCAACCCCTGCGCGGGCCATGCGGTCAACGGCCATACGACGGAGACCGTGTGGGGTGAAGGGCGTAACATCGGCCTGTGCGCAGGCGTGGAGTATGCGCTCACGAAGGCGCTGCCGGGCGGCCTCCACGCCCAAGTTGATGAGCGGCGCTACGCTCTGGTCCATTCGCGCGCCGAGCAGCATGATGAGGCCATCGGTGAGGGGGAAGTCGCGGGGGCCCGTCTTTCCGTTCAGTCGGATCACACCTTTGTGTCGGTCGATCTGGTCCCGCTTGAAGGCGAGCAGCTCGCCGATGCGGGCGCCGGTCGCGGCCAAGAACTGCACAGCGAAGGCGAACTCTGGGGGAAGCAGCGGGACGATCCGGGCGACATCGTCTGGAGTGGGTGTGTGATGGTTGTGTACATGCACCTTCGGATTGATTCTTAGATGCAGGGTCGGCAGCGCGACGAGCGGCACGAGGCCACGCTCCATGCCTACACGCCACGCATGGCGCAGGCACACGACGTCGCTGCGTATGGTTCGCATCGCGGCGCCTTCGGCGAGCCTCGCGCTGACAAGCGACTCTAAGGTGTCTCGCCGAGCGGCGGTGATGGGCGTCTCCTTGAGGTGGCGCAGCAGCCGTCCAGCGCGGAGACGGTGGCTGGCGTGCGTCGCGGGCGTGATGTCGAGTCGGGCTTGCTGCACGGTGAGCCATGCCGTGATCAGCTCTCCGAAGGTCTTCACGCGACGCTGCGCCGGATTCGGCTTGGGCTTCGCCAGGACCGCCGCGCCCTCTCGCGCGGCCTCGTCTCGGGTGGCCCAGCCGGTCCACACGGTCGCGCGGTCGGCGTCTCGTGCGCGCCAGTACCAGCGGCCCTCGGCGTTGGGGCCCCGCACGATGGAGAGGTGGACATCGCCGAGGTCGATGGCGGCGGGGCGTTTGTAGCGAGGCTTGTTCATGGGGCTCCTCTGTGACGTTTGGGGGTGGGCGCAGCGCCGATGACCTCCAGCCAGTCGCGGAACGGGGCGCGGACGCTGCCGCCGATGGGGCGGGCCGTCTGCGGGCTCTGAGACGCGGACAGTCGGCGGACGCCCATCGCGCGGGCGAACTCTTTGGCGGTGACGAGCGTGTCGGGGGCGGCGAAGAGGGCCGCACGGAGTTGGAGCCGGGCGATGGGCTCGTGGGGGTCGGAGGCTGGGGTGTCCGTCTTCGGGTGGGTCGGCATAAGGGTCCGCGTCGAGGGAGGTTCGCCGTCGGTCGGGCTTGGCCGTGGCGTGCCTTTAGGCTTGCCGATTGGCAGCAAAGAGGCGCGAAAAATCGTTGACCAAACTCCGTGCGGAAGTACTGGGAAGTACGCGAAAGTACGGGTCAACGAGGCGCGTCGGCTGGTAAGTGACGTGTCATGTGGAGAACTGGCGAGCATGGGTGTGGAGTACGTTTCTGGGGTGTGTGATGGGGCTACGATGGCGTTATCGACGTGGTCGATTTCAGGCGGTCCAGAGTTACGTTTCGTGAGGAGCACGAGATGGGCCGCAAAAATAGTTACGTTTCGTTTCGGCGGACCCCGCTGACGTGGAAGTACGCCTTGGGCGGGGTGCTTCGGTGTGGAAGGACGGTTGAACCGCCTTCATCGTCGGCTATGGGCGCGATTACGGCTTGAGGCGCCGCGCCTCCCGGCGCTGAGACCAGGAGGCGGGCGCCGCGTGTTGGGGCTCGCTCAGCCGAGGGTCAAGGTGGGCTCGTCGAAGCGCAGCAGCTCGTAGATCGGCACCTCAAGCACCTCGGCATAGCGGGCGAGTAGCGGCACGGACGGGCAGCGTGCGCCCGACTCGTGACGGCTCACCTCGGCGGCGTCGGTGTTGAGCAGGGACGCGACGTCGCGTTGGCTCAGGTCGCGGGCTCGGCGCAGGGCGCGCAGGCGGGCGCCGACGCGGACCTTGAGTACGTCGGTGTCTGTGTCGGGGGTCATTTGTCCTCCGACGGCGTCTCGGAGCGGGCGCTCAGGATGGCGTTGATCACGCGGATGGCCTCGTCGCGCTGGGCAGGCTCAGCCTCCCGGAGCAGGTTCAGGGCGCCCTCTATGTCGCGGAGGAGGTCAAGGGGCTGCTCGTGGTCGAGGAGCACAGTCAGGCTCGACTGTAGTCCCCGAGCGATGGCGTCTAGGGTGATGAGGCTCGCGGCGCGCTGGCCGTTCTCGATCTTGCTCAGCTCGGCGTGGCCGACTCCGGCGCGCTCGGAGAGCTGACGCTGGGTGAGGCCGCGCAGCTCGCGGAGGGTGCAGATGCGGCGTCCGACGGCGCGGATGAGGTGGGTGGGCGTGGTCATCAGCGCACCTCGTCGGCAGCAGGGAGGCTGTTGAGGGCACGAAGCGCTTCTCCGAGGTGGTCATGGGCGGCCTGTAGCGCGCCGGGCTTGCCGTGGAGGCTCGTGTGGAGGTCGTGGAGCGGGGCGAGGTCGGTCTCGGTGAGCGGACGTTGCCGCAGGGTTCGTGTGAGGTGGAGCAGGACGGCCTGGGCGGCGCGGGCCTGCTGATCGAGGCGGCGGGGGCCGGTGCCGATGGCGCTGCGTAGGGTCGCGATGGCCTCGGTGAGCGGGATCAGGGCGTCGGCGCCTTGGTTCAGGGGGCGCGGCGGGGTGTGCGGCGGGATGGTCGCCTGCTCGACACAGAGCGCGGTCTGGAGGTTCGCGGCGCGGGTGACGTTCAGGGTGAGGCCGTTGAGGTGGGATTGGAGGTGGGTGAGGTCGAGCATGAGCGGGCGCGGGTCGGCGTCGGCGCTCTGGAGGGTGGTGAGGGCGAGGGTCTCGGCGTTTGTGCAGGCGCGCTCGGCGATGGGGAGGAGGTCGTCAAGGCGGTCGCGGGCCTGGAGGAG
>JAKLKE010000092.1:0-5154 GCA_023150775.1 Myxococcota bacterium
CGCTACCCTACCCCCCCTTCCTCACCACCCCCACCCCCACCGTCGGCAGCACGTCCCACTGCGCGACCCCACCCGGCCGCGCCCAGGTCCCGCCGCTCACCGCGCTCACGCCCACGGCGAGCCGCACCGGCCCATGCCGCCACGCCACCCCCGCCAAGGCCCCGCGCGGGAAGAACAAGGCCGACTGCAGCCCCGCCGACCAGGTAAACTCTGAGCCCTCGGTGAAGGGCCGCTCGTAGACAAGGCTCTGCGAATGAATCGAGAGCCCCAAGTACAGGTGCTCCACCGGCAGCGCGAGCACAGGCTTCACCTGGGTGACGTAGCGCACCGCGCCCCGGGTGGGGTAGGCCAGGAGGCTCGGCGCCTCGTAGTTGATCCAGGCGCCGGTGTCTTCGCTCAAGAGGTCTACGCGGTCGAGGCGAAGCTCGGCGGCGGCGCTGATGGCGGTCAGGGCCAAGGCGGTGAGGATCATGGCGCGAGCCCCGGGTCGTCGGTGATGAGCGCCATCACGGGCCACTTGCTGTAGTGGTGGAGCAGGCGCTCGCTGTTCAGCGTCCAGATCTGCACGTCAAAGCCCGCCTGGGCCGCGAGCTCCACCGTCTGCCGGTTGATGGTCTGATACGGCATACACAGGCCCTCGGCGTCGATGGCCCGGGCCTGGTCGATGAGGTCGTGAACCCCCGTCGCCGTGAGCAGCTCGCTCGTCAGCGCGATCACCGCCGCGCTCTCGCCGGGCGGGAACCGTGGCGTCGTGAACGAGATCGGCAGCTCGGGCAGCTCGGCCTTCATCGCCACGAGGATCTCCGGCAGGTTCGCGCTGGCGTAGGCCGGGTTGGGCAGGTCCGCCGCGCGCAGAGCCTCGGCGAAGGCCTTCGCCATGTCTTCAGGCGGCGGGGACTGGCCGGGCTCGTACTTGAGATCGAGGTGCAAGAGCAGGTTCGGGTCTTGGGCGAAGACGTCCAGCGCCTCGGCGAAGGTGGGCATCGGCGCCGGGTCGAGCTGGGCGTTGGGCGTCTCGGGGTCGGCCAAGGCCCCGCAGAGGTAGCCCGACTGCAGCTCGTCGAGGGTGAGGTCTTTGACGTAGATGACCTCGTCCACGGGCGCGCCGTCCATCGTCGTGCAGGTCTCTTGGCGGATGGTCGGGTCGTGGCTGAGCACGGCCACCCCGTCGGCGGTGACGACGAGGTCAAACTCGACGCCGTCGTCGCCACGGGCGATGGCGGCCTCAAACGCCGCCAGAGAGTTCTCGGGCCACAAGGCGGCGCCGCCGCGGTGGGCCTCGATGAGCGGGTCGCCCTTGTCGATGGCGCCGCAGGCGAGAAGCGAGAGCAGGAGGGTGATCATCCGTCAAGCGTAGCAGAGACCACACGTCGGGGGCTCGTCGTGTCTACACTAGGGGCATGGACACCCCCGGCGCGCTCTACGGCTTCGCCCCGCCCACCCTCACCGGCCACACGGTCAAGATCCCCGGCTGGACGGGGCGCCTGCGCATCGCCCACATCACGGATCTGCACTTCGGCGTGGTCACGCCCATGGCGATCCAGCGTGAGGCTGTGGCCCAGGTCAACGCCGCCAGACCCCAGCTCACGGTGCTCACCGGCGACTTCATCTGCCGTGGGCGCTCGTTTCTGGAGCGTATGACCGAGACCTTGGCCGCCATCGAGGGCCCCAAGCTCGCGGTCTTGGGCAACCACGATCACTGGAGCGACGGCCCCGGCGTGCGCGCGGCCCTGGAGCGCGCTGAGGTGGAGGTCTTGGAGAACGCCTGGACGATGTTCGGCGTGGGCGAAGACGCCTTGCCCATCGTCGGCTTAGACGACTACGGCACCGACCACCACGACGTCGAGCGGGCCACGAGGGGCCTCGGCGCCACCCCCGCCCTCGCGCTCAGCCACAACCCTGAGTCGGCGCCGCTTCTGTGGGGTCGGGGCGGGCCCAAGGTCGTGCTCTCGGGGCACACCCACGGCGGCCAGCTTCATGTGCAGGGCTGGACCGAGGCCATCTGGCGCAAGCTCGTGAACGTGAAGTACCTCAGCGGTTTCTACACCGAGGAGGGCTTTCAGGTCTACGTCAACCCCGGCGTCGGCGCGTCCGTCGTGCCCTGGCGGTACGGCCGCCCGGCGATGCGTACGGTCTCGGTGCTGAACCTTGAGGGCGGCTGAGGCGCTCAGGCCGCCGATCAGGCCGCGCGCGGCGTGAGGAAGTAGGAGAAGGCGCGCAGGGCGCTGGTGATCGGCGTGGTCGTCGTCTCGATGAGGCGGCGGCCGAGATCGAGACGATCGGCGTCGGCGATGGGCTTCTGGCGCTCGCTCAAGATCACCGCGAGGCCGGCGTAGCGCGCGGCGCGGTTCAACAAGGCGGCGTCGTTGTCGGGGTAGGCCCGCAGAAACGGCGCGATGAGGTCCATGTCGGCGCCGGACTGCAGCCAACGCGCCAACAAGAGGCCGAGATCCCGGGCTGGGTCACCCGCGCCGGCCTGCTCCAGATCCACAAAACGGAGGTCGTGCTCGGCGACGTAGAAGTCATCGGGGCTGGGGTCGCCGTGGATGAGCGCGGCGGAGAAACGTTCGGACTCCCGCAAGAGCCCGGCGGCCTCGGGCACGGCGGCCTCAACCCGGGAGCGCCAGCGGCTCACCTGGGCGGCGCCGTCGGGGAGCAGGCTGCGCAGGGGCGCCTCTTCTCCGGCGCGGTGGAGCTGGCCCAAGGCGTGGCCCAGGCGAAAGGCGTCGGTGGGGCTCACCTGCCGGGCGACCGTGCGCTCCAGCACGCTGCGTTGGCCCCGGGACACGTCGGAGAGCAAGAGCCGACCGCGGACGGTGTCGTGGTGCAAGACGGAGGGGACGACGCGGCGCCCCAAGAGGCGGCCCACGGCGGAGAGCGCGGCGTGCTCATGACCGGCCTCAGCGCGGCCGCCCTCGTGATCCTTGAGCCAGGCGACGCCGCCGTCTGCGAGGAGGAGCCGCATCACCCGAGGCGAGCGCCCAGGCTGTGGGCGCGCGTCCAAGACCCTCGGTCCGCTCCAGTCCTCGTCACCGATCACGACATCACTCCCTCGAAGCTGGCTCAAGCTGGCCATTGGTGAACCCTCCCGCTGGTCGGGCTCCCTCAGGAGTGAGGAGGCCCTGGGGGCCGCCCTGGACTGCCAGGGCGACCGCCGCCCGGCGCGTCACCGCCCCCTCCCAGTGGCCCCACGCGATCCCGCGGGGCCTGCTCACTGTCGCGCCATCGCTGAACACTAAGCAATTCTTGTGCCAGGGAGGCCTAGGCGTTTTTGGGCGCGTGGGCGGGGGTGGTCGTTCCCGATCTGTCACACCCACGGGCTGTTTTGGCCTCCAAGTGTGACACCCCTCCCCCTACGCGTCCACCTCTGGTATGGTCCGAAGCCCCCACAAGAGGAGAGGTCTCCTTGGCCACGCTCAGGCTTGACGGTGTGCGCAAATCTTACGGTGACGTGCCCGTGCTCCACACGGTCAGCATGGACGTGGCCGACGGGGAGTTCTTGGTGCTCGTGGGGCCCTCGGGCTGCGGGAAGTCTACGCTCCTGCGCTGCATCGCGGGCTTGGAGGACATCTCCGCCGGAGACCTTCACATCGGCGAGCGGCGGGTGAACGACCTCGCCCCCCGCGACCGCGACGTGGCCATGGTCTTCCAGTCCTACGCCCTCTACCCGCACATGACCGTGCGCGAGAACATGGCCTTCGGCCTGCGGGTGCGCGGCGCGCCAGAGGAGGAGATCACCCGGCTTGTGAACCAAGCCGCGGAGATGTTGGCGCTTGGGTCGTACCTCGATCGGCTGCCCAAGGCGCTCTCCGGCGGTCAGCGCCAGCGCGTGGCCATCGGCCGGGCCATCGTGCGGCGGCCCAAGGTGTTCTTGTTCGACGAGCCGCTCTCCAACCTCGACGCCGCCTTGCGTGGGCAGATGCGCGTCGAGCTCAAGCGCCTGCACCGCGACCTGAACGCCACGATCGTCTACGTCACCCACGATCAGGTCGAGGCGATGACCCTCGCCGACCGCATCCTCGTGCTCAACGGCGGCCTCGTGCAGCAGCTCGGCACCCCGGCGGAGCTCTTCGACACCCCGGCGAACCGCTTCGTGGCCGGGTTCATCGGCTCCCCGGCGATGAACTTCCTCAAGGGCAACGCCCAAGGGGGCCAGGTCACCGTCGAGGGCCTCAGCTTCCCCTGCCAGACGAGCGGTGAGGTGGAGGTGGGCCTGCGCCCGAACGACCTCGTGCTCAGCCATGGCGCCGGGCCCCAGGCCACGGTGGACGTGGTGGAGCACCTCGGCTGGGAGATGCTCGTTCACCTGCAGCTCGGCGCGCACAGGCTCGCCGCCCGGGCCGAGACCGCCGTGATGGGCAGCCTCAAGCCCGGAGACAAGGTCGCCGTCGCCGCCGAGCGCGCGCACCTGTTCAGCGCCTCCTCAGGCCTGCGCGTCCAATGAGCCGCGCCTCCCCTGCCCTGCCCTTCGCCCTCGCCGCCGCGCTTCTGGCCTCGGCCCCGGCTGAGGCCGTCGAGCTCACGATCTGGCACGCCTACCGTGGCGACGAGCGCGCCGCGTTGGAGGCCCTGCTCGTCGAGTACGACGAGGCCCACCCCGAGGTCGAGCTGCGGCCTCTGGCCTTGGCGTATGAGAGCTTCGTCACGAAGTTGGAGGCCGCCGCGCCGCGCGGGAACGGCCCAGACCTGTTCATCGGGGCGCATGAGCGTGTGGGTCAGTGGTCGGCGACGGGCCTCGTCGCGCCGCTCACCCTGGACACCTCGGGCCTGCACCCCGCCACCGTGGCGGCCTTGACCTATGACGGCCAGCTCTACGGCGTGCCGCTGGCCTACAAGTGCCTCGCGCTCTACTACAACACGGAGCTGGTGCCGACGCCGCCGCGCACCACCGACGAGCTCGTCGCCCAGGCCGTCGCGCTCACCCGGGGCGACACCTTCGGCCTCGTGTTTGAGGCCGACGCGCCGTACTTCTTCGCGCCGTTTATGCACGGCTTCGGCGGTGGGGTGTTTGACGCCGCCGGAGCGCCCTCCTTGGCCTCCGCCGAGAACGCCGCCGCCCTCGGGTTTGTCGCTGATCTCGCCCGGGTGAAGAAGGTGATCCCTGAAGAGCCCACGGGGGCCCTGGTCACCCAGCTCTTTAACGACGGCAAAGCG
>JAKLKE010000092.1:5164-16906 GCA_023150775.1 Myxococcota bacterium
TCAAGCCGGGGCTGCCCTTCGCCGTGGCGCCTCTGCCCATCGTCAGCGCCACGGGCAAACCCGCCGCGCCGTACCTCACGGTGGAGGGCGCCATGGTCTCGGGCTTCGCCGCGCACCCCGCCGAGGCCCGGGCGCTCGCCGAGTGGCTGGCGGGCCCCGACTCCGCCCTCAAACGGGCGACCCAAGGGCGGCAGTCCGTGGCGACCTTGGCCACCTACGACGACCCCGCCGTGGCCGCCGACCCCATCCTCTCGGCCTTTCGCACCCAGCTCGACGCCGCCGTGCCTATGCCCAACAAGCCGCTCATGGCGTCTACTTGGGAGCCCATGGCGAAGGCCCTGCGCCGGGTGATGCGCGGCGACTACACCCCTCAAGCCGCCCTTGACGAGGCCGCCACCGAGCTCGCCGTCACCACACGGCCCGAGCCCCCCGCCGCCGACCCCACCCTCGCCTGGATCGCCTTGGGCCTGGGCCTCGCCGCCGCCCTCGGGGCCCTGGGGCGCCAGCTCATCAACCCGTCTGTGCGCGCCGACATCAAACGCTGGGCCTTCGCTTACCTCTACGTCGGCCCCGCCGCCCTGGCGATGAGCGTGCTCGTGATGTTGCCGTTTGTGGTGGGCGCGGCGGTGAGCCTGTTCTCGCACAAAGACGGCCAGTTCACCTACGTCGGCCTCGCCAATTACCTCGACATCCTGCTCGCCCGAGACTGGCCGATCACCTCGGCCCTGTCGTTCTACTTCACCTTGGTGATCACGGTCTTGTGGACCTTGGCGAACGTGGTCCTCCACGTCGGCATCGGCCTGGGCCTCGCGCTCATCTTACGAGAGCCTTGGGTGCGCCTGAGGGGACTGTGGCGGGTGCTGCTCATCTTGCCCTGGGCCATCCCCAACTACATCACGGCGCTCATCTGGAAGGGCATGTTCCACCGGCAGTTCGGGGCGATCAACGCCATCCTCGACGCCGTAGGTTTAGAGCCCGTGTCGTGGTTCGCCAGCTTCTCAACGGCCTTCTCGGCGAACCTCATCACGAACACCTGGCTCGGCTTCCCGTTCATGATGGTGGTGACCTTGGGCGCGCTCCAGGCCATCCCCCGTGAGCTGGAGCAGGCCGCCGAGGTGGACGGCGCGACGGCCTGGCAGCGTTTTCGCCACGTCACCTGGCCCTTGTTGACCCCGGCGCTCTTGCCCGCCGTGGTCTTGGGCAGCGTGTGGACCTTCAACATGTTCAACATCATCTTCTTGGTGAGCGGCGGTGAGCCCGACAGCCAGACGGAGATCCTCATCTCCGAGGCCTATCGTTGGGCGTTCACCCGGCAGGCCCGCTACGGCTACGCCTCGGCCTACGCCGTGCTCATCTTTTTTGTGCTGCTGGGCTGGTCACGTCTCGGGAACCGCGTCGCCGGTCGGAAGGTGCTCTGATGTCGCAACAAAGCCAAGGCGGCGCGCCGTCTGTGCCCGTGCTCCTCGCCACACATCTGGTCCTCGTGGTCACCACCCTCGCCGTGCTCTACCCGGTGCTGTGGGTGCTCAAGATGGCGTTGACGCCGAGCCAGGCGTTCTCGATGGACCCGATGCCGTTCCCCACCGAGGTGAGCTTTCAGAACTTCTCCGAGGTGATCGGCACCAAGGCGGCCGACGGCTCGTGGCTCTTTGGGCGGCAGCTCCTCAACTCATTGTTTGTGAGCGCGGTCACCTCGGCCTTGGGCATCACCCTGGCCTGCTCCGCAGGCTACGCGATGAGCCGCTGGGCCTTCCCCGGGCGTGACGTCGGCATGTCGATGTTCCTCGTGACGCAGATGTTCCCCGGCGTGGTGATGGCCATCCCTCTGTACATCTTGTTGGATGAGGCGGGCCTGCTGAACTCCATGCTGGGCCTCGCCCTGGTGTACTCGACCACCGCCGTGCCCTTCTCCACCTGGAACCTCAAGGGCTATTTTGACACCATCCCCGTGGAGCTGGAGGAGGCCGCGCTCATGGACGGCGCCTCGCGCTGGATGACGTTCACCCGCATCATCCTGCCGCTCGCGCGCCCCGCCCTGGTCGTCACCGCCTTGTTCTCGTTCATGACGGCGTGGAACGAGTTCATCTTGGCCGCGACGTTTATGAGCGATGAGCGCGCCTTCACCTTGCCGGTGGTGCTGCAGAGCTACGTCGGCGACTTCGGCACGGAGTGGGGCCGCTTCGCCGCGGGCTCCATCATCGTGAGCCTGCCGGTCATGCTGCTGTTCTTCGCCTTGCAGCGGTATCTGGTGGAGGGGCTCACGGCGGGGTCGGTCAAGGGCTGAAGCTCAGTCAAGCAGCTCCACCGTGCCGGATGTGCCGTCCACGCGCACCCGCTGGCCGTCGCGGATGTGTTGGGTGGCGCCGACGACGCCGACCACCGCCGGCACACCCAGCTCCCGGGCGATCACGGCGCCGTGGGTCATCAGGCCGCCGACCTCGGTGATGAGCGCCTTGAGGTGAACAAACAGAGGCGTCCAGCTCGGGTCGGTGAAGGGCGTGACGAGGATGTCGCCAGCCTCGATCGCCCCGTCGCCCATCGACAGGAGCACCCGGGCCCGGCCCTCGACCACACCCACGGACACCGGCAGGCCCACCAAGACGCCCTCGGGGAGCGGCCCCCGCCTGTACGCCCCGGCGACACGCTCACCGTCCGAGGTGAGCACACGCGGCGGTGTGAGGCGCTGGTGGTGGTCATGCTCGGCCCGGCGGCGCTTGAGGAGGGCGGCGTTGACGCTCTGTGTCTGGATCACCTCGGCGAGCTCGTCCAAGGTCAAGAAGAAGGCGTCGTCTCGTTTGCCCAGCACCCCGGCGTTTACGAGCGAGTCCACCTCCCGCAGAAGCGCCTGTTTGTAGGCCCAATACCGGCGGACGATGCTGAACTTGGGGTGCTCCCGATACCCCGTGAAGGTGCGCAGCCGGGAGATCATCGCCTCGGTCTCCTGGGCCTTCTGTTCACCCTCGGGGAGCTCCCCGAGCCGCGCCACAAGCTCCGCCGCCATCGCCGCCGCCGCCTGCCGACCCCGCTCCGCCCGGCGCTCAGCCTCTCCCGGAGGGGCGTTCAGGACGTTGGTGAGCAAGAGCGGCACAAAGGCCGTGGGGGACTCCGCCCAGCGGGGGCGCGTGAGGTCGATCTCGCCGACGCAGCGCGCGCCGTACCGTCGCACAAACCCGGAGAGCGCCGCGTGGGCTTGAGGGCCGCCGTCCAGGGTGAGCAGGCCCCGCCAGAAGCCCTCGTCTGTGGTGGTCTGCAGGTGCCGAACCACCTCGGGGAAGGGGCGAATCCTGTCGGCGACCTCCATCAGCGCCAGGCCCATCTCCGTGGTGACGTTGTTCGGCGCCGAGAGGCTCAGGGTGTCCGCCGCGCTCGACACGCCCAGCCAAACGAACATCTTCTCATTGAGCCAGGCCGAGGCCGCGAACCCGGCCATGAGCACGGCGTTTCGTTGGGGATCGAGCAACGATCGTTTGAGGCGGCCGACGTCCTCCAGAATAAACCGAATGAGCGCCGCGCCGGATCTCCCCTGAATCTCCCGCTCAAGCGCCACGAGGTCCGCCTCATCCTGCTCCATCAGGGCCGCGACGAGGGCCGGATCATCCGCGACGGGCGGGCTCGGCGGCGGCCCCCCGGGCGCTGGTGACGCGGCGGCTGGGCCCTCTGCGGGGGGCTCCTGGCCCAGCGCACCCCGCTCGATGAGGCTCGTGAGCGCGTCCTGAATCAGCGGATCCGAGCGTCCCAAGGCGCCCAGAACCATCGGGCGGCTCACTGGCGAGCGGAGCTGCTGCGTCAGGTCGATGAACAGTCGCCCGCCCGCGCTCACCATGGGCCGCAGCGCCGTCGCCTGAAAGACAGAGAGCCCCAGCGGCCGCAGCGGATCGGTCATCATCTGCTGATGGCCCACAGAGACGTAGACATGAAACCCGTCGTCGGAATGGGCGGGCACAGGAAACAGCGTCGTGATCGGGCGGCTCTGCACGACGTGGAGGCGGTCATCGACGAGGCACCACTCGATGTCTTGAGGCTGGCCAAAATGCGCCTCGATCCGCCGTCCGAGCGCCGCGAGGCCCAAGACCTGCGCGTCGGTGAGCGTCGGGTCGCCCGAGCGCTCTGGCGCGACGGCCCCCTCGATGATCTGTGCGCCGTGTACGGTGAAGCGGTCGGCCTGGGCCTGACCGGAGACGAAGGCGTCGCCCAGGCCCAAGACCGCCTCGACACAGACGCGCCCTCGGTGCCCAGAGACCGGATCCGCCGTGAACATCACCCCCGAGGCCTGGGGGCGGAGCATCCGCTGGATGACCACGGCCATGCGGGCCTCGTGGGGATCAAGCCCACAGGACGCCCGGGCGGACACAGCGCGATCCGTGAACAGCGAGGCCCACACGGCGCGCAGCGCGTGAAGGACGGCCTCGACGCCGACGACGTTGAGCGCGGTGTCGGACTGCCCGGCGAACGACGCCGAGGCCGAGTCCTCGACCGTCGCGCTCGACCGCACGGCGTACGCGCCCTCGACCCCGAGGCGGTGAAGCTCGTGAGAGATCGCCGCGACCAGCGCATCGGGGAGCGGGAGGGCCTCGATCTGCGCCCGCAGCGCCTCGGCCGAGCCACGCCGCGCCGCGTGGTCCTCCGCCGGGATCGCGCCGAGCCGCGCCATCTCCGCGCCCAAGGCGGCGGCGACGACCCCCTCAAACGCCGCCGTGGTGACGCAAAAGCCGTCGGGCACGGACACCCCGTCGATGCGGCGCAGCTCGCCGAGGTTGGCGCCTTTTCCGCCGACGAGGGGCACGTCCCCAGCGCCGACCTCATCAAGCCTCAGGACGAGCGTAGACATACGGCTCCTTCGTCGAGCCCGGTGCGCGCGCGAGGATCCGCGCCGGCAGGGGGTCGGGGCGGCAAAGTAACCGGCGGCGGCGCGGTGAGCAGGGCGGCGGGAGCGCTTGAGCACCAGGACCACACGCGCCGCGGATCGGCGCCGCCCAAACGATAGCGCCGATGAATAGAAGGTCAGGCTCAACCCAAGCAGGAGCGCGCGCATGAGCCCACCCACCCGAGCCTTCTCCGCGTTTGTGTGGACTGAAGACGCCTCCCGCCCGAGCCAACGTCTGACCGTGGTGGCCTGGGACGAGGCCGACGCCCACGATCAGCTCCTGCGCCTGCTCGGTGAAGGCGCGCGCTGGGCGATCTGGGCGGAGCCCAACATCCGGCGGATGCACGCGCCACGCGGCACCGTCAACACCCGGCTGCGGGAGTTTAAGGGCATCGTGTGGGCCGGGAGCCCTGAGACGCCGGGCCAGCGGTTGAGCGTCTGGGCGCGGGGTGATGGGGAGGCGCGGCGGCGGATCGAGGACCAGCACGGCCCCGTGATCATGGCCATCCTCACCGATGAGGAGGACGTTGAGCGCACGCGGTGTCGGTGACAGGAGCCCGCGGGCCGCCTCGTTCACGGTCGCTCGCCGCGCGCTGATGCGGATGGCGAGCGGCGCCATGCCGCTCCGCGACCCCGCTCGCGCAAGCCGCGTGGCGGGTCAGCGCCATGGTTCACCCACCCGCGTCAACCAAAACACCCCAGTCCCCGTGGGCGACGACGGCGCCGCCGAGCTGCTCCGGGCGGTCAGGGCGCTCACGGCCCCACAGGATGCGAGTGTACGGGGCGCCCGCGATCCGCTCCCACCACTGAGTGAGCAGCGGCACGAGCACCTCGTCGCGCAGCAAAGGGTCGTCGACGAAGTCTGAGTATCTGGTGAGATAACCGAGCTGGGCCCCGTGCTGGGCCCCCAGCACCAGCCAATGATCGATCTTCGCGAGCGTCCGCGCCGGGTCGCGGGCCATCGCGTTCGACGAGAACCGAAGCACGAGAACGTCATAGCCGGTGTCGTGCGCGCTGAACGTCATCCGCGCGTCGGACAGCCCGCGCGGGTCCCACGCCCCGTCGGCGCCGCGGACCACGCCGTCGAGCCAAGACGCGAACGCGCGCTCCACCGCGGCCGGCGAGGTCTCCCCGCCCTCGAACACAAGCACTGCGCCCATTAACTGTGACATTATTTCCCCTGAGTGGTGATACGCGGACCGGAGGGCATCCAAGGATGGCACCAACCACGTTCGCCCAGGCTTGTACCGGGAGTCACGGCCGGTCCACTTGATGCGAACCCTCCATGCCGACCATCACCTTCCAAAGGACGACACCGGTAGGGCTCGTGTTGTCCGCAGATCGATCTCGATGTCTTCAGCGTCGAGGTCCACCTGATCGACGAGAGCGCTGCGTCCGTCAGGCTCGATCAGCACCCACACCGTAGGGCTGCAGCCCCAGTCGGGCTCCGGCGCGTGAAGCACGGCGCATCCAGCAACCGCTGCTACCCTGGCCGCGAAGGCGAGCGGCTCATGCCCCTCGGCGGGCAGCTTGTACAACGACACATCCATCTGGAAGCCGACATCATGGACGTATAGCTCAACGGCCAGATCGGTGACGCTGCCCTGCCCCAACGGCAGGATCTCAGCCTCAGGCCTCCCCGTCGCGCGCGACAATACTCGGCGCAAGCCCTCCCACGACAGCCGATCCCGGATCAGCAGACCATCCATCGTAGTCGCACCAGACATTCAGTGGTACCCCCTCTAAACAGTCAGCGCTGCCGTTCGATTGGCCGAGGATACAAACGCTCTCCATGCCTTGGCTTCAACCAAAGGATCATGCACTTGCTCGACGAATCCTCTCAGACAAACAGACAACCAATGGCCAGAGTCGTCATCGAAGGGGTCGCTTGGGTCAGTTGAATTGTAGGCTACCTTGGCCACCAATTCAGCAACAGCCAGCAAGTGAGCGCGGGCGAGGAGCGCTTCGGTCCAGCCTGATCTATTCCCTTCTTCATCTAGTCTTAGCACCTCGCGACGAACCATGCTGAACGCCCTGTGCCCCTCTGCCCAGCGGTTCGGCTGCTCGGCAACCGCCAGCACGACGCCTACCAGCGTAGAGCACTCGGGCATTTCATGGGCTATG
The DNA here is from genome assembly GCA_023150775.1 of Myxococcota bacterium. Taxonomy (GTDB): domain Bacteria; phylum Myxococcota_A; class UBA796; order UBA796; family CAJQPC01; genus JADKFE01. Next base: position 12,153 of record JAKLKE010000092.1, read on the forward strand.
GCGCGCAAGATACCAGCCGCCCAACCGGGCCGCTCACCGATCGGGACGAGACCGAAGACCTCACTGCCCACCGCCAAAGCGTCTTGGCCCTTCCAGCGAGCATACAGCATTTCAGGTTCGATGTTCATTGTTACTCCGGAGTGAACCGAATGTAAGGAAGTCTGGATTCCCGGCCACCAGACGCTGGATTATTGCTCCACTTCGGAGAAGCGGTGCCCACACCACCCCCCACTCCCTGAAGCTCAACAGCCATCTCATTTACCCGAGGATGCGCGTCATCGATCCGAAAGTCGATATCGCTCCTGGTTTTTGGGCCTTTGCCTACCGGATATGAGGTTCCTATATTGCGGCCTTCACCTGCGGCCCGACTGCCGACAACGTCTATTGTCGTGTTGTACTTGTTGGCGATGCCCTGTATCTCGGTAACCTCTGCGGGAGTGAGGCTGTTCTTCGGGAGGTTTTTGGGGGTATAGGCCGCGCTGGGGGCGCTCGTCTGAGCCTCTTCCGCCTTCGGCGCCTTCTCCTCCACCTTGGGCGCCTTCTCCTCCAACTTGGGCGCCTTGGGTTTGCCCTCACCCGTCCCCTCGCCCGTGCCCTCGCCCGTGCCCTTACCCTCGCCCGTGCCTTTGCCCTCACCGCGCCCGCCGCCTTTGCCCGCGCCGCGGCCAGCGCGGACCGACCTGACGATGAGGAGGAGCCCAATGAACATCGCGAGGCCCTCGCCGAACCGCCAGCCGCCATCAAACGGGCTCAGCTCGCCGCCCGTGATCCGCCTGCAGAAGAGGCCTTCGAAGATCAGCACGATCCCGGTCAGGTCGAGGACGCCGAGCACGATGATGCCGAGCCAGCCCGCGATCCCAGGCTCGCCGATGTCGGCCACCCACTCGTCGTAGCGGCGCTGAATCGCCATCCCGATCATCGCGATCAAGAGCACCCCGATGATCACCCAGCCCACCGGGCCAGCCGCGACCAGCAGGGGGACGACGATCGCGGCGATGACGAGCATGATCGCGGTGGCCAGGAACCCGAGGATGGCCCCGCCGAGCCACGGCAAGAAGCTGCCCGTGAACCAGCTCGCGAACGCGCTCAACGCGCTCGACACGGCGTTGACCACCCTGGAGCCGAGCCCACGCTGGACCTCCTGGTCGCCTGAGGTGCTCTCGGACTGGGCCTGCCCACGATCGTACTCGCCTGCGATCTCGGACGCGGCCTGCTCGATGGTCGCCCGGCTGTTGGCGAGCTGCGCGTCCTCCTCGGCGAGCCCGGCGTCAACGGCGCCGACGAGCTCCGCCTCGACCTCTGAGGCCTGCTGGTCGAGGTTGTCAGAGAGCGCCTGCCGCCCCTCGTCGAGCTTTGCCTGCGCCTCGGCCAACATCAAGGCCGCCTCGGCGTTCGCCTGGATGGTGAGCTCGGCGATCCCCTGCGTCGCGCTGGTCGCCGTCTCGTTCAGCCGCGACACCGCCTCCTGCCCGCACCCCTCGGCCACCCCGACCGCGGCCTCTACCACGCTGGCGAGCTTGGCGTCGAGGGAGGCGCCGACGCCGTCGAGCTCCGCGAGCGAGGTCGCCTCTAGCTCGTCGAAGCCCACACCGAGCTGATCGTTCGTCGCCTGGAGCTGGCTGAGGAGCTCCGCCTCCATCGCCGCGGCCTCCTCTGGATCGGTCGCGGCCACCGCCTCGATCTCGGCCAGAGCCGCGGCCGTGGCCGCGTCGACGTCGGCGAGGATCGTGTCGCGCTGGGCGCGCAGGGGCTCGGAGAGCGAGGTCACCGCGCCCTCGACCGTGCCCACAACCTGGGCCTCAAGCGCGTCGAGGTCGCCGTGGACCGCCGCGCGCTGGGCGGAGAGCTCGGCAGCGGCGCCCGCAGACACCGTCGAGATCTGCTCCTTCACCCCCGCAGCCTGCTCCTCTGCCGCGGCGGAGGCGGCCTGGAACGTGGCGCCGAGCTGCACGATCACCTGGTCGTACTGGGTGTCGACCTCGGCGTGATAGCGCTCAGCCGCGCCGTCGAGCTGGCCCGAGGCGTCTTGGGCCGCCTGCAGCGCGGAGTCAGCCATCGCTTCGCCCTTCGCCCGGAGCTCCTCAGCCGTCTTCTCGGCGATCCGCTGGGCGGCTTGGCGCTGCGCGTCAGCGCGCTGGGCGTCACCCGAGCCGCTGAAGTTTCCGAGCTCAAGCGCCTTGGCCGCGCGCTCCTCGCTGCCCGCGCGCGCCCGCTCCGCCTCACGCGCTCCCAGCGCGAGCATCCGCGCGCGGGTCGCCTCGACCAGCGCGTCGGCGTCGGCGTGGCGCGCGGCCCGGTCAGCCTCGGCGGAGGCGAGCTGCCCCGCGTGCGCCGCCGCGAGCTCGGTGACGCAGCGCGTGATCGCCGCGTCGACCTCGGTCTGGACCTGGGCGGCGGCCGCCTCGATCTCCGCGGTCTGCGTATCGAACACGGCGTCGACCGACGCCCGCGCGGCCGAGATCGACGCCTCCATGCCGCCGACGAGCGAGCCCGCGTGGGCGGCGATCGACCCCTCGACCCGGCTCGCCTCGGAGTTGGCGCGCTCATGCACCGCGTCACGCGCGGCCTGGACATCACCTGAGCGCTGGGCGGCTGGGCTCGTGGACCGCGCGAGGGCCGCTGGCGCCGCCGACGGCAGCGACGGGCCCGCGTCAAGGGTGGGGAGCGTGGCCTCGATCGGCGCGAGCGTGGGCGCCGCCGTCGGCCGGGCCGCCGGGGCCGCGTAAGCCGACGTCTGCGCAGCCTGACCGCCGCCTGCTCCTTCACTCGCGGGCGTCGCTCCCCCATCCACCCCGGGCTCAGCCGACGGCTCACCGACCGTCGGGGCCGACCCAGCGAGCGGCGCCTCGCCGCTCTGCGCGGCGCGTTCGGCTCCGGCGCCTGCGCCCTGGCTGTCTCCCTCATCGTTGTGGAGCGCGTCCTCGTGGATCGGGCACCGATCGGGCGCCTCAGCGCGCTCGCCGACCCGCGACGCCGCCCCCGCCGCTCGCGGAGACGCCGCTGCGTCCACCGCAGAGGCCCACGCGGCCTCATCCAAGAGTCCATCCCCCACGAGCCCGTCGTCCTCAGCCCACGACGCTGCGCCCGAGGCCGAGCTCGGGGCGGGCGGCCTCGCCCCGCCCGCGGCGCTCTTCGCACCATCGCCGGGCTTGGGCTCCCCCGGCAGCCGCGCCAGCAGCTCCTGGTTGCCGAGGAGCGATCCCTCCTGGGCGTGTGGCGTGTCTTCAGCCCTGATCTCGGGCTGCTGCTGTTGGCCGCTCAACCTTTGGCGAATCATCTGCTGCGCTCCAAACGACGGCCTTGGCCCAAACCCCTGGGGCCGCTCAGGGCGCCGTCCATGCGCGCTCACACAAGGCGTCTTGCAACAAAGAGAGCATACCTCAAGACGCGCGGCCCGCGAGCGTCATCGTGCCCCCCAACAAACGAACCCCCCGATCCATCCTCTGGATCAGGGGGCCCACCGTCACCACGCCGTCGCCATCCCATCCGCTACTTCGACGCCTTGCCCGTCTCCTTCTCCTCCCGCAAGAAGAAGCTGCGGAGCAGGCCCCGGCGCCCGGGGTAGAGCAGCTTGAGGCTGGGGGCGATGGTGTTGAAGGCCAGCCGCGCGGCCTCGGCGGCGGCGAGGGTCTGCTGCCGGGCGAGCTGCTCGGCGTCCCACAGGGCGTCGCGGTTGGCGCGACCGGCCTCCAGGGCGTCTTGTTTCACCTCCAAGGTGTCGACCTCAGCGCTGATGCTGGCGAAGATGGAGTCGGCCCGCAGCGCGGCGATGGCGGTGCGCACGTACCGGCTCTGGGCGTCGGACGCGACGTCATCGGCGGCCTTGGACGGGGGCGTCGGGAAGGCCGCGATGAAGCTCGGGTGCTTCCGATCGCGCCCCACACACAAGAGCGCCCGGGCCACCACCTCGGCCATGAAGGTGTCCACGTCGTCGTCGAGGACGAACAGCTCGGCGCTGGCGTCAAGCCGCGCGTCGTGGGCGGCGTCTTGGGCGGAGAGGCGGCTGTTGAGCGTGGTGAAGGTCGGCGTGACCGTGGCGTGAAGGCCGGCGGCCTCGGAGCGGGGCGCGAGCCTCCGAATGGAGAAGCGCAGGGCGCGGAAGGTCTTCTGGGGGCTTGAGGCGGGGCCTAAGGTCTGCATGGTGCCGTGCTCCTTGTGTGAATTTGGACCTTGCGGAGCCTACCACCGCCGTGGCCGGGTCCGCAAGTGGCGGCTTCAGATCCCGACGTTTTGGAGTCTAGTGCCTGGTCCTCGCGCCACCATCATCAACGCGCACGCCCCCCCGTCGCGCTGCGGCCCGCTTGGCGGGTGAATCGTCCGTTCCCGGGGCCGGGTGCAAATGATCTAGATCTTGGATCCGTCGTTCCCGGGTCCGGGTGCGGACGATCTAAATCTTGGATCGTCCGCACCCGGCCCCGGGAACGGATGATGCAGAAACTGGATCCCTCGTTCCCGGCCCTGGGTACGGACGATTGAGAAACTGGATCCCTCGTCCCCGGGGCCGGGAACAGACGACCTAGATCCTCGATCCGTCGCTCCCGCGCCCGGTCACGGGTGATCGAGCCACCAAAGGCGCAGCCTCCAGCCCCACGCCCCGGGGACAACGCGCGCCGCCCGCCCACGACGCGCCGTCCGCGCCTCCGCTCGGTCGCGGTCCACGGCGAGGCGCAGGGCGCCCCAGGGCGCGCGCTCGTGAAGGCGGCCCTGGCGCTCGCCGCTTCTGCCAGAAAGCGCGCGCGCGCCTTGGCCACCTC
>JAKLKE010000092.1:16916-17193 GCA_023150775.1 Myxococcota bacterium
CTCCCCGAGCCACCATTAAGTGCGCGTGCTCTTCACCTGTCCGCACCTGGAGCCTCGCCGATGCCCACCGACCCCACCGCCGCCGAGCAGCAGCTCAAGACCCTGCTCACTGAGCTTCTGCAGCTTGACGACGCCGCGAGGCTTGACTTCGGCATCTACAAGATCCTCGCCCTGCGGCGGGAGGAGCTCTCGCGGTTTCTCGACACCTTGGCCGGGGAGGTGCGGGCGGAGCTCCTGGCCTCGGGCGCGCGCAGCCACGAGGCCGCCAAAGCCGCCG
>JAKLKE010000093.1:0-4901 GCA_023150775.1 Myxococcota bacterium
CATCGCCGACCAGATCGAGATCTCCGCCGAGGAGTCCGGTCTGGAAGAGGTCGATGAGCTCCTGGCCCGCATCGAAGAGGACGCCCGTCTGGAGGAGTCCGTCGCGGGAACCTTGGAGTACGAGCTGGGTCAGCACGAAGACCTTGAGCTGACCGGCGAAGAGGTCATGTCCTTCGTGGAGAAGGTCCTGCGCCTTCGTTGGCACAAGAAGGCCGATCTCGTCGAGGAGCTTGAGGATGACTTCGAGCAGGACGAAGAGGATGACGATGAACCCTCGGAGGATTGAACCGACGTGAGCACATCACTCCCCCCCGGATTGAGCTGGCCCCGCGCGCTGCGTGGGGCGATACTTGGCCTCTTGTTCACCGGGGGGGCGCTGGCGACGCTCCCAGGTGTTTGGTCTCCCGCCGTCGCCGCCCCCGAGGCCGCCCAGGTGGCCCCCGCCTTGCCCCTGCAGGTGGCCGATGACGAGCTTCGGCGCATCATGTCGTCGCTCCAAGGCAAACCCGACGCGCCGTATTACGCCTCCTACGGCATCGTCGAGACGAGCATGGTGCGGATCGGCGCCAGCCACGGCGCCTTGACGATCTCCTCCACCGGCCGCGCCCGTGAGGTGGACGTCGACGTGCGTGTCGGCACCCCGGAGCTCGACAACACCCACAAGATCCGCGACGCCTCTTGGTTTGAGAGCGATCGGCGCGTCCGCGCCCAGATGCCCATCGAAGACGACGAGCGGGTGATCCGCGAGCAGCTCTGGCAGGCCACCGACGACGCCTGGCGCGACGCGCGCCGCCGGCTCACGAAGGTCCTGGGCAACGAGGCCGTGAAGGTCGAGCGCGCCGACGGCTCCCCAGACTTCTCCCCGGCCCCCGCCGAGCGCGACATCCAGCCCGCCGTGCCGCTCACCGTGAACGTCGCCGCCTGGGAGGCGCTCACCCGCGAGGTCTCCAAGGTCTTCCTGGAGTATCCCGAGGTGACCGACAGCATGGTCAGCCTCAACGCCGAGAGCGAGCTGCGCATGTTCACCTCGTCTGAAGGCACGCTCCTGCAGCAGCCCCGGACCCGGTACCGCGTCGGCGTCATGGCCACCGGCATCGCTGAAGACGGCATGGAGCTTGAGGTCTACGACTACGCAGACGCCGCGACCATCGAGGCCCTGCCCGATCGGGCGCAGCTCTTGGGCATGGCCCGGGCGGTGGCGAAGCGCCTCGAAGACCTCCGCGAGGCGCCGCTTCTAGAGCCCTTCACCGGCCCGGCGATCCTGCGTGGCCGCGCCGCCGGGGTGTTCTTTCACGAGGTCTTCGGCCACCGCGCTGAGGGCCACCGTCAGAAGGATGAGGACGAGGGCCAGACCTTCACCTCCAAGGTCGGCGAGCTGATCCTCCCCGACTTCCTCTCCGTGACCGACGACCCCAACGTGGTCCAGATCAACAAGGTCGATCTCAACGGCCACTACCGCTACGACGACGAGGGCGTGCGCGCCCAGCGGGTCGAGCTCATCGTCAGCGGCGTGCTCAAGAACTTCTTGTTGAGCCGGGCGCCGATCAAGGGGTTCCCGCTCTCCAACGGCCACGGGCGGCGACAGGCGGGCAACGCCGTCGTGGCGCGGCAGGGCAACCTGATGGTCGAGGCCAAAAAGACGATGTCGTTTGACGCCTTACGCGCCAAGCTCCTCGACGAGGTCCGCCGCCAAGGCCGCCCCTTCGGCCTCATCGTCGACGACATTACCGGGGGCTTCACGCTCACGGGCCGGCTCATCCCGAACTCGTTCAACGTGCGCCCCGTGACCATCTGGCGGGTGTACACCGACGGTCGGCCCGATGAGCTCGTGCGCGGAGGTGACCTCATCGGCACGCCGCTCAACACCTTCTCGCGTATCCTCGCCGCCGGGGACGACGTCGACGTCTTCAACGGCGTCTGCGGCGCGGAGTCGGGCTGGGTGCCGGTCTCGGCGTCGAGCCCCTCGCTACTGCTCAGCGAGATCGAGGTGCAGCGCAAAGAGAAAGGCAACGATCGCCCGCCCTTGTTGACCCCTCCGGGCGTCCCCCCGGCCACCGTGGACGGTGCGTTATGAGCCCTCGTCGCCTGCTGTTGTTCTTGGCGCTTTGCTCAACCGCGGCGCTCCCCGAGCGCGCTCACGCCGAGGAGGGGCGCAGCGCCGCGCCGGTTCGTGACGAGGAGCTCGTGCGCCGGGCGCTCCAGACCGAGCTCGACCGCGCGCTCACCGAGCTTCGCCTGCCCGGCGAGGCCGCGCCTTGGTACGTCTCCTACGACTTCATCGACGGCATGTACGCGACCTACTTCGCCGACATGGGCGCGATGATGCAGGACGACATCGACGCGCACCGTGTGCTGCGGGTCGAGGTGCGCGCCGGAGACCCGAGCTTCGACTCGGCGAACTTTGACTCGTTCTCCGGCGGCGGGGTCGTCACCCGATCCTTACCGCTGGACGCCGATGAGGTCGCCGTGCGCCGGGTGGCGTGGTTGGCGACAGATCGGGCCTACAAAGACGCCGTCGAGCAGCTCTCCCGCAAAGAGGCGGCCTTAGAGAGCCGCCGTTCGGCCAAACCGCTGCCCCCGGCGATGGCTCCGGCGGAGCCGGTGAAGTCCCCGCCCGCGACGCCGCCGGCGTTTAACCCCGAGCTCGTCGGCGAGGCGGTGGAGCACCTCAGCGCCGTGCTCGGCGAGTACACCGAGCTTGAGGCCGGTCAGGTCGTCGGCCGAGACTGGCAAGGCACCCGCCTGCTGCTCAGCTCCGACGGCATGGCGCTCTCACAGCCGACGGGGCTCACGGTGATCCGCGTCGAGGCGACCCTTCGCCACGAGGACGGCAGCCGGATGCGCGACGCCCGGTGGTGGGTGGTGAGCGACACCACCCAGCTCCCGCCCTTGGCCGAGATGGAGGCCGAGGTGCGCGAGATGGCCGACTGGCTCATCGGCCTCAAGACCGCGCCGATCTTAGAGGAGTACCTCGGGCCGGTCCTGTTTGAGGGCCCCGCGGCGGTGGAGCTGTTCTCCCAGCTCGGCGGCGCGGAGCTCATGGGCACCCCTCCGGCGTGGTCGGGCATGGGTGATCTCAGCGAGGCCCCGGAGCCCCGGTCGCCGGGTCGGATCGGGCGGCGCCTCTTGCCCGTGGGCTGGGCTGTGGTGGACGATCCCACCGAGCCTGGCTTGGCGGGCTCCTTCGCCTATGACCACGACGGCGTCCCGGCCCAGGCCGTGGTGCTCGTCGAGGACGGCGTGGTCCGCGATCTGCTCAACTCCAGAATCCCCGCCTCGGCCGAGAGCCGCTCAAACGGCCATGGCCGTGGGCTCGCCGGTGACCGCAAAGAGGCCATGCTCGGCGCCGTGCGGGTGACGCCCCCCCGGGAGCGCTCGGAGCGCGCGCTCCACCGCGCCGCCCTGCGCCTCGCCCGGCAGACCGGCCAAGACCGGGTGCTCGTCATTCGGCGCATGGAGCCCCCGGCGATGACTGAAGATTTTGACGTCTTCTTCTCTGGCGAGGGGCCGCCGCCGGGGCTCACGCCGCCCTATGAGGCGTACCTGCTCTACGCCGATGGGCGGGAGGAGCCGGTGCGGGGCCTCGGCTTCGTCGGCGTCGATCGCCGCGCCCTGCGCGACATCACCATGGCCGGGCAGGTGCAGCCGTGGGTCGGCGCCTTGGACGTTCAGCCGGGGCCGAGCCGCTTTCACATCGGCGCCATCGGCGGCATCCCGGTCTCTTGGGCGGTGCCTCCGGTGCTCGTCGAGGAGGTCGAGCTGGTCGGCAACACCGGCGGGGAGAAGCGGGAGATCCCCCGGCCTCCGCTGAGTTCCAGCCCCGCCGCCGCACCCGCGCCGAAGGACTGAGCGAGGGCCGCTAAAAACAGACGCTCAGGGTGTCGTAGACGTCGCCACCCTGGGCGTGAACGAGCTCTTGGCAGAACTCCCCGGCGTCTTCACAAGGCGCCGCGGTGTCTTCGCCGCAGAGGTCGTGGCAGCGGCGGTCGCCGGTGGGCTCATCGCAGAGGCGCGCGCCGTCGATCTCGCGGCAGGCGTAGTTGAAGTGGCAGATCTGGCCAGCGCCGCACTCGTCATCGGCGCAGCACTCGGCGTCGCCGGACGCGCGGCAGACCTCAGCCGGGTCTTCGGCGGGGGCGTCTTTGCAGCCCAGGATCAGGCTGAGGGCCATGAAGAGGACGAGCATCAGTCGAGGAGCTCCTCAGAGGTCCAGGTGCCGGCGGGGCCGTGATCTTCGATGAGCGCGTACCGAAAGGTAGAGCGGGGCTCTAAGCCGACGATCTTTCGGAGCTGGAAGGGGTGCAGGGCGTAGCGCCACAGGCGCACCTCACGCCGCAGAGGCGACGGGTGAAAGAGCCCGTCGCCGGTGGCCTCGACGGTGCGGTAGCTGGGCAACATCACGGCGATGTCGTAGTCGCGGGTGAGGGGAGGGGTGTAAATCACCCGAAACTCGGTCGGGGTCGTGCCTTTGAAGCGCCCGTCGAGCTCGACCCGCGCCCCAGCGGGCTCACTCTCTACCCGGACCCGGTGCACCAGACAGCCCTGGGCGAGGCTGAACGCCGCCAAGCTCCCAAAGATCACGCCGCCGCATCGACCCATGCCTCGCTCCTTCGCGCCATGACTAGCATATCCTCTGCTGCGTGAGCCCTGGAGAAACGTGATGTCGTGGTCCCGCGCCCTGCTCGTCGTCTTCGCGCTCAGTTTGGGCGCGCTGGCGTTCACGCCCCAGGTCGAGGCGGGTCAACGGAAGGAGGCGCGGGCCAGCAAGCAGGAGGCGCGCTACCGAAAACGGGAGACCCGGCGGCTGGTCGAGCTCACCGCGTCTTACTGGCGCGCCGTGCGCTGGGGCGATCGTGCGCTCATGGGCCTGTCGATTCAGGATCCGGCCCGCCGCGCGCAGT
>JAKLKE010000093.1:4911-17136 GCA_023150775.1 Myxococcota bacterium
CGGCGACGTCTTTCCGCGCCGCCGAGGTCGTGCAGGTGCTCGTGGACGGCCCGGTCCAGATGGACGGATACGCCCAGCCGATCCTCGTCGGCCTGGTGTTCGTCCGGGTCGAGGCGTGGAGCGCAGATCAGCTCGTCGTCGAGCAGCAGGTGCTGGTCCAGCGCTGGGTTCGGGATCAGAGCGGCTGGTGGGTGGTCCCTGGCGACGAGCTGGGGGTCGTCTACGAAGACCCCCTGAACTGAGCGCGTCGGGCGCGCAAGTCAGTCGGCGATGAGGTGCACGAGCACGCCGCCGCGCAGCTTGGGCTCAAACCAGGTGGACTTGGGCGGCATGACCTCACCGGCGTCGGCCACGGCGAAGAGCTGCTCTAAGCCCGTGGGGTAGAGGTGGAAGGCCACGGCGGCCTTGCCCGAGTCCACGGCGGAGGAGAGCGCCTGGTGCCCCCGGATGCCGCCGACGAACTGAATGCGTGTGTCGCGCCGCGGATCCTCAATGCCGAGCAGGGGCCGAAGCACAAGATCCTGAAGAATTGACACGTCAAGCCGCGCCACAGGATCGGCCTCGTTCACGACGCCGGGCTTGGGCGTGAGCAGGCGCCACTGGCCGCCGAGGTACATCGTCACCTGGCCGGCGCGCGCGGGCGCGGGGCTCGGCGCGGGGGTGATGACGAAACGCTCGCCGATGGCGCTGAGCAGGGCCTCGGGGCTGTGGCCGTTGAGATCGGCCACGACGCGGTTGTAGGAGAGCACCTGCAGCTCGGTGTGGGGGAAGAGCCCGGCGAGGAACCAGCCCGAGGCGCCCGCGCCCTGACGCGCCGCGTTCACCCGGCTCGCCGCGGCGGAGCGGTGGTGGCCATCGGCGATGTAGAGGTTCGGCACCTGGGCGAAGGCGGCCTGGAGCGCGTCCACCAGGGCCGGGTCGTCCACCAGGCGCAGGGTGTGGGTGACCTCATCGTCCGTGGTGGCCGTCCACAAGGTCGGGGACTGGCGCGCCTGGGCCATGAGCGGCTCCACGACGTCGTTCTGGCGGTAGGTCAAGAAGACGAGGCCGGTCTGGGCGTCCGTCGCGGCGATGTGGTCGACGCGGTCTTGCTCTTTGTCGGGGCGGGTGAACTCGTGCTTGCGGATCTCGTTGCGGTCGTACTCCTCGACGGAACACACCGCCATGAGCGCGTGCTGGACGTGCTCACCCATCTTCTGGCTGTAGATGTAGAAGCTCGGGCGGGCGTCTTGAACGAGCACCCCCTCGGCGATGAAGGCCTCAAGCTGGCGGCGGGCCTCGGCGTAGACCTCGGGGGCGTGGCCATCGACACCCCGGGGGAAGTTCACCTCGGGGCGGGTGACGCGCAGGAAGCTCTGGGGGTTGCGGCCGACGATGTCCCGGGCCTCCTCCTCGTTGAGCACGTCGTAGGGGGGAGCGATGACCTGCTGCGCGAGCTCGGTGCGCGCGCGCACACCACGGAAGGGGCGGATCTGGGCCATGAGAGTCTCCTGAAGTCTTTGGAAGAGGGGATATCGCGCTCAGAGGGCGCTGGCGAGGGCTCTCCGGGCTGCGGCGTCTGCGCCTGCGCGATACAGGTTGTCCTGAGCCCGTCTTGGGCCTTAGAATGACTGTCCGCGGCTTGTGCCGAGGCTCCACCCCTCCCGCCCCCTCGGTCGGGAAACGCCACGAAGCGACCATGGCCCAATTCTCCGACTGGATCTCCCGCATGTTCACCTCCGGCCAGGCGCGTGGCCTCAGCGGTGACATGGACGAGCTGTCGTTAGACCCCCGGGACGCCTGGTACAACAGCCGCCTGCGGCGCCATCAGTCCGTTGATGACTTCATCGACGATCCGGCGATGTTGTGGTCCTGCACTGCGGCGTCCAAGCGCCGGTTCGGGCTTCGTGAGCACTTCGAGTCCGTGCGCAACGAGGGCCCGCCCGACTTCACCGACATCCTCATCGTCGTGAACGAGGCCGACTGGCGCCGCACCTTCAACCGCGTCTCCGCGCCTTGGGCTGAGGCCGCCAACCGCACCCTGGGCGGCTTCATCAGCCAGTACGCCTCCGCCGAGGGCTTCTCCCCGCTCTTCGCCCACCGGGGCTTCCGCCTTCGTTTTATTCAAGACGGCGGCGCCGAGATGCGCGGCGAGTCCATGGGGCTCATCAAAGGGGAGTTTGTCTCGGGGCTTCTGCCCAACCTCTACACCGGGGTCACCGAGCGCTCTCGGCCGGTCATCGCCGTTCACCTCAACGTGCCCGGCGCCTGGGACGACTTCCGCGAGGTCGGCCGCCTGTACTCCGATCAGGTGCAGTTCACCCTCGGCAGCCACTGGCTCGACAACTTCTCCCACGAGGCCCTGCGTGAGCCCGCGCTGTACCGCCTCCAGCAGTACCTCGACGGCTCGTTCTTACACATCATCAGCCCCGACCTGCAGGGCCGCTACGAGGTCACCTCAGACGACTCCTCGGGCACGCCGATCTTGGTGATCTCCGAGAAGGGCGGGGATCCCATCGCCTACATGGTGCTCGCGCTCCTCGACAGCTTCACCACGAGCGCCCCGCCGGTCACTCTGGAGGAGGACGACGGCCGCCCCGGCGGCGCCTTCGCCCAAGACGTCGCCGCGGCCATCGCCGCCGCCGCCGCCCAGCAGCTCCAGTACACCGACCCTAGCTACCCCGGCGGCCCCACCACCAACGGCCCGGCCACGCCGATGCCCCGGGCCACCTTGCCCGGCCTCGCCGGCACCAAGACGATCGTGCCCGACAGCGTGCAGGAGCGCATCTTCACGCTCAAAGAGCGCGGGGCGCTGCTCCAGAAGCTGCACTTCCGCAAGTTTATGCAGGGGTATGACGTCTACGTCACCGATCAGGGCGCGGTGAACACCGTGCGCAACGACCCGGCGGCGACCTTCCAGGTGCGCGACGACCGCGTGCAGCTCGTCGTGCACAAGTCGAGCGTCACCGTGAACAGCGCCCGGGTGACGCTGAACACGCCCCTGGCCTTGGGTGATCACGCGGTCTTACGCGTCGGGCCCCATGTGCTGGAGTACAACGACCTCTCCAAGGTGAAGGTGGACGGTTGGCCGTATCTGGGCGAGATCCTCCGCCCGGCCTCGTCTACCCACATGGTCTTCGGCGGCACCTACCGCGTCGGCCGCGACCGCCGCTGTAAGGTTCAGCTCCCCGACGAGCCGCAGAACGACAACATCGTGTGGTTGGAGTCGGCGGTCGCTGGCAACACCATCCGCGCCCGCTCCGGCGACATCCCCAAGAGCCGCTTCTACACCGACTCGATCATGGTGGCCTCGGAGCACGTCGAGATCGACATTCAAGAGGAGCCGACGCTCAAGTCCATCGCCCGCCACTGCTTCACCTATGTGCGGCGAAACGGCGAGGCGCTCTCTCTACAGCCGGCGAACAGCCCCAGCGGCGCGACGACCATCCCCCTGCGCAACGGCGACGATCTGCTCGTCGGCAACTGCCTGTTCGCGGTGAGCTTCCCGCCCTTGGCCTCGGCGTCGAGCGGCGCCCGGCCGATGGTGCCGCGCCGCCTCACGGCGGAGAGCCTCGTGAACGCCTTGGACGGCGGCGACGAGGGCCCGTCCTCCCCGAACGTCGCCCCGGCGCTGCCCGCCCGCCCGTCTGAGCCCTCGGTCCCGCCGCCGGTCGGCGCGCGGTCGCCGGTGCGCACCCGCCTCGCCGTGGCCGAGCGCACGTCGCCTGATGAGACAGAGGAGCGCCCGACCCAGCCCCAAGACGTCCCGGCGCCGAGCCGCGCCGAGCCCTTTGTGCCACGTCGGGTCGCGACGACCCAAGAGATCGAGCCGCCGCCGCGCCGCCCCGATCTGCGCCCGCCGTCCGACCCCCGCCCGCGCCTGCCTTTGGCCGCCGAAGACCTCCCCACGCCGTCCTTGAGCGAGGGCGCCTTCACCACGGATCCTCCGCGCCCCGCCTTCTCTGGAGACAGCCCCCTCGCCGGGGCCGCCGTGCCCAAGGGCTCGTCGATGAGTGAGGCCGAGCTACCCACGGTGCGTTTTGAGGATGAGGAGGATGGCTTCGCTGAGCCGCCGCCCAAGGCCCCCGAGGCGCCGCCGCCTCGCCCCGTCGTCGCCGAGCGCCCCGCCGAGCCCGCCCGCCCCGCCGAGCCCGCGCGCCCGCCCACGGCGGAGCGTGTGCCCATGGCCGTGCCCGCGAGCGCAGAAGAGGACGACATCATCGCCGTCGTGGACGAGGCCGCCTGGCAGCTTGAGCTGGCCCGCCCGGCGCGGCTCCTGCAGATCGGCTGGGCCATCACCGGCGACGTGGTCATCGGGAACTTCAAGGACTGCGGCGTCATCGTGCCCGAGTCACGCTCCGAGCCCCACCAGCTCTTCCACGCCGCCGAATATTTCCGCCTCAAGGTGCGCGGCAACCGCGGCAAGGTCGAGCTGCTCGACCCCGTCGAGGCCCGGCTGCGGGTGAACGGGGAGGCCCAGAACCGCTCCTTGGAGCTCGACGGCTTAGAGATGGAGATCATCCGCCGCGACGCCGACCACGACGAAGACTTCTCCGTCGTGCTCCGCCTGCGCCCGGAGGTCGTCTTGCCCGACCCCCGCGCCCAGCTCCTCGGCATCGACTACGCCGACCGCATGGCCTTGGCCTTGTTCACCGTGGGCCTGCCCTTGAGCGCCCCCCGTCACATCCGTCTGGGGCAGATCCGCGCCCGGGCCACCTTTGACGGCGCGACGCTCACGCTGACGGACTACCTCGACACCTACCAGCAGCAGAACGGCCACTTCTTGCCGTTCATGGTGAGCACCGCCGGGGGCCCGTTCAGCACGGTGCCTGAAGACGGTCGCGCCCTGGTGCTGCGCCCGGGTGACCGCTTGTTGGCGGACAAGGCCCTGTTTGAGTTCGGGCAGCGCGGCGTCTGAGCGCAAGATTGCGCTGACGCCGCCGCGCGCCTCGCGGTAAACTGCGTGTGCAAATCGGACCAGGAGAGTCCCCGTGCGCAGCCTCAGCCCACTCCTCGCGCTCCTCGCGCTCTTCGCCGCCGCCTGCAGCTCCTCGGATGACGGCGACGACAAGTCCATCGGTGATGACACCGGCCTGCCAAGCTCCACCGACGCTGACGGCGACGGCTTCGACGCCGAGGCCGACTGCGACGACAACGACGCCGAGGTGAACCCCGACGCGTCCGAGCGCTGCGATGGCGTCGACAACAACTGTGATGGTGTCACAGACGGCGCCGACGCCAGCGACGCGAGCACCTGGTACATCGACGGCGACAAGGACGGGTTCGGCGACGACAGCACGGCCCAGGTCATCTGCCCCCCCGGCGCGGGCTACGTCGAGATCGGCGGGGACTGTGACGACAGCGACGCCGCCTTTCAGCCCGGCGCGGCGGAGACCGATTGCGCGGATCCCAACGACTACAACTGTGATGGGAGCGTCGGCTACGAGGACAACGACAGCGACGGCGTGGCGGCCTGCGAAGACTGCGACGACAACGATCCGTTCTTGAGCGTGAGCAGCCCTGAGGTCTGTGACGGCGCCGACAACGACTGTGATGGCCAGATCGACGACGACCCCTCCGACGCGACGAGCTATTACCGCGACGCCGACGGCGACAGCTACGGCGACCCCGACTTCTCCGAGCGCGACTGTGAGCAGCCCCAGGGCTACGTCACCGATGACAACGACTGTGACGACACCGACGCGGCGATCAACCCCAAGACCACCTGGTACCTCGACTTTGACAAAGACGGCTACGGCAACCCTAGCTTCTCGTTGACCCAGTGTGAGGCGCCCTCGGGCTACATCCTCGACAGCTCCGACTGTGACGACAGCGACGCCACCTTAAACCCCACGACGGTCTGGTACACCGACAACGACGGCGACAGCTACGGCGGCAGCACCAGCGTCACCCAGTGCGTGGCCCCGGCGAAGGGGGTGCGCACCGGCGGCGACTGTGACGACACCAAGTCCAGCTCTTACCCCGGCGCGTCGGAGAAGTGTGACAGCGTAGACTCCGACTGTGACGGTGACACGCGGGATCCTGAGAGCAGCGACGCCTCGACGTTTTATGAGGACGGTGACGGCGACGGCTTCGGCGACGCCGGGAGCACCACCAAAGACTGCGATCTGCCGACGGGCTACAGCAGCGACGACAGCGACTGCGCCGATGGTGACGCCGACGCGTACCCCGGCTCCCACGAGACCGAGACCTCCGGCGACGGCATCGACACCGACTGCGACGGGAACGATGACTGTGACGACCTGAACTGTGATGGATATCCCGACCTCGTCTTCGCCGCGTATTATGACGGTTCGAGCTACAACCTCTCAAGCCCCATCTATTACGGCTCGGCGACGGGCTACTCCTCCGCGGACAGCGACTCGCTCCCCGCCGCGGGCGGTAGGCGCCCCGAGGTGCAAGACATCGACGGTGACGGTTACCTCGACATCTTGCTGATCAGCCACTACGACGGCAACTACTCCACGGACAGCCACATCTATTGGGGCAGCCCGGCGGGCTACAGCGCGAGCGACAAGACCGATCTCGCAGGCTTAGGCGCCATCGACGTCTGTGTTGAGGACCTCGACAGCGACGGCTACAAAGACATCGTGCTCGTCAACTACCAGAACAACGGCGACTACACCATCGACAGCTACATTTATTGGGGCTCGTCCTCGGGGTACTCCATCTCGGATCGTACGGACATTCCGACGGCGGGCGCGCGGGAGTGTGGCGTCGCCGACTTCGACAAGGACGGCTACCCCGACATCGCCTTCGCCAACTACTACGACGGCAGCAACACCACCGAGGACCAGTTCATCTATTGGGGCTCGTCCGCGGGCTACTCCTCAAGCGACCGGCAGTCCATCACCACGGCGCGCTCGGCGCATCTGGAGGTGGAGGACGTGAACCAAGACGGCTGGGTAGACGTGCTCTGGGTGGGATATTATGACGGCGATTACTCCACAAACTCCGATCTGTATTATGGGGGCTCCTCGGGCTTCTCTAGCGCCAACCGCTATCGTTTCGCGGGCTATGGCGAGTGGGACGCGGTGATTGAGGATCTCGACCTCGACGGGCACCTCGACGTGGCCTTCGCCAGCTACTACAACGGCAGCTCCTACAGCTCCAGCTACTCCTATGTGTATTATGGCGCCACATCGGGCTTCTCGACCTCCAACCGCACGACCTTGGGGTCTGTGGGTGGGCGCTTCATCTCCGCCGATGACCTCGACGGCGACGGTTACCCCGAGCTGCTTCACTCCAACTACCGCAGCTCAAGCACAGACTTCACGGTCAACTCCTATGTGTTCCGGGGCTCGGCGAGCGGCTACTCGACCTCACGGCGCTACGATCTGCCGACCGAGGGCAGCTACCGGCACACCTCGGCGGATCTGGACGGCGACGGCTACAAAGAGATCATCTTCTCCAACTACTACGATGGCTCGACCTACAAGGTCGACAGCTTCATCTACTGGGGCTCGTCCTCGGGCTACTCCTCAAGCGACCGCACGGATCTGCCCGTGAACGGCGCCTGGGGTGAGCCCGTGGTGGTGGGCTCGGCGGACTGAGCGTCGCCCGCCGTCGCCCGCCGTCGCCCGTCGTTATTCGGGCGGCGGCAGGAGCGCGACGACGCCGACGTCAAAGCCCAGATCGGAGCTGTCTACGGAGACCTGGTGCACCTCGATGGCCAAGGTGTTCCAGCCCTCCACCAAGGAGCTGGCCTCGATGGGCCAGCGCTGGTAGCTCGTCTCAGAGCTGGCGTTTGAGGAGGCGAGGGTGGTGAAGCTGAGCTCACCCTCGGGGAGGTTGTCGCGGAGCACCTCGACGCCGTTGAGGTAGACGGCGGCGCCGTCGTCTCGCAAGAGATCGACGTAGAGCTCCTGCAACGACTTGAGCGCGCCGGCCTCAAACACCACGCGGAAATACGCCGCCGCGCGTTTGTTCGCGTCGTCGGCGCCATAGTTGATCGTGGTGACGATGTGGGCGTCGCCGTAACCGAGCGGCGCGACCCCTTCGGACCAGGCGCTGTCGTCAAAGCCGGCGGTGGTCCAGCCGTCGTCGGGGGCGCGGTTTTTGTCCCAGTAGCGGTGGGTGCTGCCCCGGGCGAGGAGCTCGACCTCGACGGGCTCTGGCTCCTCGGGCTCTACCTCGGGGGTGTTGGTGCCGCCGGGCGTGCCGCGCCAGTCGAAGACGAGGCAGTCCTCCTCGGTGCAGCAGTCCGTGACCCGGGCGATGGCGTAGTCGTCCTCGACGGCACCCCAGCCCAAGACCGAGCCGCGCCCGTCTGGGGCGTAGAGCGAGAGCGTGCCACCGTCGCCGCTGAGCTTAAAGTCGAGGTGGGTGGGGCCCACGGCCGTGCGCTCATCGGCCCACAACAACAAGAACTCGCCGGGCGCGAGGCTCAGGCCGTCGAGGGCCTGGGGGCCGGAGTCGTCGTCTTCGAGGGTCCAGCCGTCGAGGGGGATGAGCTCTAAGCCGGGGTTGTGCAGCTCGATCCAGTCCCCCGTGGCGCCGGTCTCATCGGCGGCGGAGGTCTCGTTCTTGGGCATCCACTCGTTCACGCACAAAGGCAGCGGGTCTTGGCGGGTGTCGGGCTCGCTGTCTTCAGTCGGCGCGGTGTCGGACCCGGAGTCGAAGCCAGAGTCTGTGCTGAGCGTGATCGCGCTCTGTTTGCAGGCGAGGAGGATCAGCCAGATCATTTGATATCCCAGTGGCTCTTCACGACGCGGTGGGAGCGGTTGATGCGGTGCCGAGCGTCCTCACGGCACGCGGCGAGGTAGCTGTTGTCGAACTCTTTGCGGGGGTCGCTCTCGGCGGCGGCCAAGGTCAGCTCAGCCGTGCTGTCGTACCACTCCAAGAGCGCGGGGATGTCTGTGGCGTCGAGCACGGAGATCACCGCTTGGCGCTGGGCCTCTTTGCAGGTCTCGTCTTGCCAGCACCAATACACCAGCCGCCCGTTGGGGCTCGACCAGGAGAAGCCCCACTCGTAGTCGAGGAGGAAGCTGTTGTCTAGGTCCCAGGTGAGCATGGTCATGCGGCCCTGCTGGCTGGGATCGAAGTAGAGCCGGTTGTTGTTCCAGTTGAGCGCGTAGCCGTCGTTGTGGCCGACGAGCTGCTCCAGGGCGATGTGGCGGTGGAAGCTCGGCCAGTCCACGACCTCGCCCAGGGCCTCGTAATAGTCGGGCTGCCCCTCGTGCTCGTCGATGGCGTCTACGAGGGCCTGAACGTCGGCCATCTGTACGTCTTCACCCTCCTCCAAGGCGTAGAGCGGCACGTAGTCGTCATACAGATCGAGCAAGGTGTAGCTCCAGTCATCGTAGAGTACATACTTGCCGTCGTAGAGGTTGCCGTCGGGCTCAGCGAAGTTCCGTTTGAGGAAGCGGTCGTCGGGGTACTCCACGATGAGATACAGACCATAATCGGCGCCGTTCACCGTGACGTGGGCCCAGCCCGTGCGTGAACCCGGCGCCCCCGCGCCCCGATAGATTCGGTACGCCGCGGGCTCCTTGAGGAACGAGCAGTCCTGAACGGCGTTGTTCAGGGCGAGGGACTCCAGGCCAAAGAAGCGCTGACCGGGGCTGAACTTGTTGAAGTCGATGCGGAACTTGGGCTTGCCGCTCAGGTCGCGGTACGAGCCGAGCTTGCCCGCGAGGCGCAGGCCCACCGTGTCAAGCGCCTCGCCGTCGATGACGAGCTCCGCCTGAACATCCTCACGCGGCTCGCGGCCTAGGGCGTTCGCGGCCCCAGCGGTCAGCGTGATCTCAACCTCTAAGATGTGCTCGTCGCTGAAGATCCAGGAGTCGTCGATCACCTGATCGTCGATCTCCTCCTCGGTCATCCGCGGCGGCGCGGTGTCCTCGACGGGATCAGGAGGGGACGGGGGATCGTCCACAGGCAGCGAGCCGGTGGTGGGCCCGCAGCCGAGGGCCGCGAGGAGGAGCACGAGGGGAGGGCGCATGGGGCTCAGGATACCGCGAAACTCGGGCGGTGGCTGTGTATCCAGCGTGATCCTCAGCGCGCGTTACTCCACCTCCCAGGTGTTCTCCATGAACTGGCCCATTCGTTCAACCCTGAAGCGCACGTCTGAATAGCAGCCGTCGAGATCTCCCGAGCCGAACTCTTTGCGGGGGTCGTCTACGATGGACTCACGAATGACCTCAAAGGTGCTGTCGAACCAGGAGAGGAGGGCTTCGAGATCATGGGCCGCCAGGACCTCCAGGCCCACGGCGCGCTGGGCCTCAAGGCAGGTGCTGTCCGCCCAGCAGGCCGCGGCGAGGCGGCCACGGGGGCGGTTCCAGGACATTCCCCACTCCGGCGCGCGCAGGTAGCTGTAGTCGAGATCCCAGGTGATGAGCGTGAAGCGGCCGTCTGCGCCGGGATCAAAATAGATCCGGTAGTTGTTCTGGTTCATCGCGTAGCCGTCGTTGTGGCCGACGAGCTGCTCTAAGGCGAGGTGGCGGTGCACCGAGGGCCAGTCTACGACCTCACCGAGGGACTCATAAAACGTGGGCTGGCCGGTGTGGGCGTCTAAGGCATCAGCGATGGCCTGCAGGTCGGCGTTCCCGACGTCTTGGCCCTCTTCGAGCTCATAATATCCCACGAGCTCATCGTAGAGGTCGAGCAGGGTGTAGTTGCCGGTGCTCCAGTCGTAGAGGTACTTGCCGTCGTAGAGGTTGCCGTCGGGCTCGGCGAAGTTCTGCTTGAGGTAGCGGTCGTCGGGAGACTCGACGATGAGGTAGAGGCCGTAGTCGCTGCCGTTGATGGTGACCTGGGCCCAGCCTGTGCGGCTGCCTGGCGCCTCTAAGCCATAAAATCGCTGGCCCTCGCTGAAGCGGTTGAGGTCGATGCGCAGCTTGGGTTTGCCGCTGAGATCGCGGAAGGAGCCGATCTTGCCCGCCAGACGGAGGCCGACGGGGTCGAGGGCCTCGCCGTTGAAGGTCATCTCGGCCTCAACATCCTCCCGGGGCTCCGCTTGGAGCGCGCTCACCTCGGCGGCGGAGAGCGTCAGCTCGATTCTGTGGATGGTCTCATCGGAGAAGATCCAGGCGTCGCTGAGGTCCTGATCTCCGACGATCTCCGTCGTGACCACTGGCGCGTCGGCGGCGGTGTCCTCCAGCGGCGAGTCGTCGGACGCTTTTCCGGCGCAGGCGGCGGTGAGGCTTAAGGAGAGGAGCAGGAGCGGCGTGTGGCGAGTGATCATTCGTTCACGATAACCCAGGAGATCGGGGGGCAACCGAGCGGAGTTCGACTCCCTCAAGCTCAGGTCGCGACGGGCTCACGAACGGTGATCTCGCCGCCGCCCAGGGCCTCGTTGAGCCCCGTCACCAGGGCCCCCGGCAGCAGATCCGGCGGCGCGCTCACCGCGAACAGAGCTTTGTGGAGCTGGCCCGCGCGGTTGACGTCTTTGGACTCTTTCTGCTCAAGCTCTAAGAGCCTGGGCTTGAGGCCCCGGGACTGGAGGTGGTCTTCAGCCCGCTGCAGGAGCGCCGAGTCACGCACCCGCAGCTCGATCTGCAGCGTGCGGTGGAGCGCGAGGCCGCCGGGGCCCGAGGCGCGATCAAACACGACGTTGATCACGATCACCAGGGCGGTCCCGCCGATGGCCAAGGGCGCCAAGCCCGAGCCGACGGCCATGCCCACGCCCAAGGCCAAGATGAGCCAGGACGCCTCCGCGCTCGTGCCCAGGCCGTAGCGGTAACGAACGACGCTCGCCGCGCCGAGGAGTCCGAAGGCCCGGGACATCTCCCCATCGACGATACGAAGCATGAGCGCGCCGGAGAGCGCGAGCAGGGCGGCGGCGCGGATGACCTGCACGTCCATGCCGTCCGGGCGGCGAAGGCGGGTGGGCATGAGCGCCCCGAGGAACGCCGCGAGGGGCAGCTCGACGAGGAGCGCTTGCCAGTCAATTTGGGTCATCGGATTCCTGCGGCCAGAACGACGCGCGGTGGGTGGGGTTTAGAGGCCGAGCACGAAGGAGACGCGGCCCACCACGCCCGGGGTGGTGGTGTCGCCGTCGGAGAGGTGGACCACTTGGGGGCCGAGCTCGGCGGTCAGCCGCGCACCGGGCTCGATGGCGTAGGCCAGGGCGAGGTTGGCCCCGGCGGTCCAGGCCGAGTCGCCCAAGGCCGAGGCGCTCGTGCGCGCGTCGAGGCGCACCAGGGCCTCCCAACCTTGGAGCAGGGGCGCGCTGTCGTTCACGTCGCCGCGGGTGCCGCCGGGCGCGAGGCCCGCGAGCACATA
>JAKLKE010000094.1 GCA_023150775.1 Myxococcota bacterium
GCCGGAGCTCCCGGCGCGCCCCTTCCCCGCCGAGGAGCTGGAGGCGCTGTGCCGGGCCGCCCTGGCCCCGGATCCCGCCGCCCGGCCCACCGCCGCCGCCGTCGCCCACGCGGTCGCCGACTGGCTCGACGAGTCCCGCCGCCGGGAGCGCCTCGCCGCCGTGGACGCGACGATCCTAGGCGTTCGTCAGGCCTTGTTCGATGACCATCGAACACTCCTTCGGGCGAGCTTCTACGCCCGGATGGGCGGGGTCGAGCTTGAGAGCGTCCCCCATCAATGGTGGCTCCAGCGCCGGATCGCCGAGCTGCAGCGCGCCGCCCGCCTCGGCGCCGACGCCGCGGCCCTCACGCCCTTGTTGAGCGCGCTCCAGGCCCAGGACGCCACGATCCAGGCCGCCCTCCTCAGCCTTCACGAGGCCGAAGGGGAGTTCGGCGCCGAAGACGGCCTCAGCGCGCCGCTGGCGACCTTACGCGAGGCCCTCAAGGCCCAAGGCCTGCCCGACGCCGATCCCTGGATCTGATCGCCCATACCCGCCAATCCCGCGCCGGGATACAGCGCCGCCCCAATGGCCACCGCACCCAAAAAGCCCGCTACGAGGCCCGCCACGTCTTCAAGCGCCGGGTCGAGGTGGAGCCCGCAGCTTCGCGGCTGGGGCCAGCGCCTCCTCCGCTGGGCCCTTCGGGTGAGCCTCGGCCTGTTCTTGTTCAGCGTCGTGCAGGTCGCCTCGGCCCGCTGGGTG
This sequence comes from Myxococcota bacterium, assembly GCA_023150775.1. GTDB lineage: Bacteria > Myxococcota_A > UBA796 > UBA796 > CAJQPC01 > JADKFE01. Next base: position 740 of record JAKLKE010000094.1, read on the forward strand.
ACCCCGCTGTTCACCTTGACCATGCTCGACCAGATCTTTGAGCAGCACGACGAGACCGGCGAGTGGGCCCTGCCCCGCTACCGCCGCGCAGACCTGGACGAGCTCGGCGCCCACCTGCCGCGCATGGCCGTCGCCAGCGAAGACGGCTGGTTCTGGCACCACGACGGCTTCGACTGGCGCGCCATCGTCGACGCCTTGGAGTCCAACCGCGACGGCGGCTCCTTGCGTGGGGGCAGCACGATCAGCCAGCAGGTCGCCCGCAACGTCTTCTTGTGGCAAGAGCGGAGCTGGCTGCGCAAGGGCCTAGAGACCTACTACACCTTCTTGTTGGAGCTGCTCGTCCCCAAAGAGCGCATCTTGGAGCTCTACCTCAACGTCGCCGAGATGGGCCCCCTGACCTTCGGCGGCGAGGCCGCGGCCCAGAAGTGGTACAAAAAATCGGCGAAGGCGCTCACTGAAGACGAGGCCGCCCGCATCATCGCCGTGCTGCCCGCCCCGCGCAGCCGCGACCCCCGCTCCGGCGAGATGGGCAAACGGGCCCGGCGCATCCGCGACCACAAGGTGCCCTTCCCCGGCGACAAAGGCTTTGAGGAGATGGGCGAAGAGATGCCCCGGCTGCTCGCCCGCGAGGCCGAAGAAGAAGCGGCGAAGACCAAGAAGAAGTAGCCCTCAGCCGCCGATGTACACCATCGTGATCGCCTGCTTGGCGCCCTCGGCCCCGACGCTGAACTTCGCCGCGCTGTACGGCGGCGGCCCGAAGCTGCCCTTGGCGTTGTTGGAGCAGCCCAGGCCCTCGGTGGGGATGCCCAAGAAGGTGTCCAAGTCGCCGTCTTTGTCTTCGTCGTGGATGATCGCCAAGGCGTAGGTGCCCGGGGGGAGGCCCAGGCGAAGCGTCGCGCGGCCGCCCTGAATCGGCGCCGTGGCCGTGCGCGTGGCGCGCTTGAGGTCTACGGGGAAGCCGGCCTCCCCCTCAAACACGAGCACGAGGGCCTGGCCGTCGTCGGAGTTGAAGCCCGACATGACGACCTCCACCGCCGGGGGTGGCGGCGCGGGCGTCGTCGTCGGCGCCGTCTGGGCCAAGGCCGCCTGGAGCGAGAGCAGGAGCCCGATCACGGCGTCGCCTCGGCTCTCCGGCGGATCACCCACTCGCGTAAGGTCGCCGCCGAGCGCACATAGCTCGCCTTGACCTCCTCGATGACCTTCTGCTCGATCTTGCCGCCGACGATGGGGATCGAGACGGTCAGCTCGCCGGTGATGATGCGCTCACACTCCTCGTCGCCCAGGGCGTTCACCTTGAGCTCGCCCCGGCAGCGCACCCGCTCGGCGCCGACGTCGGGGGTGAGCGTCCAGCGCATGTGCTGGGGCGGGTTGAGCGTCCAGCGCTGCTCCATGACGTAGCTCAGCGTGTCGGTGCCCAAGGCCCGGGCGATGGGCGAGGGCAGGGGCTTTCGCGGCTTGTAGCGCACCCGCAGCGTTCGCACCCCGGCGACGGCACGATCCTCCAAGGTCTCCCGATCAATCTCGACCCCTTGGTTGGCGGCCTCTTGGTAGGCCGGATCGTGAATGACCGACCACAAGGTCGCGCTGTCGCAGGGGAAGAAGTGCCGCAGCTCGAAGTTCATGGGCCACCGGAGTTGAAGGACGTTTCACATAACCCCGCCCCAGGCTTGTTAGGATGATGGACCCCCGCTCTTGGAGCACTCGCCGATGCGCCCTCGCTCTCTCACCGTCCTCCTCGGCGTCGTCGCGCTGCTCGCGCTGCCCGCCCGCGCAGAGCTGCCCCTGCCCACCTTCCCCGAGTGTGGCGAAGAAGACGCCGTGGCGCTGTGCCCCAACGACCTCAGCGAGGACTGGTCGCTGCTCTCTTATGTGCCCGCCGAGTCCCGGGACAGCGTGCGCCCCGATGAGCTGGTCTTGGGCGCGGGCATCTCCGCCGACCGCGCCTGGCGTGAGAGCACCGGGCGCTTCGACGTGCTCATCGCCGTCGCCGACTCCGGCATCTTGTGGGACGAGCGCAACATCGTCAACAAGATCCGCCTCAACGCCGAGGAGCTCCCCTGGCCGATGAACGCCGAGGGCGACGAGGTCGAGGGCGGCGACGTCAACGGCGACGGTCTGTACAACATCGCCGACTGGGCTGAAGACGCCCGGGTGAGCGCGTCGGCGGGTGACGATCGCGCCGATGGCCTGCTCGACCCTTCGGACCTCATCGCCACCTTCTCCGATGGCCTCGACGACGACGGCAACGGCTACGTCGATGACATCGCCGGCTGGGACTTCTACGAGAACGACAACAACCCCTTCTCCACCTACGACGACGGCTACGGCACCCACGGCACCGGCGTGATGGAGGAGGGCGCGGCTGAAGGCGGCGACGGCGGCGCCATCGGCGTGTGCCCCAACTGCGCGATCTTGCCCGTTCGTCTCGGCGAGACCTTCATCACCGACGGCACCCGCATCGCCCAAGGCATCGCCTACGCCACAGACATGGGCGCCGACGTGCTGGGCATGGCCATCGGCGCGCTCTCCAGCCCGGCGGAGATCCCCCAGGCCCTGGAGTACGCCCGGCAGCGCGGCGTGTTTATCATCGCCGCCGCCGGAGACGAGAACGCCTACCACCGCAACTACCCCGGCGTCTTCGGCGACGTGCTGTTTGTTCACTCCATCCGGAGCGACACCGGCAGCGAAGGCAGCGGCGTTTATTCCTACATGAACTTCTTCAACTGCAACAACTACGGTCCACGACTGGACGTGGTCGCGCCCTCTGAAGGCTGCGCCACCGGGGCGGTCTCGAAGATCATCGGCGTCGCCGGGCTCCTGCACAGCGCGGCGCGCGACGTCGGCCTTGAGCTCAGCCCCGAGGAGGTGCGCCAACTCGTGATGCTCAACGTCGATGACGTATGGCTCACAGACGAGGAGCTGAGCGAGGCCCGCACCTACCCCAGCGGCGAGGGCTGGGACCCGTACTACGGCCACGGCCGGGTGAACACCGAGCTGGCCGTGGTGGAGGTGGTCAACGGCCGCATCCCGCCCACGGCGCGGTTTGTGTCGCCGGAGTGGTTTGAGTTCAACAACGGCAACGCCGGGGGCGAGCTGAGCTTCGCCTTAGAGGCTGAGGCCTCCCGCGCAGACGGCTTCACCTGGACCTTGGAGTGGGGCCGTGGCTTAGACCCCCAGTCGTGGACGCCCTTGGCCTCGGGGGAGGCCTCCGCGCCCCTCAGCACCGCCGTCGAGCTGCCCATCGCGTCTCTGGACCGTGTCGGCACCCCTGAAGGGGACATCGACGAGACGATGTTGGCGCGGGTGGAGCGGGTTCACGCCCCCTTGGTCACCGCGCGCCTGACCGTGGTGGATGACGAGGGCCTCGTCGCCGAGGCCCGGCGCAGCGTGTGGGTGATCCACGACGATGGCCTCCTGCCCGGCTTCCCCAAGGCCCTTGGCGCCTCGGGCGAGCCCAGCCCCGTGCTCGTAGACTTTGACGGTGACGGCGTCCTGGAGATCGTCGCCGTCTCGTCCTCGGGCGTGGTGTCTGTGCTGGATGGCGCCGGAGAGAACCTGCCCGGCTTCCCCGTGGTCACCGGCGCCGACCCCCGCTTCGTCGCCCCCGACGCCCCGGCTTACGCGACGGGGGCGCTGCCCACACCCACTGAAGGTGTGCTCGCCAGCCCCGGCGTGGCCGATCTTGACGGCGACGGCGGCGCGGACATCGTCGTCGCCGGGCTCTCGGGCTCGATCTACGCCTGGGACGAGACCGGCGCCCTCCGCCCGGGCTTCCCCACCCGCATCTTGGGCCGCGCCCAGAGCGAGCTTAGCCGCACAAATCTCTGGGACACCGGCGTCGCCGGGGCGCCCACCTTGGTCGATCTCGACGGCGACGGCGCGCGGGAGATCATCGTCGCCGCGTTTGACGGGCGACTGTATGTGATGGACAAGTCCGGCGCCGCCGTCGCGCCGTACCCCATCGAGGTCTGCCACCCCGAGAACTGCGGCGTGAGCGGCGCCCGCTCGATCAACTCCGTGACCGTGGGGGATCTCGACAACGACGGCGACCAAGACCTGCTCTTGGGCAACAACGAGACCGTGCGCGGCGGCCGCGACTCCGTGACCTTCGCCTATGACGCGAAGACCGGCGAGCTGCTCCCCGGCTGGCCGATCCAAGACTCGGGCCTCGTCGCCGTGGCCGCGCTGCTGCCGATCATCGGCGAGGGCCACCCCGCCACCCCGGCGATCTTCGACCTCGACGGCGACGGCGACATGGAGATCCTCGATCCGATCATGATCGGCCAGACCGGCGTGAAAGATCACAAGGGTGAAGAGGTGCTGCCCCTGACCTACTTCGGCGACCAGTACGGCGAGCAAACCAACACAGACGAGCCCTCCTTCGTCGCCTTGTCCAACAACCCCGCCATCGGCGATCTCGACGGCGACGGCGTCAAAGACCTCGTGCTCGGCGGCTCGGGCTCCTATGCTTTGGTGGGCCTCGCGCTCACCACGGCGGTCGAGTTTCAGCACGTCATCGCCGCCTGGAGCGGCGCCACGGGCGAGTTTTTGCCCGGTTTCCCCCGGCAGATCGAAGACTTCCAGTTCCTCGTCGCCCCGGCCATCGCCGATGTGAGCGGCGACGGCCTCCCCGAGGTGATCTACGCCTCGGCGGGCTCTCTGGTGCACGCCTGGGACATGAACGGTGTGGAGGCCCCGGGCTTCCCCAAAAACACCGGGCAGTGGCTCTTGGGCTCCCCGGCCGTGGGGGACATCGACGGCGACGGCTACGTTGAGGTGGTGGTGACCACCCGCGAGGGCCAGATCTTCGCCTGGCGCACCCAAGGCCAGGCCGACCAAGAGATTCAGTGGGCGAGCCTCCACCACGACGCGGCGAACACCTCCAACACCCGCACGGTCATCCCCAAGCAGCTCGGCCCCGAGGAGATCGCCACGGGCTGCGGCTGCCGCGACGGCGGCGACAAGGCCGCGCTGTGGCTGAGCCCCCTGCTCTTGGCGGGGCTCTTGGGCGCGCGTCGGCGCCGGAGCTAAGCCACGTACATCAGTCGAAGACCGCCCCGGCGTCGATCCAAGCGGCGATGCCGGTGAGGTCTTCTTCTGACACAAACGAGTAGCTCAGGGGCATCGCCTGGCCGAAGGGGACCTCGCTCGGCACGAGCTTGAGGTAGAGCAGGGAGCGTGAGGCGTCGCCGGGCACCACGAGGGTGTAGCCCCCGACGCTGCGGCTCAGCAGGGTGGCCTGGAGCGCGCTCGTGTTGCTCGGCCCGGCCTCACCCCAGCCGCGATGGCAGTTCCAGCAGCTCCCCGCGCCTTTGTACAGCTCACCGAACACGGTCCAGAGCTGGTCCTCGGGGGCGCCGTCGTTGATCCAGTCGCGGATGGCCTCGATCTTCGCCTCAGAGACCTCGGGCACCTGCAGGGGCATCTGGCCCCCCTTCGGCGGCGTGGGGCCGAGCTTCTGGTAAAACAAGCTGCCGGCCGCGTCTCCAGCGGTCACCAGGGCGGGCTCGGCGCCCCGGGTCTCGGTGAGCCGCTGGTAGGCCAGCTCCGACTCGGGGCCCCAATAATCGTGGCAGTCGTCGCAGCGCGCCTGGATGAGCGGGAAGACGAGATTTGACCAGCCCGGGGTCTGCGCCTCGCCGCTGTCGTCCGGGCCGCTGTCGTCCGGGTCGCTGTCGTCGCCGCCGCTGTCGTCGCTGTCGTCGCCGCCGCTGTCGCCGACGACGTCGCTGTCTTCGGGCCGATCCTTCACGCCGCCGTCGTCCTGCCCCCCCGCGCAGGCGCCGAGGAGCAGGACGAGGGGGAGCACGCCGGGCTTAGAACACCTCACGGAGACCCATCATCTTCGTGCCGAGGTAAGGATCGGTCATCGCCGTGAGGTTGCCCACGGCGGCGGTGCCCGAGGTGTCGGGGTTGGAGCTGCCGTAGAACAGAGAGCCCGTCTCCGAGATCGCCACAGACGAGGGATAACCCGCTACGGTGATGTACGACGCGTCACCCGCGCCGTCACCGTCTGTGTCGATTGCGCCCTCACAGTCTTTGTAGCTCAAGCCGTAGATCCGGCCCTCGCCCGCCGTGCAGCGGTCTGAGGCGGGGATATACGTCGAGAAGTACACAGTCCCGGCGTAGATCACGGGGTCGGCGGTGAGGCCCTCGCCCGCGGTCAGCTCATACGCCCCAGCGGCGCCACAGTCCTCAATCGGCACGGCGGCGGCGCAGGAGAGCGGCTCGGGGTCCTTCACGGCGAAGAAATAACCCTTCTCCGTGGAGTCCCGATCGTAGGGGGTGCCCGTGCCCCAATACACACCCAGCGCGCCGTCTGAGTGCCATGAGGTCGTGGCGGCGTAATACACCTCGGGGCGCATCCCGACATAATCGTTGGGATCGTAGAACTCGCACCAGGTGGGGTGCTCGGGGTCGGCGGTGTTGATGATCGCCTTGTACATCCAGGTGTAGCCCGGATCCGCCACGTCACCCGTGCCAGAGCCGCCGTCACCGTCGGGGTCACCCATGTCGGAGGGCTCATACGAGGCCGTGACGGGGAAATACATCACGTCCACGTCGCCGTCGCTGTCTACGTCCACCACAGCCAAGGAGCCGGAGATGTACCCGTACTCATCACGACCGTCGCCGTCGCTGTCCAAGGCGCTCGTCGCGTTCTCGGGGTGGCCGGTGCTGCCCTGGAGGTCATAGGACACAGACGGCGTGCCCCAGTAGTCCGCCGCGATGTGCCACATGTAGATCTCGGCCTCGGCCGAGTTGTAGTAGTCCGTCGTGGCGCTGCCCATGGGCACGGCGCGGCCCGAGCCGAACATCGCGACCCAGGTGTCTTTGTACTCGCTCGGGTCTGAAGACTCGGCGTTGTAGACGTTGGCGATGACCGGACGTGACACAGTGTACGCCTGGGCCGCCGGGTCCATGGCGTTTGAGTACTCCCACAGGAAGCGCGGGTCCATGGGATCGGTGATGTCCAGGGCCAAGGTCACCGGGCCGCCTTGGCCTTGCTGAACCACGAGCACACGGCGCCACTCCGAGCCGTCGTTGGCCTTGATGCCGTCGGCCACGCCGTCGTTAAAGCCGTCAATCCAGACGTCCTCGACGACGGGGCTGCCGTCAAACAAGAAGGTGCGACCGTACCACATCATGTCGATGAGGCCGCCCGACCAGGTCTCGTCGCGGTGCTCCTCACGGTAGATCGTGTACGCCGGGATCCAGGCCCACAGCTCCTCGCCCGCCTCATCGGCGTCCTCTGAAGAGCCATGGGTGCTGGCGGCGGCGGTGGTGCTCAGGTCGTCATACAGACGGAAGGCGTGCAACATCCCGTCGTTGGCGGGGATGTACACCATGTCGGGGATGTCGTTCGCCTCAAGACCCTGCACAAACTTGCGGTAGGTCGGGTCGGTGGAGAAGACGTTGTTGCGCGCGCTCACCACGACCGGCGAGGCGTGGGGAGAGTCGCCGAGCTTCCAGTACCCGCGCTGCTGATCGAGGTAACGGAACTCGGCGCTGGGGAGACCACGCACAAAGTCCACGAGCGCCTGCATGTCGTCGGCGTCTACGTCACAGCCGTCTTTGTTGAGATCGTAGGCCGTGGTGTCGGCGCAGCCGTTTGAGTCGGCGTCGGTGTTGTCCAAGAAGTAGGGCAGGTGGCCCATGTTGTTGGCGACGGCCTCGACAAACTCATAGTCGAAGCCCATGCGGTGATCGTCGTTGCCCTCGTTGTAGACGGCCTCGCCCGAGAGCACCATCATCTCCTCAACGAAGGTGTAGATGTCGCGCTGGCCGAGACCGTCGCGGTCGTCGGGGTTGGACTCTGAGGTGATGACCGGGCGAGACACGAGCAGATCGCCCGCGTCCCAGTCCGCGCCGCCGAACTGGGTGTTGCCGCTGTCGATGATCTGACCGTAGGTGGACAGATCCGCGGGGTCAATCCCGACACGGTAGGCGCGGACGTGGCCCTCAGCGAGGGGGTTGTCGCCGCTGATCTCGTAGAACGAGTAGATGACGTACTCACCATCGGCGGAGACCACAGGCGACGAGCGGGAATAAAAGCCCGCGCGAATGTAGCCCATGATCGTCATGATCTTGCCCAGCACCTCGTCGCCGGAGTTGGCGACGGAGTACACACCCTCGTTGCTGATCTGGTCCACGGAGTTTCCGTACAGAGACTCCGCCACAGACGAGCCGCCGACCTTGATCGCGATCGTGTGGGTGATGATGTTCTGGGTGTCGGAGAGGTCGGAGCGCGCGTCGTGGTTGTAGGCGTAGTGCACCACGTTGTCGTAGGTGCAGTCCTCATCCGGCGGCGAGGTGACGATGCCCGTGGAGTCACACATCACGTCGTTCGCCATGCTCCCCGAAGACGTGGCGTTCTTGACGTTCTTGTCTTCGCTGGGGTGGCTGATGGCGATGCTGATGACGTGGGTCTCTTGGCAGGCGTAGGTCAGGGGCACGTTACAGAAGTCTTTGCCCGTCACGAGCGAGGTGCGGGCGTAAGACTTGCAGGAGTCGCTGGCGTCGGCGCGCTCCACATAATCAATCACCGCCGAGAGCGACTCGCCCAGATTACGCACAGAGGAGCCGCTGGAGACGACGAGGTCCAGCGCCGCGGCGATCTCCGCCTGGGACGAGCCCAAGGGCGCGATGGGGAAATACTCGTTGTCGTTGGCGTCGGCCGTGGTGCCGACGACGCCATAATACGCCCACTCATAATGCTGAGAGAGCTGCTCGATGGCGTCAAGGGTCACCTCAAGGCAGGTCTTGCCCAGCGGCGTGGGGCTCGCCGTGTCTGAGGTGTCACCATCGACCTCGCCGCAGTCCTGGGTCATGTCCGTGGAGAGGTCGACGACGAAGATGATGTTCGGCGGCGCGGCCTCGGCGTTGGAGAGGAACTCTTCGCCAGCGGCGCTCGACTCCGCGTGGGCCACGGGCACGACGACACGCGCCGAGAGCATCAGCGCGGTGAGCCCAAAGGGGGCGGTCAGGGCGATGAGGGAGTTGATGAACTTCATGGACTTGCTGGGCATGGGGGCCTCCTGCCTCTCATCGCACTTTACAGTTGCCGAAGACCACTTTCCGGATCGTCGCGATGGTCACGGCCTCAGTCTCGTTCACGGCGGTCATCGTGTACGGGTCCGTCACCATCTTCGCCGTGGACTCCATCGACCAATAGTCGGAGCGGAAGCCGTTCTTGCCGACCTCCGTGGAGTAGCCTGGCGGCGGGTTGGCGCAGCGCTCGTAAGTGGCCTGCACCCAGTAGACGCCGAGGTTCTGGGTGAAGGTCGAGCCGCCGAACTTGGTGTCGGCGGCGACGGCCGTCACGAAGTCGTCCGCGGAGTCGATGCCCGTGTCGAGCCCCTCAGAGAGGGGGTTCTTCGTCTCCAGCTCGTTGCGCGCGTGCTCGGTGCCCGCGGCGGAGGTGTTGAAGACGACCATATGTTTGCGGTTGTGGTTCGCGATGCGCTGGTCCACGCCCGCGATGGACAAGCTCGTGGCGCCGATGACCCCGATGAGCGCGAGGAGCACCAGCACGACGAGCATGACGTAGCCGCGCCGCCCGAGGGGGGCGACGACACCGTGGACACGAGGGGCGCGGAGGGTGCTCATGGCGTGTGCATCATGCGGAGGTTTCGGGCGGTGACCGCGGTGGTCAACACCTGTCGATAATAGCCGTCTTCTGGGTCGGTTGGCGAGTGATTTTCGAGACTTGGCCGCGAAGATCGGTAGACGCCGCGCTCGTCCTCTCGCATCGCCCGGGCCACCAAGGAGAAGCGCAGCATCCACACCTCGGTGCCGTCGTAGGGCCCAGACGTGGTGCCGAGGTTGTCCGTCCACGCCGCCGGGCTCTCGCAGCCGCCGACCGCCGCGGCCAGAGACCGTGGACAGTAGGAGATCTGGAGGTCCTCGATGTCGTCCACCAAGGGCACGTCGTCTGTGGACGGGCCCGTCGAGGGGAAGTCAAAGTCGAGGTCCATCATCAGCACGGGGTGCTGGGGCGAGCCCGGGCCGACGCCGTCGTCGGTGTTGTCGATATAAAAGGTGAGGATGTGCGCGCGTGAGCAGTGCATGACCGGCGGCAGGTTCTCGTCCGCCGGGTCACAGACGGCGTCGTAGTCGGTGTAAACGCCAGCGGTGATCGGCGTGATCCCCAAGCCGCCGGTGCTGGAGTTTCCGCCGGACTGCACCGACCAGAGGTAAGACTCCGTGCCCGTGGCCGGGGCGTAGTCCCAGCACAAGAGGTAGTCGCCGACGCCATAGCTGGAGAGGAAGGTGCCGTAGTTGGGGCGGTTCGTGGGGAAGTTGATGCCGGAGGCGCTGCAGGCGTTGATCTGGTTGGGCGCGGTCATCATCTCTAGGGTCGGGTCGGCGTAGACGATGGTGATCGCGTCGGTGCCGCCGCTCCAGGAGTCGTAGCTGATCACCGCGGGCAGCGTCTCGACGTTCGAGACCGACAACGACGAGGGGTCAAAGCCCAGCTCACCGGTGACCTCGCCGCCTGTGCCATAGCCCGCCATACGCGCCGAGCGCGACAGGATGTCGATGGCGAAGCGCAGATTTTGGTGCATATAGGACTGTGCGTCCTGGGTCATGAACTGGCGGCTCTGGGCGATAAACATCGCGTACAACGCCGCCGTGACGATGATCGACAAGGCGACGGCGACCATCATCTCCAGGAGCGTGAAGCCGCGCCGTGCGCGGCGAAGATTGTGTGCAGCGCGCATCAGTCGTCCCGGTAGCGGTAGGTGGAGATGGTCGTGCCGTTCCAGTTTCCGAAGGCGCGGTCTTCCCAGGCGCAGCGGACACGAAGGCGGATCCACGAGTCGTTCGTGGGGTCCATCTCGTCCACCTCCCAGGTGATGTAATACGTCGCGCCGGGCTGCCCGGCCGTCTCCGAGCCCGAGATCTCTCCCATGGCGTTGATCGGCGTCGGCGCGCTGCCTCCGGCGGGGTGGTACAGATGGCCCCAGTCCGACGCGCCCGTGGTGCCGCTGGCGAGGCTGCCCGAGCCCCGGCCCCCGACGCGGGTCCACTCCAGCGAGAGCAGCTCCTCGGCCTGGCGCTGGGCGAGGTAGGTGCAGTCCGTGACCTTTCGCGCCTCGCGGTTGCTGCGCACGGCCTGCGCGTGAAAGCCGAACATGACGATGAGCGAAAAGCCGAGCAGCGCCGTGGCGACCAACACCTCGATGAGGGTGAAGGCGCGGCGGCTCCGGCGGGCTCGGCGGCTGTAGAGGGTGTGGGCCATCATGGTCCTCCCGCGCTGGATCCGGTGGCGGTCCCGGCGGTGCCCCCCAAGTCTTCCCCAAGAGAAGACACGAGGCGTACCATTCCTGACCGGGCGATCCGCACGGTGATCGAGTCGTCTACGCCGTCGCGCTGGGCGGCGATGTTCACGAGCGTGAGCTCGATGTAGCCTCGGGCGTTGAAGTCGCCGGGCGGGTTCGAGAGCCAGCCGCGGGGCGAGAACACGATGGCGCTGGCGTTCCCGGCGCCGGGCCCGGCGAGGGGGTCCCAGGGTTTGAGCGAGACGCCAGGCACCTCGTCGTCGCCGTCTTCAGTGATCACGACCTGGCCCAAGGCGAAGCTGTCGTCTACGCCGTCCTCTTGGGCGTCCGCGGGGAAGGTGTCCCACTGGCTTGAGCCCAACGGTAAGTCGCCTACCTGCATCCACCACTCGCCGATGTTTGACGCGCCGGGGTTCTCCCAGGACGAGTCCGCGGCGACGAGCAAGAGCCGCGTCTCCCGGTTCTGCTCAATCGCCGTGTTTCGCAGCGCGGCGATGTCCGAGGCGAGCTGCTTCGCCGCGCGGACCATGCGGAAGCGGGGGATCTGGTCCTTCACCGTGCCCAGGCCGATCACCGCCATCAGGCCGATGATCGACAGGACGACCATCAGCTCAGTCAGGGTGGTGCCGGTGCGGAGCGGGCGCGTGGCCAAGAGTCCTTCTCGGGGCGCGGGGGTGATCGTGGGGCGCAGAGGCCCGCAAGGGTATGACTTACCAGAGTTTTCCCTAAATGGGAAGCCCTTTTTGGGCCAGAGCGCGCCCTGGGCGTGATCTCCGGGGCCTATCGGGCGCTCGCCGCGCCGGGGCATTGCTCGGCGATGACGCTCTTGCGGCGCGCGACGAGGCGGCGGGCGGCGGGCAGGTCACCCAAGGGGATGCCCAGGCTGATGGCCTCCTCCAGATCCCCCGTGGCCCGGCTCAGCCAGGTGAGCACCGGCGGCGCGGTCTCATCACAGCGGGCGGGATCTATCCGATCGGAGGTCATGGCCACGATGATCCTGGCGTGGAGCACGAGCAACATCCCCCGAAAGCGCGGCTCCCGCAGCTCGGCCTGGAGCGCCGCGTCGACGGTGGCCAGGGCCTCCTCGTGGCGCTTGAGCCGGAGCTGGGCCTCGGCGATGTTCAGCGCGTACTCGGCGCGGTCAGGCTCGGCGGCCTGGGCGCGGGTGAGGAGCGCCAGGGCCTCCTCGTGCCGGCCTTCGCTGAGTCGCAGCATCCCCATGGTGCTCAGGGCGCGGGGGTCGTCGGGGCTTAGGCGCAGGGCCTCGGTGAGGTGCTCCTCGGCCTGGAGCGGGTTTCCTTCAGCGATGGCGACCAGGCCCAGGCCCCGGTGCCCACGGGCGTCTTGGGGGGCCACCCGCACGCAGCGGTTGAAGTAGTCTCGCGCTCGGGAGATGTCGCCGCTCGCGTTGTACACAAAGCCGAGGCCATAGAGCGCGTCGGCTTGATCGGGCCAGCGCTCCAAGACCTGCCGAAAGCCCGCCTCAGCCCCGGCGAAGTCGCCCTCTTGGAGCGCGCGCTCGGCGCGGTCGAGGGACCGACCGGGACCACAGGCCAGAAGGCCGAGCAGGCTGAGCATCAGGAGCGAGCGCACCAGACCTCCATGTCGGTGTGCCCGTCCATCATGGGCCAAAGCCCCGCCAAACACAAGCGGGGATCACTCGACGGTCAGCGCGGCGTCCTCCAAGATCTCGCTGTAGAAGTAGCCGAACCCGAGGTCCTTATCAATCGTGAGGGTCGCAGAGGCGACGACGACCTGCCCGACCTCGGCGAAGCTGTCGCTGGTGATCGTGAGGTCCCCTTCAGCCTGGGAGCCATCGACGATGTGCATCCAGTTTTTGCCGAAGATGCCCTTGTTGAGCTTGACCACCCGGCCCCGCACCGTCACCGGCTTGCCCGCCAGCTCCGCCCGCTTCGTGACGAGCTCGGCGATGCTCAGCCCACCCTCCGGCGGCTTGAGCCCCAAGGCCGCTTGGACCTGCTCGGCGGTGACCACCTTGGCCTGCTCAATCACAACAACATCGTTGTACGTTGTCTCGCCGCAGGTCACGACCTTCTGGAGCGGGCCTTTGCCCAACAAGAGCGGGTCACCCACTTGGAGGGGCTGCTTGGGCAGAGACACCCAGAAGACCCACTGCGCCTCTTGCACCCGGGCGAGGGTGCGGTCGGCGCAGTCCACGACCTCCAGCACCTTGGCCGGGGCGACGTTGGCGAAGCTGTCGTCCGCCGCCGGGCTGGCTGCGGGCGGGGTCGGCGTCGTGGGGGTTGGGGTGGTGGGCGCGGGGGCGCCGCAGGCGAGGAGCAGGAGCGAGATGAGCATAGGTGCGCAGTGTAGCCGAGACTTCACCGAAGTTGCGCGGCGCTCATCGATCCCAGCTCGGCACATCGGTGACGATGCGTGTGGCCTGGCCGCCGGGGGTGCCCCAGCACCGGGCCTCGCCGTTGAGGGTGACGCCGCAGCCGACGGTGGCGGAGTCGGGCCAGAGGGCGATGTGTTTGAAGAGTCCGTCCGGCTGGAATGCCCCGGGCTCAGGCTTGGGATTTTGGAGGTCACAGCAGCCCTCGGGGGCCTCACAGCGGACCTCGCCGGTCTCGTAGCGGGCGCAGGTGACGCCGCCGAGTCCGACGACCTGGGCGACGCCCGGCCCGGCGTCGCGGTTGAAGGCGGGGTTGAGGCAGCGGATCTGTCCGTCGTCGCGGTCCCAGAGGCAGGCGTCGGCACCCTCGACGAGGGCGGGGGAGGTGATGTCTGCGGAGAGGGTCTCGCGGGAGAGGTCGGTGGGGGCGTTGGTCTCACACTCGTCGGAGAGGATGAGCCAGGAGGAGAGGGAGCCGTCGTGGTGGAGGGCGTAGAGGGTGCGGTGGGCGGTGGAGACCTGGGCGATGTCGGTGGCGAGGTCCCATTGGCCCACATTGTCCCAGCACCAGAGGCGGCCGGAGGCGTGGAGGTAACAGTCGGCGGCGGTGAGCGGGACAATCTGCACAAACGGATCCGCCTCGTCCGCCTCGTCCTGATACTCGCAGAGCATGAGGCTGTCAAAGGCGACGCCGCGCCCCCAACAACAACCGACCGTAGGATCCTCAAACACTGCGCATACGCGGCCGCTAGCGGAGTTCCGCGGCTCCAGCGCGCGGGCGAGGCTAGAGAAGTGAATCTGAGCCAAGTGGACCCCTGAGGGTGCGGCCCCCTCGTAATAGTATAGGTCATTGGTGCCGCGCTCAATCTCAGCCTCTGTGGCGCCCCAGCAGATCGGCTGCCCGTCCGCGCGAAGTCCGCACGCCTGGGTGTTCCCGAGCGCGACGGCGCTCAGAGTGACGTCGCCTGAATCGCTGGTGTCTGAAGGCGCGTCGTCTTGGTGTCGGTCGCACCCAACGACGTGGAGGCCAACGAAGAGCGTTAGAGAGAGCTTAGGGTGCACGTTCGATGATCCCCCGCGCTTGGCCGCTCGGTGAGCCCCAGCAGGAGAGCTCATCGTCCAGCGTGATGCCGCAGCCAACGCTCGCTGAGTCGGGCCACAGCGCGATCTGCTTGAACTGCCCTGGGGGGTCAGTGGGCCAGTTGTCGATGATTCCTTCGGGATCGACCTCCGCTTTGTCTGGAGTCTCACAGCGAACTCTTCCATCATTGTAGATGGCGCAAGTGGTCTGATTACGTCCGACCACGTCAACTACGCCTTCCCCTGCCCACCAATTGTTCCAGTGTTCCTCACACCGGATGAGGCCCGACGACGAACTCCAAAAACATCTTGATATGCCCTCCACGAGCGAAGGCTCGTTCATCGTGACAGGCAATGGCCCGGGGGCCTCAACGAAGATCGGCGGATCGTTGCATGCAGTGTTGCGAACGATGGCTGACTGGAAAAGATTATCTTCGGTGAGTAGGTCCAGGAGACTCCCGTCCCCGGCGATTTCCTTTACTGAGCTCATCGAGTAGGTGTGTGCGGCGTCATCATAACAACGGAGCACTCGGAGGTTTGTGAGGCCACAGACACGAGTCTCCCCGTTCACAACGGAGATAAATGGGTCTGCAACATCACTCGTGAGCATAGGTACACAATCTGCCCGGCCATCCATTCCGTAGTTCATACGTCCCCAGCAGCAAATGCTGGTTGCTCCATCCTCTATGGCACACACCCTACCGCTGGCAGAGTTGGTGGGGTGCCCGCTGCGAGGAGCACCTGAGAGAAAGATTGACGAGTAGACTCCTGTTGGAGAGGCTCCATCGTGGTAGTAGTAGTCCAGCGTCCCTTGCTCGATCTCATCCTCCGTCGCGCCCCAACACACGACGGTGTTGTCTTCTCGGAGTGCGCAGGCTTGAGTGTTGCCGACGACGACATGCCTATATTTCACCTTCTCGGCCGGGGGCTCCTGCGGCGTGGCGTCTCCTTCGTCACCGCGTCGGTCGCCGCCGCTGCAGGCCGCCACGCTCAGCAAGCAGGTGAGCGTGGTCACGCGCCAGCGGCGACGGCGGGCGCCCTCGCTCGGCCGGGCAAGGCGCGCTCGATCCCCGTAGCGGCGCCCGACCTGGGCTTGAGCGGCGGCAGCTTCATCGACCTTACGCATCATCCTCTCACGGTGGGGCGCTGGGGCATCGCCGCGCGCAGGCGATGCAGAGGGCGCTTCCCCATGATGAACGACGGCGCAGCCCATCGCAAGGGTAACCCTCACGAACCCGCCCTCGCGGCGCCGCCGTGGACCTCGCCCGCTGGGTCGCCAGGGCCTCGCGCTCGGCCCACGCGCCTGCCCCGTTGAACCTCGGGTTCTCTGAACGCAGCGGGGTTGTTGTGTTTCGCCTTGGCCCTGATCTTCGCCGCCCGCCCCGCCCATGCCGCCGCTCGCCCGGCCCACACACCAGCCCAGCTCACCGGGGTGCTAGGGTGACCATGGACCCAACCGGAGCCGATCTCATGCGCCGACCGCTCGCCGCCCTCGCCTTCACCTTCGCCGCCGCCTGCGACAAGGACGCCAGCACCGACGACACCGCGAGCCTCGCGGCGACCCTCGACGAGGCCTGCGTCGTGAGCGGCGACCGCACGGCGGGCTGGGGGGAGCTGACCCACA
>JAKLKE010000095.1 GCA_023150775.1 Myxococcota bacterium
TCACCCCGGAGCTCTGCGCCGCCTGGACAAGGCACTGTGGCTATCAAGTGGTATCAACTTGAGCTGGGGGGAGTGTAAGGTCAAGAACCGCTGCGGCCTCATCGTCGCGTATGAGCTGACGAAGGCGCTCAAGAAGGTGGACAGCTTCACGAACATGCTGGAGTCTGTGGCCGCCGACTACAGCCCCACCGTGGGAACCTCCACGAAGGCCCAGCGGAAGATCAACGCCGGGAGGGCCACCTGGGAGGAGCTGACCACGCTTCATTTCGCGAACGCCAACAAGACGGTCCAGATCATCAAGATGTTGGGCAAAGGCGGGATGGGCGGCGCGGTGTACCTCGGGATAGACCAGCACGGGAACAAGTTCGCCGTCAAACATTTCCCCGGCGACTACAAGGCCGTGGCCTGGGGCACCATCGACCGCGCTGAAGAGAACCTGCGCCAGAAGATCGCCGAGGGCAGCGGGGACATCGCCCAGCACAAGCGGGATCTCGCCCGCTGGAAACGTATCAAGTCCGAGGTGAAGAAGAAGGCGCCGTACAAAGGGATCGGCGGCACGACGCTCTCGCCCATTGAGGCCCGCGCCCGGGTGGATCGTTGGCTGTATCGTTTCGCCGAGGGCGCGATGACGCCCACCTGCCTCGACCTCCTCCAGCGCGGCAGCGATCAATACCTGCTTCTGGCCTTGGGCGAAGGGGACGTGGACTGGTCGGATCTCACCCTCGCCGACATCGTCGCCGTGTTTCAGGATCTCGACACCGTGGAGCACTACGCCCGGCACTTCATGGAGGTGGAGCTCACCCAAGAGGTGAGCGTGCTGCACCTCGACATCCACGGCGGCAACATGATGCGCTTCAACGGCCGTCTGCGCCTCATCGACTTCGGAAAGGCCCTGTTGTACAGCCCCGACGTGGTGCAAGGCCTCGCCAAGCTGGAGCTGCAGCCCTTCGCCAAAGAGAAGTTCAACAAGGACGACTACCTCACGGGCACGATTGAAGACAGCAAGATGTACACAGACCCCGAGAGCGGCAGCCCGGCGAAGTACATCGCCGACTGGCGAGGCTACGCGGCGGCCCCCATGGTGCGACTGTGTAAGGGCTGCAACCGCCAGCACCCCGATCTAATAAGCGTCGTCGAGTGTATGGCCTGCGGCTCCAAGAACATCGTGCGAGAGCGGATCCGCCGCGTCGATCTGGAGAACAACGCCAAGCTCAAGAAGGTGTCCGTCGACTCGCTCCTGGTCGGGCCCTACAAGACCGCGAAGGTCCCCTCCCTCACCCCCTCGCAGTACGGCTGCATCGTGCTGACCGCCGTGCTCATCAAGGAGACCTGGGTGGCGATGGACCGTGAGGGCAAGCTCAACACGGGCATCGGCAAGAACGCGAAGGGCATCGAGAACGTCGTCATCTACAGCACCGCCCGCACGCTCATGCCCAAGCTCCGCGCCGCCTCACCCGGCCAAGCCCTGCTCATTGAGCTGTTGCTGCTGTGGTTCGATGAGATGATGCGCCGACTGTTCGCCGGAGAGCCGTTCGGGGCGGCGGACGCCGTGCGTTATTTCCAGCCGGTCAAGAAGAAGGTGGGCCGGGGCCGCGCGATGTCCATCTGAAGGGCCCCGCGCGGCGCCGCTCAGCCACGATCGTAGAGCACCGGGACCGCCGCCGCCGTGGCGGTCATGTGCCAGATGTCGTGGTAACCTTTCTTGCCCCACTTCCCGATGAGACGGTCGAGCTCACGAGCGCCCGCGAGCATGTTGGCGGGCTCGATGTTTCGTTCGATGACCGGATGGGTCGCGTTCTGGGGCAAAACTCGCACCAGGGACCGCGGGTTGTTGAGATCGTTCGCCATGTGGGTGTTGATGAGCTCGTTCATGCTGCTGTAGATGAAGAACTCGGGCTTCACGAGGATCTTCCAGGCGTTCGCCTCTAAGGTCACGAACTGCCCCGCCGAACGGTCAACGGCGACGCAGGTGATGCCGTGTCGGCTGCCGTCGCCATACCCGAGCATCATCATGTCGCCGATCCAGCAGTTGTAGCGCAAGGCCGCGATGCGCGGCTTCAGCGTCATCATCGTGGAGACCGACGAGCGGATCCGGCGATCTCGGATGAGGCAGAGCAGCACCATGGCGAAGCGCGCGCAGTCATTCGGCGAGATGATGCCGATGCGGGCGTTGCCCGCACGAATCTCACCCTTCACCGCGGGGATAAGCTTGTATTTTAGGGTCTTGCGCACATGGTGACCGATCTTGTCGGAGTAACCCTCGCGGCTCTGGGTCACGCGGTTGTTCATCAGGCCTTCGTTACGCTCAAGGCCCTGGCGCACCGTCTCGGTGATGCCCTCTTGGAGATCGTGGTCCATCGAGGCGCCGAAGAGGTGGGGCCGGTACATCTTGGCGTCGAGAAACTCGACGTTTGGGCGATAGGTGACCTCGCCGTGTTGGGGGCCAGGCGTCCGGATGTAGAGCTGACGGGGCTCGGGGGGCCGCGCGTCGGCGCTGGCGATGAGCACCGTCCTGTCTGCGGGATCTACGCGGTACATCGTGAGGCTCCTGTCATGGGGTCGGGACGGCATGAGGCCGCAGAGACACGCTCAGCGAGCGCGTCGAAATCGTTCGGGATCAAGCTGGTAGAGCTGGCGGAGCACCCGCCAACGCGCTGATTCGCGGGCCTCCCAGGCCTCCTCGATCTCCTCCATGTTGTCGGCGAGGGCGGCGTAATATCCGGCGAACAGCGCCGGAAAATATCGCCGGGGGTCGAAGTGGTTGAGGCGCTCCTCGATGTCGTCGGCGACGACGGCGGCCTGGGTGGTCGCGCCGTCGGCGACGAGCTGCTCAAACAGCGTGAGCCGCTCCATCAGCTCACCCCAGGCCGGGGCGGCGTCTTGGGGCGGCGCGATGAGACGGGGCCGGTCTGTGCGTGAGCGCGGGGCCGCGGTGTGAGGCCCCTTCGAGGAGGGCGCGTCTACGGAGGGATCGTCGGAGCTGGGGTCCTCGGTGTCTTCATACGGCGACTCGTCCTCAAACGCAGAGTCTTCGTCATAGGAGGGCTCGTCCTCATCGCGCTCGTCATCGTGCTCGTCCGCGTCCTCGTCAACCTCCTCCTCAGCCGCGTCCTCCTCGACGATCGGCGGCGCCTGCGGGGGCGTCGGCTCCACGAGGGGCGGCGGCGGGGCCACGGCGAGGGTGCGTAAGGCGCTGACGACCCTTCGTGCGGTGAGGCTGAGATCTCCGAGGCCGTCGAGCTGCACCGCGAGGGCGTCCGCGGCGTCGATGAGCGCGGCGCGGCGCTCGTCGTCCCACTCCGCCATAAACCGCGCCCAGCCCTGGGGATCGTCCTCTAGGTGGGCCAGACGGCGGCTGATGGCCTCCAACAGCCATCGAACGCTCGACTTGACGTGTTTTTGTTGGCCCTGGGCGGGGCCGAGGCCCTCCCAGCCCGACCGCGCCAGGCCCATCACCACGTCCAGCGCCCAGCCGAGGCCCCCGACCCCTTGCTCAAGGACGACGCCGAACACAAAGTAGGAGATGAGACGCACATCATAAAACCGCTCGGCGAGCAGCCGCCCGGCGCCTTCAGCGGCGGCGATGTAACGCCCGCGCAGCACCCCGTCCGCCAGCTCCGCGAACCGTGGGTCGTAGCTGTCGATGAGGCGGCCGCCCGAGAGCGGCAGGGTGATCAGCGCGCGATCCAGCACGGTCAGGACTCCACGGTGAGCGCTTTGAGCAGCCCACGAACCTGGGTGAGCGCGGCGGCGACGGGGTGCGCACGTTTGCGGGCCAAGGCCCCGGTGAGGAGCTGGGCCTCACACCAAGCACGATCGACCGCGCGGCCTTTGTCGAGGCGAGGGTAGAGCGGGAACACATCGACCAGATCCGGCGCGGCGCCTGGGCCAAGCTCGGTGAAGAGGGCGTCTTGGGCCTCACGAATGAGCCCCTCGGCCAAGGCGGGCCGATCCCCCACAAAGATGAGCAGGTGCTGGCGGTGGCCTCGGGGGCGATCCGGGGAGTGGACACAGACCAACGCGGCGCCGACCACACCCGGCAAGGCCCCGACGACGGCCTCGACCTCCTCATCGAGCGCCGTGCGCGCCGCGCGCCGGGCGACACGACCCCCGGCGTAGATCCACTCCGCGCCGTCTCGGGCGCAGAGAAGCTCCCAGACGGGCTTCTTGGTGAGGGAGAACAGACCTTGCTCGTCGGGATCGGCCTTGAGGCTCTGTGGGCTCAAGAACATCCACGGCGCGCCGGGCGCGGGGAGCACGAGGGGGTTGAGCGCGAGGGGGCCTTGGCGCGCGCCAGAGAAGAGGATCGCGCCGCCGCCCTCTAAGATCACGTTTGTGCAGGGTAGCTCCGCCAAGGGCCCGCCGTCGAGCAGGCGACGCGAGCGTGTGCCCGGCAACGGGAAGCTCAGCTCGCGGCTAAAGCCCGACCAGCCCAAGGGCGCCTTGAGACTCAACACGGTCTCAATCAGGCTCGGGTGGAGGAGCGAGTGGTCGAGGCGCGCGCGGGTGAGCAGCTCGGGGCGGGCGATGACGGCGGCGCCCTGCAGGTGAACAAAGGTCGCGCCGACGGCCAAGGCGGCGAAGAGCAGGCCGGGCACAAGCTCAGCGGCGTCAAATCCCGGGGCGCCGAGGCGCGCGCCGGGGCGCAGACGGTACACGCCGAGGCCATCCCACAGCGCCCGGCGCCACAGGGCCCCGGCGGAGAGCTCAACCGGCACAAACGGCGGGTCACGCAGGGTCGAGAAGACCACGGCGCCCTCGGCGTCCGCGGCGTAGACCTCGGGCAAGAGCGGCGCCGCGCCACGACCGACGAGGGGCAAGCTGTCACGCTCGGGCTCATAGACGACGTGGTCGGCCTTGAGCAGCTTGAGCCGACGACGCACAAACGCCTCACCCTCTGGGGGCAAGACACAAGGCACGGCGCGAAGCCGGGCGCAGGCGCCAAGCGCGACGAGCAGGGTGGGCCCCAGCGGCAGCACGAGGGCCACACGCTGCGCGGCCTTCACCCCGGCGCCGTGCCAGGCGCTCGCGAGGCCCAGGGCCCGCTGGTGAAGGGCCGACCAGCTCAGCTCTTCAGGGCGGCCATCCTCGCCGATCCACTGCATCGCCGCCCCGGCCCGCGTGGCGTGGCGGGCGAAGAGGTCGTGCCAGAGGTCCACACGCTCCCCGGGCACGGTGCGGGCGCCGGGGCCCACACGCCGGGCCACGAGCGCGGCGAGGGCCTGATCAAACACGGTCGGCTGCTCGGCGCTGAGGCGCAGCCATTGAATCTCGGCCTGCTCGCTGAGCCCGGTGAGGGTGAGCTGGGCGATCACGGCGTCGAGATCGAGGCGCTCGGTGGCCGAGGCGAGGTCTGTCGCCGGGGCGGCGCTCATGGGCTGCCCCCCTCAAGGCCACGCTCATCAACGCTCAGCTTCACCCGGCGGCTCCCCCCCTCAAACCAGCGCCGCCACAGCGTGCGAGAGGGATCGTCTACGAGCAGGTACACCGCGAGGCCGTCCTCGGAGCGGGGCAGTTTCACCTTCACCTGCGCGCCGGGGAGCAGGGGCTCGGTGTAGAGCACGCTCGGGTCGGCGCTCTCTACAGCGCGCACGATCTCGGCGTAGGTCTCCGACTCAAACTGTACCGGATCGCTCTGTTTGACCACGAGCAGGGTGGAGCTGGGGGTGAGCTCCGTCGGCGCCGCGCGCACCTTCACCTTCACCGTGGAGGAGCAGCCGAGGCTGAGGCTGAGGCTGAGGCTGAACAGAATGCTGGGGAGGAGCCGGTTCATGGGGCGCCTCCTACGGCGTCGTCGGCGAGCTGTATGTCAAACACCGCCCGGGGGTCTGTCTCAAACACGAAGCCGACCGAGGCGGCAGGATCTCCCGAGACCCGGCTCCAGCTCCAGGCCAAGCCATCGGGGCAGCGCGCATCGTCGCTCGGGGCGCTGCGGTCGAGCAGGCGAAGCACCGCCCAGCGCGAGGCACCGCCCGTAGTGGTGAGGGGCCGGGCGCTGGCCTCGGACTGGTTTAGCGGCTGCAGGCTGAGGCTCAGGCTGGCCTCGGGCGCCCGCCACCAGTCAAACGGCAGATCGAGGGCCTCGGCGCGCTGGTTGTAGGCCCTCACCTGACTGAATCCGATGCTGAGCCGCGCCTCTGTCGCCACATAGCCCTCAAGGGCCACCGGCGGCAGCGCGCAGGACCGCACCCGCAGGGGGATCGGCCGCGGCTCACCCTTCTCGTCCCACAAGGCCGCCCGCAGGGCCTCCAGAGACGCCACTGTGTCGGGTAGGTCGCCCGGCAGGCGCACACGCACCCCGCCGCCGCCCCTGCCCCGCCAGCGGCCCCCGACACGCTCCGCCGCCGGGGCGATGAAGGCCTCAAAGTCCGCCCAGAAGCTGCCCTCGGGGCCGAGCGTCGCCGTGAGCGCGCCGACGTCTACCTCGTCTGTCGCGGATCGGTTGAAGGGGTAACGGTCGGTGAGGCGCTCCAGGGACTCCCGCAGGGGTCGCCAGCGGCGGCTGACCTCATCGGACACGCTCTCGGCGCCAACCGCGTACACCGCCGGGAACGGCGTGAGCAATGGACCGTGCAGCATCGGCGGCACCCCGGCGCCGCTCAAGACCGCCCGAGCCCGGGCCTCGTGGCCCTCGCTCGTCTCTAACCAGGCCAAGGTGAGCTGACCGTTCTGGTCCAGGGCCTCGATCAAGGCCGCCGGGGGCTCGTCCGAGGCCACCGCCACACGGTCGGCGGCGAAGGCCGCGGCGAGCTCTTGCAAGAGCGCGAGATAATCTTTCACCGGGCCCGACGCGGGGTCGTCCCCTTCGGCGCCGACGAGCCCGGCGACGGCGGAGATCTCCGAGAGCGCCCGGGTCATGGGCACCGGCGGCGGCGCGGCGCCCTCCCCTCCCCCGCCGAGGCGGGTGTTCTTGGCGAGCTCACCCAAGGCGTCGAGCAGGGGCCCGGCGCTGCCCGACCAGCGCTGCAGCTCCATCTCGACGTCTACACGGTCGCGGGAACGAAACGAGAGGCCCTGATAAAAGGCCGTCCACGCCCCGGCGTACCGTGTGGCATAGATCTGAAGCGACTGCTCGATGAAGCCGTCCAGCACGCGGCGTAGGGGCCCCTCGACCCCCGCGGCGTCGAGGCGTTCGGGCGCCCCGGCCAAGGTGGTGACCACGGAGGACTCAAACGCCGTGCGGGTGTAGGCCCCGGGCACCGTGAGCATGGCGCCGCTCATCTGAATCACGACGGGCGCGGGGGGCGCGCTCATCCACGGCCAGCCCTCGCCGCCGCCTTGGGCCACGAAGTCGGCGTAGGCCGCGTAGCCGCCGCTGCGGGAGACGAGGCCCTCCCAGGCCGCCGGACGCACGGTCAGCACGCCAAGATCCCACTCGGTCTCTTCCACATGGCGGGATCTCGCGCAGGAGGCGACCTGGTCCACGAGCGCGCTCAGCGTCGCGGCCACGTCGGCCGGATCACACACAGAGGTCGTGGCGACGAGCTCCAAGAGGGCGGGGAGATCTTGGGACGCGGCGCCGTCCGGCACGCCGGGGGAGACCGTGTCTCGGTCGAGGCCTCGGGCGGCGAGCTCGGCGCTGAGACCCTGGGCCACCAGCGTGTCGTAGAGCGAGAGGGTGAAGGGCGCGTCGAGGAGCGCCTCGGCCTCACGCTCCAAGCGGGTGATGTCGGTGGGGCTCGCCCAGGGCAAGGCGCTCATCGAGCCGACGCGGCTCGCCAGCTCTACCCAGCCAAGGCCATAGCCGCCGCCGGTGAAGCGGAAGCTGGGCAAGGTCTTGGGGGCCTCGCCTCGGGCCAAGGTCGCCGCGACCTGCTCGACGCTGAGCCGCGCGCCGCCGACCTTGAGCGTGCCCGCGAACACCTCGGGGCGGGTGGCGGCGAGGGCGGCGAGCGGGGAGCCCGGCGTCGCCACGATCAGCGTGAGCGCCAACACGCCGCTGCGCACATCCCCTACGGTCGCCGCCTCGTTGATCGCGGGCTCCAAGAACCGCTCGCGTAGGGCGCGCTGCTGGCGGCTCAAGGTGCGCGTCCGCTCGGTGAGGCAGCGCTCCTCGGCGGGGTCGGCGGGGGTGAGCGCCCGCGCGACGGGGCCACGGCCGATGTTGGGGTCACACGCCGGCAGCGTCTCAAACAAGAGCGGCAGGTCGGGGCTGGGGCTTTGATCTGTGTTTGGGTCTGCTGGCGCGTCGAGGCGGCGGTTCAGCTCGGCCAAGGTCAGGAGATCGGCCTCGATCACCGCGCGGCCGCTCCAGAAGCTCATCATCGGGAAGACCGCGAAGAGCGCGGCCACGGCGGCGGCGCCCAAGGCGTGCCAGAGGGTGTCGTAGGTCCAGGGTCGGGCGGGCTCTTGGGCCACGGTGAAGGGGTTCGCCGCGCACAGCTCACGCTCGGCGGTGGACAAGGTCAGCTCGCCGAGGCTCACCGCGCCGAGGAGCGGGTCGGGGCGCTGCAGCACCTCCAACAGTCGGCCCAGGGGGGTGATCCAGCGCCGCTCCGACTCCTCCAGAAACGCCAAGGCCCCACGAAACTCGACCGCGCTGGTGAGCGCGAGGGGCAGGCTGTCTTTGAGGCCCCGGGCGCGCTCGGTGAAGGTCTCATCGAGGGGCAGGCGCAGCTCAACCCCACGATCTCGCAGCACCCGGGCCAGCTCACGACCGCCGGGGAGATCAACAAGATCATGCAGCACGAGCTGCACCCGGGGCGTGAAGCCCGTGGCCCGCTCGATCAGCGCCACTTGGCCACGCCAGCGCACGGCGAGGGCGCTCAGACCGTCGGGATCCATCAGCTCCAGCGTGGCGGCGTCGAGCACGAGCAGCACATGGGGCGCCCGTCTCAGGCCCATGCCGCCCCACAGACGCAGGAGCGCCCGTCGCACGTCCGAGGAGGGCTCGGCCACGAGCGCCGGGGAGAGCTCAACGACGACCTGGTGGCTGGCGAGATAGGCGCGGAGGTGTCTGTCTACGGTGGCGCTGGGATAATGTTGGCGGACCTTGTCTTGCCAGTCTGTGTTGCCGCCGATGAGGGCCTGCACCCGGGCCTGGCCATCGGAGAGCACCACAAACGGCTGGCAGCGCCGGGCGTGGGCCCGGGCCTCTCGGGGCAAGGCCCCCAGAAAACGCCGCCACGCGCCGATGAGCGCCCCGGCGGGCAAGGTCTCCAGGGCCGTCTGGCGGCGACGCACCCAGACAAAGAGCACGATGAGCGCGACGATGAGCAGGAGCCCGAGGAGCTCCGGCCAGTACGCCGTGAGGAGCTGAATGAGGGTGTTCATCGGCTCCACTCCAGGGCGTCGATCACGTCCTCTAAGGTGTCTAGGCCGCTGAGCAGGGCGGAGATCGCCGCGGCGTCAGGTGGGCTCGTGGCTGAGGACGGCAACGTCAGCGTCCCGAGCAGGGCCAAGGCCGCCGTCGCCGCCGGGGGCGAAAGCTCCGCGCGAATCGACGCCTCAA
This sequence comes from Myxococcota bacterium, assembly GCA_023150775.1. GTDB lineage: Bacteria > Myxococcota_A > UBA796 > UBA796 > CAJQPC01 > JADKFE01. The sequence continues at coordinate 9,452 of JAKLKE010000095.1, forward strand.
GGCTCGCCCAGGCGCCGGGCAAGGCCCCGAGGGGGTCGGGCGGCCCTCTGAGCAGCTCTGGATCAAAGGTCTTGTCGGGCGCCGGCCGGGCGCGGGTCCAGCGCGGGGCGAGGGCCTCGACATCAAACAGATCGGGGCGGCTCATGGGCCACCTCCGGGCCAGAGGCGCATCACGAGCTGAATGAGCAGCACCGCGCCGAGGGCGACCACCCAAACCCGCACGATCATCTCCGGGCCGTCGCGTAGGGTCGTGGGCAGGGCCGTCTGGGCGCTGGGCAGGGCCACGGGGCGGCTCAGCCGGTCGAGCAGGCGGGCCCGGTGGCGCTGCAAGGGCTCGGGATCATTCTGATACACCCCACGAAACCCCTCGGCGAGACAGAAGGCGTAGACCTCCAACACGAAGGGGTGAGCGGCGGGGTCTACGAGCAGGTGGTCGAGCTCCTCAAAGAAGCGTGTGCCACCCTCGTCTGTGTCGAATAGCTCAAGCTGCAGCGGCTGCCATTGCCCGGGGCGCGCGCCGGTTGTGGCCTGGGCGCGCTCGTCAAACAGCACCGCCAAGGCGAAGAGCGCCTGGAGCGTCGGTCGCGCGGGGAGCTGGTTGGAGAGGCGGTGGCGCAGCTCTTTGAGGGATCCCGCCACGGCCGCTCGGGCCCGGCCCAGATCCCGGGGGTCTTGCAGCGCCAGCTCGGCGGCGCGCACAGACGTCATCACCTCGCCCCAGGCGGTCCAGGTGCTCATGCGTCCTCCCCGTTCATCATCCGGGCGCGCACGGTCACGCGGCCCTGGGAGGCCCAGGCGCTGAGGATCTCGCCGATCACCGCCGAGGCCGCCCGCACCCGAAACGCGGCGTCGCGGCCCAGCCGGGGGAAGCTCAGGGTGTATCGCCGCACCAAGGTGAGGCCGCCGTCTTCGCCGCTCACCGACTCCTCACAGTGAAGCGCGTCGAGCTGCTCCAGCACCTCACGATAGGGCCCGCCGTCTAAGCCGCCGAGCAGGCGCAAGAGCCCGCGCAGATCGGCCAAGGTGAGCGCGCCCCGGGTGCGTAACGAGAGCACCTGCAGGAGCGCGAGGCCGTCGTCCACACAGTCTAAGGCGCGCGGGGGCAAGGGCGGGGCCATCATCGACAGACGAACGGCGGGCATGGCGCGGCGGTGCAGGCGCACGGCGAGGGGCCCAGCGAGGGCCGCGGCGAACCCGGGCTCGTGCCACAGCCCATCGACGCTGACCGTGCGGGGTCGGAGGAAGGCGTCGGGGAGATGCAGGTGCAGGCTCGCCGGGGGCTCCAGCTCCCAGGTGCCGCCCTCGCCGGGCAAGGCGCCGGGGCGAATCGGCAACAGCCCAGCGTCGGCGACCTCGTAGACACCCCGCACAGAGACGAGCGCGAGGCCCGGACGCGGCGGCAGGATCGGCCAGGCCGTGCGGTGCCCGTCACATCGAATGGGCGCGGCGGCGGCGCGCTGGCTGTTCTCGATGGGCACCACGAACAGTCGGAAGCTGCGCGGGGCGAGCCAAGGGTCGGGCTCCCAGGCCGCGCCCATGTTGAGGCTCACGCAGAAGCTGCCGACCCGGCGCTCGGGCAGGGTGAGATGGAGCACAGACCAACGTTCGGGGAAGTGCAGGCGCCAGCGCGCCACGTCGAGGGGGTCCGTCGTCTCGGGCTGGCTGAGCGCGCCCCGAAGCGGCCCGCCGCCGAGGCTGTGCTGCACGGCCTCGCCGTCGTTGGGGTTGTTGAGCGCGGCGCCAACCCGCGCCCCCCGCAGGTGACGACTGAGCTCGTCAAAGAGCCGCGCCGAGGCCAAGGTGTCGCCGAGGTGGTTGAGCTGCAGGTGCAGGGCGGCCACAGGCGCGGCGGCGCGGAGGTGCAGGCGCAGCAGCGTGCCGCCGTCGGGCAGAGGCCGTTGATCGACACGCTCTAGCCAGACCGGCTCGATGGTCAAAGGCGCCATCGTGCGGAACTGCGCCTCTCCTTGGCCCTCAGCGCCAAGCGTGATCTCGGTGCCTTCAGGCAGCTCCAGGCGCTCGGCGAGCTGCCCTGAAGGCGTGATCTCCAGGAGTCCCGCCGCCGGGAGCGGCTGCAGGAGCGTCGGGAAATACTGGGCGAACAGACGGCGATAAAAGCCGCGCTGGCCCTCGACGGCCTTGGCCCGGCTCGACGCCGAGAACCACGCCAGGGCCTCCAACAGATACCGCGTCTCCGCGTCGGCGGGGTCAAACGGCGCCTGGGGGTAGATCGTGAGGTACTCGTCGAGCAGGCTGAGCACGTCGGGGAGCTCGGGCAGCTTGAGCGCGCCCGCCTCGGACCGTCCTGCCATCACGCCTGTTCGTTCGATCGACATTCTTTGTCTCCCGATCAGTTGATCTTGACGAGGCCGCCTTTGATCTCACACATTCCGCCGCCGTCGAGCTTCGCCGTGGCGCCGCCCTTTAGGGTCAGCGTGGCGTCGGCCTTCACGGTCACCTGGGGGGCCTTGGCCTCGGCGGCTGCGCCCGCCTCGATGTTCAGGTTGGTGCTCGTCTTGAGCGCCATGTCTTGTGTGCTCTCTACGGTGAACTTCTGGCTGCTCGTGTGTTTTGTGTCCTTGGTGGAGGTGACGGTGACCGTCTCCGCGTCTAAGGTGAAGGTCTTGCAGGTGATGGCGATGGACTCGGCGGTCTGTACATAGGTGCTCGTCTCACTCTCGCCCTTCACCTCCAAGGTCAAGGTCGTGCCGTCCGCGGTGATCGTCTGGGTGATCTTGTCATCGGCGTTGGTGATCGTGACCACCACACCTTCGGTCTTGCTGAGCTTCACCTCACAGACGAGCGGCATGGCTCATGACTCCTCGTGAACCTTGATGGTGAGCACGCCCTCTTCGATCTTGATGAACGCGATGTCCTTGTCGTTCTTGCGGTTGATCTCAAACACCGGCTTCTCGTCGGCGTAGGTGTGGGTGAGGATGGTGCGGTCGGTCTCCGTCTTGCCGAGCATCACCGCGTCGCCTTGGGTGGCCGCCGTCTGCCGCGCGCCGGGGCGCCAGTCGAGACAGCGCAGGATCTCCGCCTCAAACGTGTTGAGCCGCAAGAGCACCCGCTGGCCTTTGTACAGCGGTCGCCAGGTGTGCCCCGAGAAGGCGTCGGGGTGCAGGTCCACGACCACCTCTTGATCCGCCCACAAGGGCACCTTCACCTTCACCTGATCGATGGACGTGTCCGCGTGGGTGGTCACCTCCCAGGTGAGCTGGGCCTCCTCGCCGACCGTGCTCACGACGAAGCCCTCGACCTCGATGGGCGTCTGCGCTGGGCGCAGCTTGGGCAGTCGCGGCGTGGCATCGTCCGAGGCCTCCATCGTCACGATGAGCGAGCCGACCAATCGGGCGGACCCAGCGCGCTCACGCTCGGCGACGTCGGGGCCCCGGAGGTTCAGGCTGAACGTCGTCACCCGGCAGCTCGTGGCAGCGGCGAGGCCCGTCGTGCCCCAGGCCGTGAGATCGAGGCTCACCAAGGCGCCGGGCTTTGCGACCACGGCGGGCCAGGCGTTGAGATCGAGCTCCAACATCTGCTTGGGGACACGGTTTCGGCGCGTCTCTAAGGTCTTGCGGTCGGTGACCGTGGCGGCGATGGGGCTGCGCAGGAGCAGATCGTGTCGAATACCCGCGGCGTTGGCGCTGGTGACCGCCTCGTTCTTGACGTCCAGAGTGCTCCCGTTGAGCACATGAACGTCATGGCGCGGCGGCTCGGGAAAGATCGCCCGCACTTTACCCACGGCCTGGGGCGGCAAGGCGCCGGGGGTGCCCGTGGCGGGCTTGGTGTCCACGAGCTTGTAGCTGCCGAGCTCGGCGTCGTAGAGAAGCTGGCTGTCGTGCAGCGCGACGAGGCCCAGAAGCCAGTCATAAAAGGTCGCGCCGCCACGATCCGCGCCGACGCCGAGGCTGAGCACGTCATGGCTCACGGTCAGAAACGGCGTCTCGCCGGTGATGGTGATGTGGCTGCCTTTGTGCTCATTCACCACATCCATCACGGTCTTCTGCACATAGAGCGCGCAGGGGCGGTGCTGGCGCCACAGCGCCGCCGCCGGATCCACCACACGGATCTCGTAGCGCCGAATCACGGTCGGGACGCCGATCTTGAGGGTGTTGACCTCGCCGCGTGACTCAGGCAGCGGCTCTAAGGTCACGGCGCGTGAGACGACGACGCCCTTCACCGTGAGCGGGTCGGGCGGCGTCTCCATCGTCTCCCGCAGGTAGATCGATGAGATCGCCAAGGTGACCTTGAGCAGGCCCTCGGCGATGAAGTCGGTGAGCAGGCCATCGGCGATGGAGCCGCCCATCGCCGCGCCGTCTTTGAGCCAGAACGCCAGGTTCGCCTCAAAGCCGTAAGGGGTCATCGTCAGCTCGATCCGCTCGACGTTGCCCGGGGGGATCTCCACAGACGCCGAGGCCGTCGCCACGGTGATCGCCACCTTGAGGCGCTCGTCGATCATGGCCCGCCTCGCTGAACGCGGGCGGCGCCCCGGGCGCCGATGATCCCGGCGAAGGTCTCACCGGTGGGCAAGAGCACGCAGCGCAGCCGCAGGTGGACCTGCCCCGTGGCGGCGTCGGTCTCTGGCGCCACGTCGATCACCCGCACCCGGGGCTCAAACCGTGTCAGGTCTTCGCGGGTCTGCCGGGCGAGCTCCCACCAGCGGCGCAGGGGGTCGTTGGAGACATAGGCGTCGTCCAGGCCGACGGGCGCGCCGGGGGAGGCGTGATCTCGACGCGTCTCTAACAGCGCCGAGACGTTCGCCAAGACGTGCTCGCCGAGATCAAACGCCGCGGGGTCTTCGTAGAGTCGGCGTAACAAGCTCATCCTGCGCCCCCGCGCGAGGCGCTCGCCCAGCTCCAGCACAAGGCCGCCTCACAGGCGCCCCACTCCGGGCGCAGGTAAAACCCGACGCGGCCCTCGGCCAAGGCCAGAGACCACTCCTCACCGGCCTCGATGCGGAAGAGCTCTGTGTCGGGCTCTAGCTCAACGGCGATGGGGGGCAGGCTCACGGGCTGGAGCCCGACGCCGGGCAGGCTGTGCTGCAGGAGGAGCCTCAGGCGGCTGAGCGCGCCGAGCTTGGGGGCGATGGACCGCGCCCGGCGCTGGCGCACGAGCAGATACACCTCGGCCTCGCGGGTGACCTCTTGGGGCAGCTCCACGGTGAGCATGTTGTCCGAGGCCACAAACGACACCGCGCGCAGCCGCGACCAGCGCTGATCGGCGACGCGGGTGATCGCGTCTAAGAGCGGCACATAACAGTCGAGCAGGGCCTCGTGCTCATAGCCACGGGTGGCCTGCACCGGGGAGAGCCGCTGCTCGACCCCTTGAAAGAAGCAGAGGTGGAAGTACAGTCGCCGCAGCACGTCGTAGACCTGATACGGATGGCGGTCTACGCCGTTGGCGAGGTCCTCCAGGAGCGCGCTCAACGAGAGCACCTCGACGAGCAGCGTTTGAGCCCCGGCGAGGCTCGTGCTGTCGAGGTAATGCAGGGCGAACTGCTCGCCGAGCAGGCTGCGCAGACGCCCGAGCGGCGCGGCGAGGGCCTGGAGCCGGGGCCGCAAAAACGGGGTGTGCCACACGCCGATGAGCGGCGGGCAGAAGGTCTCTGAGAGGCGCCACTCGCCGGTCGCCGAGCGCACAAACCGCGCGAGCTCGATGCTCTCGTTGGCGCTCGGCGCGCGCTCTTGTTGGCTGATGGAGCAGGCCAGCATGAGCTTGGGCACCGCCACCTCCCCTTCGCGGGGCGGCGGGTTGATCACGTCTCCTTGGGCGTGAACGTGCAGAAACACCCGCGCCACCCCGCCAGCGCCGGCCTCCAGGCGGAGCGTGCGCTCGACGAGGTGGGCGTTGGCGCTCACCCACAGAAGACGCCCAGACGGGAGCTGCACGGCGAGCTCCCGCACGACGAGGGCGCCTTGGTGATGAAGGGTCACCTCATCCCAAGACATCCTCGCGAGGCCCGTCGTCGGCAGGCCGAGCAGGCCCGACCGCGCCGCGCCCTCCAAAGATAAACCCTCCTCCATCGCCCGAAAGTGTTCGGGACGCAGGACGAGGCCCATGCTCCAGTGAGGGCGCGCGATCGGCGTCACGGGGAGACGCTCCTAACTCAGCGGGGGTACAGCGACAGAGCCTAGAAGATCCCGGGTGATCAGCTCGTGATGCCCCACTGCTTGACGAAGTTCTTGCCGTCGCCCACCGCCAGGTTGATCGTCTGTGAGAGCGGCTCGGGCTTCACAGAGATGGTGAAGGCGAAGTTTTTCGGCGACTGAATCTCTTGGGAGGGGTCATCCGCGGCTTCGAGCGCCAGATCACCGCCGTTCTTCTCGACGAGGCCCTTGAGCACGGCGTCCGAGCAGAACGACTTGAAGTACTTCTTCTGCAGGGCGTCGTACTCGTAGATCGTGAGCTGCACCTCAACGGCGACGTTGCTCAGATCGCTGAGCAACAAGCCGCCGATGCTCTGTTTGTTGGGGAGGCAGATCTGCCCGTTCAGACTCAGAGAGTCGGTGACGCCCAGCCCCCAGATGAAGTCGCTCATCACCGCCACGACGGTGACGTCCGTCGTGGGGGCCATCGGATCCTTCGCGGTGATGTCGGCGGCGAGGGTGACCGTGCCGATCTTGAGGGAGTTGATGAAGCCGATGTTGGTCTGCTTGTCTTTGCGGAAGTTGAAGCCCTGGTAGACGTCCAGAGCGCGCGCGAACTGCGGCATAAGAGACCTCGAATATGGAGTAGGGATGAGTGGTTAGGCGCGCGCCCGACGAGCCCGCCCCGAATGGGACGGACATGCCGGAGCGCGGCGCAGCAGAGAGGTTCGCCTCGGCGGCGTTAGCCGAGGCGGGACTCTAAACGCAGCTCCACGTCCATGCCCTCAAACTGAAGGTGCGGGAGCACGGAGATCACGCAGTCGTACATGCCGATCTGCCCAGGGCGTTTGGTGACCTGCACCGCCGTGGCCTTGAACGGGAACGAGCGCAGGGTGAGACGGTCGGGGTCTTGGATCGTCGTCACCTTGGCGCCGAGCCAGTTCTCCAGCACACGCTGGATGTAGGTCTCTTCAGCCGTCGAGCCGATGTTGTCGCGCATGATCATCTTGACGTAGTGGGCGATGCGCGTGATCGACAGGGTGTAGCTCAGGTTCGCGACGAGCTGCGAGTTCTCGCTGTCCTTCGGATCCTTAAACTTGTGCGGGGCCTTCGCCGACTGCACGCTGAAGAAGGTCGCGTCCGCCGTGCCTTTCCGGTAGATCAGCGGGATAAAGCCCGCGTTGGCGAACTCCAGCTCACGGTGATCGGGGATGGAGATCTCAACAGGCACCTTGATCTGCTCCTCACCGTTCTCGGTGAAGCTGTGCACGGGCAGGCCGCCGATCAGGCCGCCGCCTTTGGGACCGCGCAGGTATTGGCACCAGCCCGAGGTCTCAAACGAGCGCGCCATGTTCCGGGCGAGCAGGATCGCCGAGTTGCCCCAGAGGTAACCGTCGTTGTTGCGGTCGGCGCCGGCAGACTCCGGGTCGCCGCCGACCTCCTCGACGAAGTTGATCGTGCGCGCCGGGTTGGAGTCCGGGTTGTAGGGCTCACGCAGGATAAAGCGCGGGAAGGTGAGGCCGAG
>JAKLKE010000096.1 GCA_023150775.1 Myxococcota bacterium
TGACACGATGCTGCGGGTGCTGGAGGTCAAGGCCGCCGCCGGAGAGCAGGCCCTGAGCGTCGCCGCCTTGGGCATGAGGGTGTGTGGTGGCGCCGCGTACCGCCGCGAGGTGGGCGTTGAGCGATTTTTCCGCGACGCCCAGGCCGCGAGCGTCATGGCGCCGACGACGGACGTGCTCTACGACTTTATCGGCAAGGCCGTCACAGGGCTCCCGCTGTTTTAATCGGCTGACTCACTCAAAGGTGGTGTTATGACGCTTCTGCTCGGCGCCGTGGCTTATGATCCCAAGGTGGTGACGATCTGGGAGGGCTTCTGCACGCTCTTCGCCCGACATGGGCTCGACGTCGATTATGTGCTCTACAGCCATTATGAGCGGCAGGTCGAGGCGCTCTTCTCGGGGCAGGTTCATGTGGCCTGGAACTCCCCCCTCGCGCACCTGCAGACCGAACGTCTCGCCGCCAAGGCCGGGCGTCAGGCCAGGGCCTTCTGTATGCGGGACTCCGACCAAGACCTCACGAGCCTCGTGCTCGTGCGCCGGGACGATCCCGCACAGACCCTCGCCGATCTCAAGGGGCGCGTCGTCGCCGTCGGCGCGGTGGACTCCCCCCAGGCCACGCTCCTCCCGCTGGGCGCCTTGGCCCGGGCGGGGCTGCAGCCGGGGGTTGACGTGACGGTGAAGCTGCACGACGTCCTGCGCGGAAAACACGGGGATCACATCGGCGGGGAGCGTGACGCGGTGCGGGCCCTGGTGCGTGGAGAGGCCGACGCGGCCTGCGTCATCGACGGCAACCACCTGCTCTTCACCCGAGAGGGCACGCTGGCGCCGGGGGCTGTGCGCACGCTCTATCAAACCCCACCGTATGATCACTGCGTCTTTAGCGCCTTGGACACGGCCCCCCAAGCCGAGGTCGCGCGGCTCAAGGAGCTGCTCTTGGGCATGTCTTATGACGACCCCGAGGCTCGGCCGCTCCTGGACTTGGAGGGCCTCAAACAGTGGCGTGAGGGCCGCACGAGCGGGCTCGCCCAGCTTGATGAGGCGATCACGAGGCTCGGGAGCATCGACGCCTGGCTGAGTGAGGCGGCGGCGCGGCTGTGACGCAGGCCTCGCCACGTCTCGTGTTAGGCGCCCTCGGCTTAGAGCGCGGCGGGATCCTCCTGCTCAAGCGGGCGCTTCAGGCCTTGGCGCCCGGCGAGCGGCTAGAGGTCTGTGGCGAGTCGCCGGAGCTGCCGGTTCACCTGCGCGCCTGGGCCCGGGCCCAAGGCCAAGGCTTCACCGAGCAGGATGGGCGCCTGTGGCTCACCCGGGCCGATCACGGGCGCTGGCGTGGGGCGGAGCGCGCCGGGGGCGTGGCGGCCGCCGGGGTGGTCGAGACTCCCCAAGCGCGCTGGGGCCTCGCGGCGCGTGGGGCGCTGGTGGAGGCGGGCGCGCCGACGTTTCATTTTGTATTGAATGAGAAGTCCGAGGTCTGGGCTGAGGAGGCGGGGCGGCTGTATGCCCAGGCCGCCGCCGCGCAGTGGGATCCGGCGACGGCGATTCCTTGGGATGCGGAGATCACCCACCCGGACGAGGTCGAGGACGCCGTTGTGCAGGTGATGACCTACCTCATCGAGAACGAGACGGCGGCCTTGTTGGTGCCCGCGCGCTTTTTGGGGCAGCTTCACCCCCATTTTCGGGAGGTGATGCAGCTTCTGGCGATCACCGCCGCCGATGAGGCGCGTCACATCGAGGTGTTCACCCGCCGGGCCAGCCTGCGCCGGGAGACCTTGGGCCTCTCGACCCACGGCGGTCAGGCCTCGCTCAAGACGCTCTTGGAGGAGCCGGACTTCGCCTTGGCGAGCTTCTTGTTGTCGGTCTTGGGCGAGGGCTCGTTCTTGAGCTTGTTGTGGTTTCTGCAGGAGCACGCGCCGGACGTCATCACCCGGCAGGTCTGCCGCCTCGCCGCCCAAGACGAGGCCCGCCACGTCGCCTTTGGCCTCGCGCACCTCAGCCGTCACGTCGCCTTAGACCCCGGTTTACGCGGACGCCTCGCCCTAGCGATACAGAGCCGAAACCAGGCCCTCGCCCAGACCGCCGGGCTCAACGAGGAGGTGTTTGACGCCTTGGTGATCCTCGCCGCAGGGGGCTTTGAGCCCGAGCAGATCGCCTTGGGCCATGACCGGGTGCTCACCCTCCATCACGACATGGATCACGGTCGCCGAGTGCGTCTGGAGCGCCTGGGCTTCTCGGAGGAGGAGGCCGCCGCGCTCAGCGCCCTGCACACCCGCAACTTTATGTAGCGCCGCGCCTCACCCCGCTCAGTCGAGGTCAAAGCGCAGCTCTTTGGTCTCCCCGGGCTTGAGCACGACCTCACGGCTCGTCACCCGGCCTGTGGAGAGCACCTCCACCTGAACCAGATGCCGCCCCGGGGGCACGGAGATGTTTGTATAGGGCGGCTTCTTCTTCACCTTCACGCCGTCGATGCGCAGCTCCGCGAGGCCTTGGGTGATGGTCACGGTGAGCAGCGCCGGGGTGTTGGGATCAAGCTCGGTGGGCGCCTCGGCGGCGGGCGGGCTGGGCTCTGCGGGCGTGGCGGCGACGGGGGCCGGCGTGGGCGCGGGCGCCTCGGGCGCGGGCACGACCTCGACGGGGACCTGCAGGGTGGGGCTCGTGGGGGTCAGGCGTTCGGGGGGGATGGGCGTGGCGGTGACGCCGCCGGGCGCGCGGTCGGGCGTTGGCGCCGCTGGAGCCGCTGGAGCCGCTGGGGCGGGCGTCTCCGTCGGCGGGGAGACAGGCGGCGGTGGCGTCTCGACGGGGGCGGTCGGCGCCGCGGGCGTCGGGCTGGGGGCGGCGGCCTCTCGCGGCGGGGGCGCCGCCTCTTCACGCGGCCAGAGCACCACGGCGAGGGCGATCAGCAGGGCGGGGATGAGCCAGAGGGCCTTTGTGCGGCGCGGCGCGGGGGTCTGTTTCGGCGCGGTCTGCGGCGGCGACGGCGACGCGGCTGGGGCAGGGGAGGGCGCCACCTTCGGCGCGACGGGCGCGGCGGCGACGGTGGTGAGGGCCTCCTCGTCGGCGACCGGCGGCGGCGCCAAGGCCACGAGCCGCGCCGACTCTTCAGCGCGCTCGGCGGCCAAGACCTCCACGACGAGGGCGGCGAGGCCGTCGCGCTGGGCTTCAGCGTCGCCCACAAAGGGGGCCAAGGCGAGCTGCATCGCCCGGGCGTCGGCGAAGCGGTCCTCGGGATCTCGGGCCAGGGCCCGACGAACCACGGCCTCAAGCCCTGGCGGGACGCGGCCGTCAGGCAGGGGCGGCACCTCTGCGTCGCGCACACGCTCCAAGGTGAGCAGGCCGGAGTCGGTCTTAAACAGACGTTGGCCGGCCAGGGCCTCCCACAACACCACACCCAGACCGAAAAGATCCGAGCGCCCGTCGAGGCTCGCGCCGAGGGCCTGCTCGGGGCTCATGTACGCGACGTGGCCCTTGAGCCCGGCGCCTTGGGTGGTGGAGGTGTTCGCCGCCGATCGCGCCACGCCGAAGTCGACGATCTTCACGTCCCCTTGGGTCGAGAGCAAAAGATTGGCGGGGCAGATGTCGCGGTGCACGACCTTGAGCGCGCGGCCGTCGTGGTCTACGAGCCGGTGCGCGGCGTCTAAGCCCCGGGCGACCTCGTGGCCGAGGGTGGCGACGAGCTCCACAGGCATCAAGCGTCGGCGTGAGGTGAGGCTGGGCAGCACACGCTGGAGGTTCAGGCCGTGGACGTGCTCCATGGCGAGGTACCACTCGCCGTCGACCTCGCCGAGATCGTAGAGCTGCACGATGTTTGGGTGATGAAGGAGCGAGGCGATGCGGGCCTCGTCGATAAACATCGCCAAGAACGCCGGATCTGCGGAGAGCCCCCGCAAGATACGTTTGATGACGAGGCGCTTCTCGACGCCTTGGTGGGTCAAGGTCGCGCGCCAGACCTCGGCCATGCCCCCAGCGCCGAGGCGCTCGTGCAGGGTGTAACGGCCGAAGGGCTGGCCCTGGGCGCTCATCCCGGGGCGCCCTGCGTGGCGAGATCTGTGTTGAGGTCGGCGCACGGCTCGGCGGGGGCGAGGTGCGGCATCATCATCGGCGCGACGACGGCGGCGCAGTCTCGGCCTTGGCGGGCGGCGAGCAGGGTGACGTCGAGGATGAGGTGGTTCGTGGCGACATCGACGAGGGACGGGTTGGTCGTCCACACGGCTTGGTTGTCGGCCTCGGGCTCGGCCCCGCCGAGGAGCGCCTCGCGGCGATCGATGACGAGGAGCAGCTTGTGGGCCCAGCCGGCCTTGGTGTTCGCCGGGGCGTCATCGGCCCACACCGAGAAGCCCGTCGGCGGGGCGTCGGCGGGGGTGGGCGTGTGCAGCACGAGGTGAAGATCGGCGGGCAAGAGGCCCAGGGCGGGGCCGAGGCGGTGAAGCTCACGGGGCCAGGCCGAGAGCCACACCGAGCGCGTCGCGCCACGAATCATCTCCGCCGCGCGCACCATGACCTCGTCGTAGCGGCTGAGGATCCAGATGGGCTCGGGCATCACCCGCTTGGGCAAGGCCTTGAGCGCGTCGCCGAGGGTCGTCAGGCGGGAGAGGGTGCCCCGGCGCATCGTGTCGATGAGCTGGTCGGGGCGCGTCGGGACATACCGCGCGGGCTCATCCCCGATGGCGAAGGCCGCGCCGCTCTGCTCCAGGCGCCGCAGCACGGTGTACACGGCGCTTCGTGGGATGCCCGAGCGCGCCGCGACCTCGTAGCCGGTGAGGCCCTCGGCGTCGGCGTCTTGGGCCAAGGTCAGGTACGCCAGCGCCTCGTTCCGGGTGAGACCCAGGTTGATGAGCTGGTTGAGCACGCTCTCTTCCACGCGGACTCCGACGCCGTGGTGACTCCAAACGGAGTCACGTCGAAGGCAGCGTATCGGCAGATCGCCCCGAAGGTCAAGCGCCGGCGTGTGGGTCGTCGTTGGGCGTCTGGAGCGCGCCGCAGAGCTGTGGTACAACGGTGCGCACGCGGGCCATCGAAGGCGCGCGACACGTTCATGGAGCAGCCGATGTCAGGACGTCTTCATCTGCCGCGCGCGCTGGCGCTCAGCCTTCTGCTTGTCGTCGGGTGCCCGACCCCGCCCGAAGAAGGCGGTGAGGGCGCTGGTGGCCAGCCTCCTCCGGCCGGGGGCCCCGCGCCCGATGTCCAACAGCAACCCCCCGGCGGCGGCGGCCCCCCGCCAGGCGGCGAGGCGGGCGCCCCTGGGGCGGTCACCCCCGGCGGCCCCGGCGACACCTCCAACGCCAAGTTCGCCACGCTGATCGCCGAGGGCTCACCCACGGTCACCATCACCGTGAACGTCGTGGGCGAGTGGGGCAAGTCCCAGCTCGACTTCTTCGCCCTGCGCACCTCCGACGACGGCAAACAGACCTCCCCCGTGGCGCTGCACATCGAGCGTTGGGACGGCACGAGCCCGGTGAAGATCGTCGCCCCGGCCACCTTGGCCGACGACATCTACGTCAGCGCCGCCCAGCTCGACGACAAAGACATGCCCAAGATGGAGGACAACGCGGGCGCCTCGGCCGCGACGCCGGTAAAGCTCGCCGGTCAAGATCTGGAGGTGAGCCTCACCTTGGGTCAGCACGCCGACTGGTTCAACAAGATGCGCCAAGACCTGCCGCCGCCCGATCCGTCCAAGGCGCCGATCCCGCCCGGCGGCCCGGCCACCCCGCCGACGCCTGGCGTCGACGGAAACCCTCCGGCGACTCCTGGGGGCGCGCCCCCGGCGGCCCCGCAGTAAGCTCGCCGCCCTTGGGCGCGGGCTCACAGCCAGCCCGCGCCCTCAAGGCCCTCGGCGATGAAGCCCGAGAGCCGCAGGTGGCCCTCTTGGCTGAGGTGGCAGTCGTCTAAGAACAGATCGGGATCTCCCGTCTGCCACAGCTTCTCGGCGGTGTTGAGGTAGAGCCCGCCCCGGGACTCGGCGAGCTCCCGCTGCATCTCGCCGTAGCCGCGCATGGGCTGGGGATCGGGGTTGAGGCCCTCGGTGAGCAACATCACCCGGGCTTTGTTCGCCTCGGCGAGATCAAACAGCGCGCTGAGGTTGTCGTGGGCGTCCTCGACGGGCACGGCCACGGCGCCGCCCCGGTCGCGCAGGCCAAGCAGCAAAAACCTCAGGCCGCTGTACAGACGAAGCTCAGAGAGCTTGGCCGAGACCGCCGCCGCCGCCGCGCCGCCGCCGCGCTGGTAGCGGGCGTACAGATCCCGATACGGCGCGGGGCTCGTCGTGAGGATGTCGTTGTGTCCGATGTAGACCACAAAGATATCGGCGTCGAGGCGCTGAATCTGGCTCTCGATGTACAGGCGGACGTGCAGGCTGTTCCAGCCGCCGACCCCTTGGTTCACCACCTCCCAGCCTTGGTGGCCCCGGGCGCTGAGCGTCTCTTCGAGGCGTTTGGGCCAGAACTGGTCCAGATCGTCCATCTGGTAGGCGCCGCCGGTGCTCGACCCTCCCAAGGCCACGATGCGCCGCTTGTTGGGGTCAGGGTCCGGCGGTCGCACGGGGAAGCTGTCGGAGGGGTAGGCCTTGTGCTGCTGAATCTCCAAGAGCTGGGCGAACTCCTCCCGCGCGCGCTCCCAGCCCCGGCCCGTCGCCCAGGTGGAGAAGGTCGGGGTCCTGCGCAGCCCAACCTCGGCGGTGACGGCGAGCAAGGCGCACAGAGCCCAGGAGATCGCCGGGCGGGCGGGGACGGGGTGGGTGTTCACCCAGGCCAAGACGCACCAGGGCAGGGCGAGGCCGCCGAGCAGCGCCGGGCCGAGGCTCAGCCCGCCGAAGGCCGTGGCCACGGCGCCGCCGACGAGGCCGGCGAGGGCCAAGGTCTGGGGAAGGCGAAGGCTCGCGCTGGCCACGGCGAGGAGCATCGCCAGGGCCGGCACACCGAGGAGCAGGGCCGGGCCCGCGGCCTCGGGCACATGGATGAGGCGCATGCTGTCCAAGAGCGCCCGCAGATCCGAACGAAACAGAGGCGCCGCGAGCAGGAGCGGGGAGGCGGCGATGAGCCAAGACACACGCCGGGCGAGGGCGAAGAAGCCCAGGGCCGCGCCGAGGAGCCCGAGCGCCGCCTGGGCGAGGGGAGAGCGACCGAGGCCCGAGAGCTGATCCTCAAACACCGGCTGACCCGGGATCTCAACCCGCACAGAGCTGAGCTGAATCCGCCGCACCCCCGCGCCGAAGAGCACGGCCCCGCCTTGGTGAACGGCCTCGCAGCGCATGACCTCTTGGCCGTCGATGCTGACGCCCAGGGAACGTCCTTGGGCGCTCAGGCCCAGAGTGAAACGCTCGTCTGTGGGCGCCTTGGCGCTCTGTGGGGTGCAGCGCATGTCGGTGCTCGTGATCGACGACCGCGCGCTGCGATCGATGAGCACCGAGCCGACGCCGTTTCGGGCCGCGCCGCTAGGGAAAGCGGCGCCGCTGGGGCGCTCAAAGCCTGGGGGCAGGCTGCGTGGGCCCTCATCTCCCGCCTGAACCGGTCCTAAAGGTCCGCCCCCGGGCCCGCCGGGTCCGCCGGGTCCGCCGGGTCCGCCGGGTCCGCCGGGCATGGGGGTGAGCTTTGGCGCGCCGGGTCCGACGTCGCCGGGCCGCCCGAGCTGGGGCGCCCCGGGGCCGACGCGGTCGAGGTTCTCACCGAGGTACACCCGAAGCTGCCCGTCTTGGGGCACCCGGGCGGTGACGGTGATCTGGCCCTCGGTGAACGAGGGCGCCCGAGGTGAGGCGCCCTGATAAAACGAGAGGTCCAGCGCCCGGGGGCTGCGGCCCAGCTCACCGTTGAGCGCGGCGGTCTCGATGGGCACCGAGGAGGCGCGCAGGCGCCAGAGGTCGGGATCGGCCTCGGGGGACAGGCCCACGGCGGTCTGCCACAGGCCCTCACCGAAGGACAGGCCGATGAGCGCGCCCAAGAGACGTTGACGCCAGGTCATCGAAGGGCCTCCGCGAGCTGCCGCGCGAGCTGGTCGTGACCCTCGGCGGTGAGGTGAATGGGATCTTCGGCGAAGAAGGACTCGGGGGGCAGCGCGGGGCTGAGCACCTGGGCCTCGGCGGAGAGGGTCTGGAGCGCGGCGAGGTGGGCCTCGGGGCGGCGAAGCATCGGGAAGACCACGAAGCTGACCTCGGCGCCCGCGGCCTCGGCCTGGGCCTTCAGCGCGCGCAGGTTGTTGAGGTATCGGTCGGCGGGCACCCGCGCCGTCGGCCCGGCGGGGGCGGCGGCCTGGCCTTGGGGCCTGGGGCGGAGCTGGCGCAGGGCGGTCATCAGGCGAAGGTCGGGCACGGCGCGGGGCGCGCGGCTGTGGTCGGGCGTCGGGGCTGGGTCGGCGTCACGCACGAGGTAGGCGATGAGCACCCGCTCAGGACGTGTGGAGAGCGAGTTTTGTAGGGTGAGTAAGCCCTGGTGGCTCGTGTAGCCGGGCACGCCGCCGTTTGAGACGGGGCGCCCCAAGGCCAAGGAGAGGCGCGCGGGCCAGGCCTCGTCCTCCTCCACCCCCCAGCCGAAGGTGGTGGAGTCGCCGAGGCAGATCCAGGCGCCCTCGACGGGATCCGGCCCCCGATACCCCAAACGGTTGGTGCGCACGGTGAAGGTGGTGCCGCGCTCGGGAAACGGCAGCGCGCGAGGCGCCAAGGAGGGCCGTAACCACCACAAGCTCCCGGGATCTCCCGCGTAGATCCCCGGATCTGGCCAGCCCACGACGCGTAAGATCAGCTCCGCGCCGCCGAGAAGCGTTGCGGCGAAGATCGCCGAGAACATCAGGTTTCGGAGCGCGCGCGTCATGCAGCGCCCATCCTGCCACAACCCGACCCGGCGGCGCGTTGACTTCTGCCCGGCGCCTAAGGATACTGCGCCTGTGAGCCCTGACCGAAGAGAGGTCCTGATCTGGGCTGGAGGTGCCCTGCTCATCCTCGCGCTCGTCGCCGCGTGGTTGTGGTGGACTGCGCCCGAGCAAGACCTCCTCCCTTCCCAATACAACTACGGTGTGTTGTGAGCACGTCTCGCCGAATGATGCTGCGCGGCGCCTCGGCCTTGGTGGCGCTCACCGGGATCGTCGGCGGCGTGGCCTGGCAGCGCCAGCGCGCGTCCGAGGCCTTGGAGTCTGAGCCCATCGCCGAGCCTTGGGCGGAGCTCGGCCCCCAAGGCCACTGGCTGCGGCCGAACCTCCGGGGCGCGCGGATGGTGGTGCCCGATCGCCCGCACCGCGTCGAGGAGGCGCGCATGTCGGAGCGGCGGGCCACGCTGCGGCGCACCCGGCGGTTCTCGGTCTCCACCAACGCCGATCGCCTGCGTATGGGCGAGATCACCGCCGCCCCGGCGCCTGGGGTGACGCGCCTCGTCGCCATCGGCGACTCCGTGACCTTCGGCTGGGGCGTCGAGGTCGAAGACTGCTTCCCGGCGCTGTTACAGGCCGAGCTGCTTCGCCGTGGGCACAACGTCGAGGTGCTCAACGCCGGGGTGCCCGGCCAGCACCCCCAGGCCATGGGGAGCTGGATCAACCACATCGCGCCCAGGTACGGCGTGAGCGGCGTCATCTTTAGCCGCCGGGTGGCGTTCAACAGCCCCAACCCGGTCCAAGCCTACGCCGACGCCCTGCGCAACGGCCAGCAGGGCCTGCCCAACGCGCGTTTTCAGCTCATCCTCCCGCCGATCAGCCGCTTTGACGCCGGCTCGTTGACGGCGAACCCCGCCGGAGAGGGCGGCCTCATCCGCCAGAAGCTCCCCGACATGCCGCTGTTGGACCTCACCGACACCTTTCGCGCCGCCCAAGGGGAGCAGGGCTACGGGCTCAAGGCGACCAAGACGGGCAAGCTCGCCTTGGTGAACTTCGCCACGGGGGAGGTGCTCACCGAGGCCACCCCCGACGGACGGGACCTCCCCTGGGCGATCTGTGAGGCGCTCGACGCCGACGACGCGCTGCGTGAGCCGCTGATGTTTGACTCCGGCCACCCCGACGCTGAAGGGTTCGTCGTGTACGCCCAGGCCGTGGCCGACGAGCTGGAGGCGGGCGGTTGGTTCAGCGCATGACCGAGGCGCTCCAGAGGTGGGGAGGCGGCGCCTTGGGGCACTTGCTCCTGGCCCTGCTCATCACCGGGCCCGCCGCGCTGCGCCCGACGACGACGCTGCTCGGCAGCCCCAACGTAGACGTCTGGAACCACGCCTGGGGGCCCTGGTACTTCTTGGCCTCGGCCCTGGCGGGCGCGCTGCCTTGGGAGACGAGCCTGCTCACCGCGCCGGACGGCGGCGTGTTGTGGTTCATCGATCCCATCTTGGGCTTCATCGGGGCGCCCCTCGCCGCGCTGATCGGCGTCGCCGCCACCTGGAACCTCTTGATGACCCTCGCCGTGGCCTTCGGGAGCTATGGCGCCTGGCGTTTTGCGGAGGCGTTGGGGGCCCCACCCCCGGCGCGCTGGGTGGCGTCGGCGGCCTTGGCGGGGAGCGCCTGGCTCTCTTGTGAGCTGCACAACGGGATCTCCGAGGCCGTCAACCTGGGCCCCATGGCCTTGGCCTTGGCGTACACCGCCGAGGCGCTCCAGGCCCCGCCCGGCGCGCGGCCTTGGGTGAAGGTGGGCCTAGGTGTGGGCCTCGCGGCGATGGTCTCGCCGTATCTGGGCCTCGCCACCGGGGCCTGCGTGCTCGTGCGGGCCATCGGCGCCTGGCGCTGGGCCTGGGTGGCGGCGCTCACCGCCGTCGCCTTGGCCGCGCCGACGATCCTCGCCCTACGCGCCCAGCTCCAGCACCCCTTGGCCATCATCAAACACCCCCCGGAGATGAACAGCTTCTTGGCGGCGCACAACGCCGTCGATCCCCGGGCCTTCGTGGCGCCCCTGGGCTTTCGATCCGTCGATCTCAGCGCTGAGGGCTTCGAGCACTCGCCCTACCTGGGCCTCGTGGCCTTGGCCCTTGGCGTGTGGGGGGTGTGGGGCGCGGAGCGGCGCGGGGCGCTTTTGGCCTGGGCGGCGGCGGGGCTCGCCTGCGCGGCCTTGGCGCTCGGCCCGTACCTCTATTGGGACGGCGGCTTCGTGGAGATGAGCGGTCGAAAGCTCATGTTGCCTTGGGCCTTCGTGCAGTCGGTGATCCCCGGCCTCGCCATCACCCACCCTCTGCGGCTGGCGGCGCCGACCCTCGCGGTGACCGCGGCGCTCGCGGCCTTGGGCGCGGCGCGTTTTGGGCCCCGGGCCTGGCTGTGGGTGGCGCCGGTGCTCCTCGACGGGCTCTTGTTCTCCGGGGCGCCTTGGCCGGTGACGGTGAGCCCCGCCGAGATCCCCGCGGTCTACGCCGAGATCCCGGCCGGCGGAGAGGGCGTCATCCTCGACCTGCCCACCGACGCCGGGACGACGATGTCCACGAGCCGTTACCTCTACTACCAGACCGCCCACGGCCACCCGATCCCCTACGCGCCAGACGCGCGGGCGGCGACGAGCCCGCTCCTGCGCCGCGCGAGCTTCCGCGCCCTCGCGGCGCTGTGTCGGCGGCGCGCGGATGAGCAGACAAGTTTGGGCTTCGACGGCGGCCCCCAAGACGTCGTACAACGCGCAGATCTCACGGCGGAGGGCGTTCGTTACGTCATCTTGCACCGAGAGCTCGATTCCCATGTCACCCCTGGCCTACGCGCGGCCTTGGAGGCGGGACTTGGCCCAGGAGTCGAGATCGGTGACGCGGTGCTGTGGGACCTGAACGGGGCCCCGTAGGCCAATTTTTACAGGACCTTGACGGAGGTTCGTCTGGGCTGATTGAATCAGCGCACCCTTCAAGGACCCTTCATGACCACCCGCGCGTTGATGTTGTTTGTTCTCTTGTTGAGCGCGGGGATCAGCCTGTTGGTGATGGGGCCGGCGCTCTTGGCGGGCAAGGCCCCCGGGGGCGGGCCGGACGTGGTCTCGACGCTGTGGGGCATGTGGTGGTTTCAGCAGGCGCTCTTTGAGGGCGGGCTCAGCGGCGAGACCACGCTGGTGAACTTCCCCATCGGCGCCACGGGCTCGGTGCTCTCGCCGACGAGCGCGCTCTTCTTCGCCTTGAGCGAGCCCCTCGTCGGGGTGCCGTGGGCCTCGGCCCTGGCGTCTCTGGCCCAGATCTGCCCTCTGGCGATGAGCGTGGCCTGGCTCACCTTACGCCTCGGCGGGTCTCCGGCGGCGGCCCTCGCCTCGGCCCTCGCGCTCTTCGCGGGGCGGCCGCTGCTCTTTGATCTGGGCGAAGGATCCGTCGTCGCCATCGCCGCGTTTTATGTGCCTTTGGGCCTCGCGGCGATGTTTGTGCGGATGCGAGAGCGGCTGAGCGGGGCGTTCTGGCTGGCCTGGTGTATGGGCTTCACGGCGATCGAGAACCCCTACCTCGCCCCGGTGCTCCCGGCGGTGGGGGCCCTGCGCGCCCTGCTCTTGCTGCGGCGGGGCGAGCACGTCGAGCTGCGGCGGCTCATCTTCGGCCTCGCCGGGGGCACGCTGCTCACCGTGGCCGTGGCCGTGCTGTTCGCGAAGAGCGCCAGCCCCGACTACCCAGGGGAGATCGCCGGGCAATACGCTCACCTCGGGCCGTTTAAGGTGCCGCTCGTCGAGATGCCGTGGGCGCGCACGACCTTTCAGGAGATGGTCACCCCTTCATACGTGCGCTGGACCTTGGACCTCGACGACGCCCGGCAGGTGAACGGCGGGCGCTACCTGGGGCTCTCGGTGCTCCTCTTGGCGTTGGCGGGGGTGCTCACCCGGGCCCGGGCCTCGGCGTTCTGGGGCTCGTTGGCGGTGTTCTGCGCGCTCATCGCGATGGGCTCGGTGATTCATGGCGTCGCCGGGCCGTTTCTGTTCTTGAACACCTTGATGGACGCTGTCGCCCGGCCGCTCACCCAGCCCCGGCGCTTCTTGATCATCACCCAGATCGGCCTGGGGATCTGCGCCGGCTTCGGCGTGGACGGGCTGCGCGAGCTCGCCGGGCGCCATGGCCGCGTCCTCGCGGGTGGGCTGCTCGGCCTCATCGGCCTCGACGTCCTGCTGCTCGGCGGCGGCGCGCTGAGGATGCCCGGCACAGACGTCCCCGACGCGCCGTGTCTGCGGTCTCTGCCGGGGACGGCCCAGGACGGCGTGCTCGTGTGGCCCTGGGAAGCCTTTGACGGGGACGCGGGCCACTCGCAGCTCCTGCAGCTCGCCCACGAGCGGCCGTCACCCCAGCGGGGCATCGCGTCTTGGGCGCTCAACGGGGATCCCGTTCAGCCCCGGCTGCGGGGCCTCGGCTGGCGGCGACCGGCGCCGGGGCAGCCGCCGAACGTCGACTGGAGCGGCCTCGGCGAGCTCGGTTATCGTTGGGTGCTCGTGGATGAGCAGGCCGACCCAGACGGCGCGGCGGCCTTGGTGGAGCTCATGGGCGCCCCGGTGCAGGCCTGTGGGGGCCTCGCGGCGTATGCTCTCCCGGAGGGGGCCCAGGCGGTCCACCCGGCGTTCCGCCGCTGATCGGCCCGGGGGACGGCGGCTTGAGCCCCGCGCCAGGACCGGCGGCCTCGGCGGCATCGACCTGCTTGAGGAAGTCCAGTGAAGCAGACCAGGCGGTCTGGAGCGCGTCTGCGGCGCCAGGATCTCCGGCGAGCACGAGCAGGCGGGCCTCGATGGCGCGCAGGATGCCCTCACGGTTGGGGCAGGCCCAGTCTTGGTGGTGGAGCGGCCAGCTCTGCCGCAGCACGACCAAGGCGAGGCGCCAATGACCCCCTTCAGCGAGGCGGCGCACGGCCTCGTTGCGGGCCTGCTTGATGTTGTAGTAGCGGCTGCCGTGGCCGTACGCGTCGATGCGACTCACCCAAAGATCGAGGCGCTTGAGCGTAACGTCGGGGCTTGCGCTCAGGGCCTCGTTGAGCGCCTTGGCCTCAGCCTCTAAGGCGGCGTGATGCTCGGGGTCGTCGAGGCCCAGGCGGCTCAGGCTGCCGATGGCGCGGGGGCCAGGCTGGGCGGCGACGTCGATGAGCGTGTCGCCCGTGGGCAGGCCACCCAGGCCTTGGGCGGTGAAGCCGGGGCTCGGCGAGGTCCAGGCAGCGGCGAAGGCCGTGGGCCATCGAAGCCGGGGCACGGCGGCGAGGTCAGGCGCGGCGCCGGTGAGGTGCTCGCTGAGGCGTTTTGGGTCGTCTTGGGCCTCGGGCAGGGCGGCCAAGGCCCCGGCGGCGGCGTAGAGGGTGAGGGCCTGGCGGCGGCGCTCCGTGGCCTCCCAATACCCCCAGGGGTCGGTGTGGCCCAAAGGATCTGCGGCGTCTAAGGCGGCGTTGAACAGCCGCACCCGCAGCTTGTGGCGGTCGTCGAAGGCGGTGAAGCTGTCGAGATCTAAGGACGGGTCGAGGGGGAGCTGCAGGAGCAGCGCCTCCCGCACGGCCCGGGCCTCGGCGGCGTCTTGGGCCTCGGGGCTGGCCTTGAGCGCGAGGGCCAACACCCGGGCGCGCAGGCCGGCGAGGCCGTCTCCGGCGGCGGGGGCCTCGCCACGGGCCAGGGTGGCGCAGAGCGCGGCGTCTCGGCGCGCGGCGGCGATCAGGAGCGTATGAATCTCGGCGGCGGGGCCTGGCGGCGGGGTGGGGAAGCCCGCGAGGGCGTCGGCGAGGGCGGTGTAGGCCGCGGCGGCGCCCACGAGATCGCCCTGAGACGCGGCGAGGCGGGCGCGGTCGCGGCCGATGACGCCGAGGTGCCCGGCCACCCGCATCCGCACGTCATCCCAGCTCTTCTCGCCGTACCAGCCGAAGTCGGAGACGAAGCCCCCGGCGTTCCAGTCCCAGACGGGGTTGTCCGCGGGCAGCGGCGGGTGTTTTTGCCCCTGGTCATGCTGGGGGCCGCCGCCGGGAGGCGCGCCGGGAGGGCCGTTCTGGGGCGCGGCGACGGGCGCGGGCGGCTCACCACCGCCGCAGGCGAGGAGCAGGGCCAAGGCGAGGAGGGCGGGGCGGTCAGCGCGCACAGCGGAACCCGGAGGTCTTGCGGCGAAGCTCGGGCAGAAACTCGTTGCGCTCGCCGTAAGGATTGGGTCGGAAGTCAAAAAAGTACGCGCCGCCGCGCACCGCGACGTAGAGCGCCGGGCCCGGGGCGTGGGGGCGAGAGGGCCGCCCGTCCGTCTCGGCGCCGAAGGTGTACAACGACCAGCCGTCCACCCGGGCGTCTGAGGTGAACTCCCAGGCGTTGCCGAACATATCGTCGGCGCCATAGACGCTGCGGCCGCTGGGGTACACGCCGACGGGGGAGGTGTTGTAGTAGCCGTCGCTGTCGTCGAAGTTGGGCTCCTCCATCTTGCCGTGGTTGAGCTTGGCGCCGTCGTAGGTCTTGCCCCAGGGGAACACGCGCTCCTCGTGCGCCGGGCCCAAGGCCGCGAGCTGCCACTCGGCCTCGGTGGGCAGGCGTTTGCCGGCCCAGGCGCAGAACTCCTCGGCGTCGTAGTAGCTCACCAGCACGACGGGGTGGTCCCCGGTGCCCTCGGGGTAGTCGGTGCCCGTCCAGCTCCAGCCGTCTTCAGCCCAGTCCTCATCCACAAAGGGCGGGCGGTAGCCGGTCGCGTCGAGGAACTGTTTGTACTGCGCCCGGGTGACCTCGGTGGCGTCGATCTGAAACGCCGGCACAAAGACCTCTTTGGCCTCGTAGCTCTGGCCGCCGAAGCTCTTGTAGAGCACGGGATCGCCGGTCATGCGCAGGTGGTCTGTGGGCGTGATGCCCGCCTGAACCGGCGGCGGACCCCCGGCGCGGCGCTCGTAGCCCCCGGCGCCGTGGTCCGGGGCGGCGCCTGGCGGTGGGCCGGCTGGACCGATGCCCGGCGGCGCGCCTGGGGAGCCTGGCGGGGGTCCGGCGGGGCCGCCACCTCCGGCGCTCGGCGGAGGCATGTTGGGCATTGAGCCCGCTGGGGGCTTGCGTGGGCCGAGGCGCACGACGCCCGCGGGCACGGCCACCATGCCGTCAGCGACGAGGTTCTGCGCCGGGATGGGCCCGGTCTGGGGCGGAGGCCCGTCGGGCGCGCCTTCGCAGGCGCCGAGGAGCAGGCCGACGAGGCCCGGGCCAGCCAAGCTCAGCGCGCGGGGAAGGCGCATCGAATGCCTACGGTGAACGCCACCCGGTCGGGCCGCGCGGGCTCACGATGGGTGCAGGTGGAGTAGGACGGCAGGTTCATGAACGAGCCTCCACGCATGACGCGCCAGGTGCCCGAGGCGGGGCCCGTGGGGTCGGTGACGTCGCCGGTCTTCGTGCCCTCGCGGTGGTACCAGTCCGCCGTCCACTCCCAGACGTTGCCCGCGAGGTGCACCGGGCCCTCTTTGGCGGCGAGGGCGGCGTCTTGGCTGGCGGCGGAGGCGGTCTTCACGTCGGCGATGTGCCCAAACTTGCCTTCAGAGTACCAGCGCACGTCTTTGTCTTCGCCCTCTCCCCAGGGGTACCGGCGGCCTTCACCCCCCGAGCACACCCGCTCCCACTGGGCCTCGGTAGGCAACGAGCCCCCGGCCCAGCGGCAGTAGGCGTCCGCCTCGTACCAGGTGACGGCGACGACGGGGTGATCGCCGCTGCGCCCGGCGGCGCGAAGCTCGGCCCCCGCGCCTTGGGGGTGCGCCTGGGCCCAGGCCCAACCTTCAGGGCTCCACAAGGCGGCGTTGGTGTACGCCGAGGCCGCGAAGGCCTCAAACTCGGCGATGCTCACCTCGGCGAGCCCGAAGCGGAACCCGGTCAAGGTGACGTCCCGTTGGGGCTCATCCGGCGCGCGCCCCGAGCCTTGGGGGCTCGTGCCGGGGGGGATCGTCGCCGTGGCCTCGCCTTGGGCGGCGCAGCCGAAGGTGAAGACGAGCGCGCTGAGGGTGAGGATCAAGGGGCCGAGCATGGTCTCAGTCTTGGAGAGGGACCTTGGACTTCCTGGCGTCCAGGTGGAGCGCCCACGGTGTAGGATCTTCTCATGATCCTGACGTTTCTGATCTTCTTCGCCTGCGGCGATCCCGAGTCCA
>JAKLKE010000097.1 GCA_023150775.1 Myxococcota bacterium
CGCTGGATGGCCTGCTCGTCGATGAGGATTCGCATCGGGTCGCGCGGGGTCGGGTTCATGGTCACACCCAGGAGTTGTTCATGAGCTCGCCCAAGCCGCCTGCGCCGGGCACGATGTACTGGTGGTCGTTGAGCCCGCGCTCTTCAGCGTGGCGCTCGCCGGGCACGGTGTCGAGCACGTCCGGGGCGGAGAGCCCACGGTCGACACGCACGGCGTAGATCTGCACGTCGGGGGCCTCGCGGGTCACCCGGGCGATGTGCTCGGGGGTGACGATGAGGTGCATGGCGACGAGGCGCCGGGCCGGGCCGGGCACGTCCTCGCGGTACATGCGCAGCACCTCACACAGGCTGCCCCCCGTGGCGCCCATGGGGTCGGGGATGAGCACCGTGGCGCCCTCCACCGTGCCGCCGAGCTTTGAGCCCGACACGTCGACGCCGATCACCCGGCCTTCAGCGTCGGTCTTGCGGCCCATAAAGACGTGGTCCTGACGCACGCTCTCGGGCTCCAGGAGGTAGTTCAGGCTGTCGAAGAGGCGCTGGCCGGGGAGGATGCCCGCCCGGGCCAAGGCCGCGACGACCACCTTCTGCGAGCGGTCGAGCACCTGGCCGGCGTAAAAACCCTCGACGTTGTGCACCCGCATCCGGGTGGGCACAAAGATCTCGGTCATCGTCAGCTCGCGGCTGGCGACCTCCCCCAACATCCAGTCGTAGAGCTGGGCGACGATCTGGTTGAACCGGGGCTGGCGGGTGGTCTCGGCGCAGAGCTCGGCGAGGAGCGACATGGGGTACGGGAACGACAAGAGGTGGACGTTCGGGCCGTACTGGTGCGGCGCCTCGTCCATCGGCTTGTGGAGCGCGCGGTACTGAGCGTCGTGGTGCATGAGCTGCCCGGGGAGTGGAGGTGGCGCACGCGGGGGAGGCCGAGATCGGCGCTCGCGCGGGGCCGATTAACCCAAGACCACGCCAGGCGCTAGGCCGTAGTGCGTGGCGATCCTGCGAAGATCCAACCCGAGGGTGAATCAGCCGCGCAGGAGGCTCAGGCTCCAATCGACCCAGGCGAGCAGAGCGTCTAAGGTGCCGCCGGTCACGAGCCGGGCGTAGAACGGCATCGGGCCCTCGGCGGAGAGCTCGGCCTCACCGATGGCCGTCATCACCTCCGGGGTCTCGACCACCCGCAAGAGCGGCTCGGTGACCTCGCGGGACTCGGCGAGGGTGGCCAAGGTGTCGAGGGTGCTGAGCTCGGGATCCAGGGCGAGGAGCGGCGGCAAGAGCGAGAGCGGCGGCGCGGCGGTGGGGTCGGCCATCAGCACGCCGAGGTTCTCTACGGCGAGCCAGGTGCCGTCTTGCTGCACCGCAACACGGATCGCCGGGGCGAGGCGCTCGACGACGCTCTCCCCGGCCTCGTCTTGGGCGAAGGCCAGGTCCAGCACGCCCCAGAGCGCCGTGAGATCAAACCAGCCCAGGTCTGCGGGCATGGCCGGGTCGCGGTCTAAGGTGCTGCCGGGGTTACGCAGGATCGGCAACAGCTCCAGCACGTCGTAGATGAGCGGGCTCGTGCCCACGTCGCGCAATAGCTCCTCGATGGGCTCGGCGGCGCCGAAGGCGTACACCGTGCTCAGCGCGTCCACGAGCTCGGGGATCCGTGAGGGCGAGCCCGACTCAAAGCCCTCCAGCAGGATCACGATGGAGATGAGCAGGTCTGAGGTTTGGGCGTCGTTGAAGCGGTCGAGGGCCTGGAGATCATCGACGAGGGGGCGGTCCAAGATGTCGCACACGCCGCTGTCGGCCACGGCGTAGAGCACGGTCTCCGAGACCCCCCAGCCGATCACCGTGCCGAGCAGGTCTACCCCACCCTCTACGGTGCCTGGGTCTTGTTGGGCGAGGGTCTCCAGCAGGCTCACGGAGAGGTTGTCGAGCTCGACGCTGAGGCTCGTGACCCAGAGGTCCAACGAGCAGCGCATCGGCCCGTCGGCGGCGTGGATCAGGCGCAGGAGCGTCACCAGGGCCGAGTCTTCTCCGGCGCTGAGCCCGCCGCCGTCACGATCGACCTGGGTGAGGTAGACGAGCTGCGCCGGGAGCGCCTCCAGGCGGCCCTCACGCTCCAGGCGGTCGATCACGGCGAGCAGGCGGTCGCGGAGCTGGGCGTCGGCGAGGATGCCCCGGCCAGGGTCGGCGAGGTGCTCCAGGGCCATGCGGCCATCGTTGCCGTACTGAATGAGCAGCTTGTCGGCGAGATCCCGCAGGGCGTCCCCCGAGGCCTCCGACCAGCGGTCGTTGGAGCCGTCTCGGGCGCGGGCCAAGGCGTCGCCGACGTGGGGCCCCAGATCCGCCATGAGCGCGGAGAGCGCGGGATCCTTCGAGGCGCTGAGCGCGGCGAGGGTGTACGCGGCCTCGCGGGTGGTGTCGGAGCGGATCGCGGGGCCGATGATCTCGCCGTCGAGCACACCGTCATCGAGGATCGCCCGGGCGCTCTGGCGCAGCGCGGGCAAGAGCGGGCGCACGAGGCCCTGATCCAGCGACGAGGCCGCCATGAGCGACACCTCACCGTTCTGAATCCGCGACATCCCCCGGCCATAGAGCAGCTCCACGCTGCGGTCCACCAGGGCGCGGAGCGGGTCACCCTCGGCCTCTAAGCCGTCAACGACCACCCCCAAGGCGCCGAACACGTCGATGTCCGCGCGGATGAGGGCGTTCACCGACCGGGCGAGCTCCACCGCCGCCACGTCACCGGAGCGTGTGGGCGTCTCCAACGACGCCACCACCCGGCCCAGAGGCGTGATCGCCCCCTCCCGGTTGAGGCAGTCGTAGGTGTCGTTCACCTCCTGGGCGCTCGTCTCGGAGAGGCCGTCGAGGAGGTTCACCGCGTAACAAGGCCCCGAGGGGCTCGCCTGGCTCAGCCAGTCGGTGCCGGTGGGGCGAAACTCGCAGGCCACCAGCGCCGAGAGCCCCACGAGCAGGGGCAGAAGCGGCGGGGCGAGGCGGCCCAAGGGCTTAATCGAACATGAAGCGGACGCCGACGTTCACGCCCGCGCCGTGGTCAAACGACTTGCGGTAGCGGCCCTGGTACGCCAGCTCGCCGTGCAGGTAGAGCTGGTCGGTGAGGGCGTACTGGGCGCCAGCGCCCAGCTCGACGAGGATGAACTCGGAGCTGTCGATGGTCAGGGCCCCGGCGCCGATGCCGCTGATCGCGGTGAGCTGGAAGGCGTCCGCGTCGGGGAGCAGGCCCCACTGCACACCCACCGAGGCGACGCCGACGCTGCGGGGGTCTTCACGCACGGCGTAGACCACCGCGCCCTCGACGCCTTCGTTCTCGGCCTTCACCTTGGCCGAGATGTCGTTGTCGACCTGGGGGCTGTCGATCATGTAGTACATCTTCACATAGCCCATGATTCGATCGTCACGATCGCCCAAGAGGCCCTGCACACCCGCGCCGAGGTTGGGGCGAAGCTGGGTGACCGAGTACTGGATCAGCTCTTGGTCGTAGGCGTAGATGTTCTCTTGGTGCACACCCGCCGTCGTGATGACCCCGATGCCGCCCGCGACGGCGTCTGATGCAGAGAGCACCCCGAAGATCAGGGAGCCAACGAGGGGGATGTTCACAGCGCGCATCAGGATCTCCGGGAGCCCACGAGCAGGGAGGAGGGGACGTTCGGACGTTATAGCGTCAGTCGAGGCAGAGGAGCAAGATCAGACCGGGCATTCGGCGAGTGCGGCGCCAATCTGGGCCTCGGCTTGGCCCTCAGCGCCGCCGGTGTCTGGCGCGGAGGTGTCGCCGCTGTCGCCGCTGTCCGGCGCGGAGGTGTCCGCCGTGTCGCCGGTGTCTGGGGGAGCGGTGTCGCCGGTGTCGTCCGCGCCGCCGGTGTCATCGGCGCCGCCGGTGTCGTCCGCGCCGCCGGTGTCTTCTGGGGGGGCGAGCACGGTCAAGGTGAGCCGCCCCGAGGCGCCCTCGCCGTTAAACACCTCGATGATCGCCGGGCCCGCCGCCAAGCTCGGGACGAGGGCCGAGACCTGCTCCACACACTCGGCCGCGCAGCCGACATCGCAGACGTCGCAGTCCTCTAAGCACGGGGCGCAGAGGTAAGCGTCGCGGCAGGCGTCGCAGTCCTCGCAGCCCACACGCTCAAAGCTGACGAGCTGGGCCCGCACACCGCCGATGGTCACCAGGGTGTCGTCTGCTGTGGTGAGCGGGCTGACGACGAGCTGAATCGTCTCGCCGGGGAGCGCCGCGTCGGGCGCCACCAGGGTCAAGGCCAGCTCACAGACGTTGGCCGAGTCGACCACCGAGGTGCTGTCGGTGAGCGTGCAGGCCGTCAGGAGCGTGAACAGGAGGAGGAGCAAGGTCAGAAGTCCCGGGTGAGCATGTCTTCGCTGGTGGCCTGGCCGATCTCGCCGCCGCTGGACTCCGGCACCGTGCCCGCGAGGAACGGCATCGACCGGCCTCCGCTCGCGACCCGGCCCGTAGACTCGTCGATGGGCGCGTACTGCGCCCCGGGGATCGGGGGGAAGGGTCGGTTGGCGGACTTGGGCACAGCCTCCTTCATGTAGGACATCCAGATCGGCAGCGCCACCTTGCCGCCGGTGGACGACACGCCGAGGCTCTTGGGCTTGTCGTAGCCCACCCACACCGTCGTCATCACGTCGGGGTTGTAGCCGACGAACCAGGCGTCCATGAAGTCGTTCGTGGTGCCGGTCTTGCCCGCGACGTGCAGGCCGAGCTTGTTCGTCTCCGCCGCCGTGCCCGCCGCGGTGACCTCTTGCAGGAGCCAGGTCACGATGCCCGCCACGGTGGGGTCGAGCACACGCTCAAGCGCCGAGCCCTCATGCTTCTCTAGCACGTTGCCGTCGCGATCTTCGACCCGCTCGATGAAGAAGGGCTCGACCTTGTCGCCATAGGTGGCGAAGACCGAGTACGCCCGGGAGAGCTCCAAGACCGTGAGCGAGCCCGAGCCGAGCGCGATGGACTGGTCCTCCTGCAAGGGGGAGGTGATGCCCAGCTTCTTCGCCATGTTGATCACGGGGTCTACGCCGACGTCGCCGATCACCCGCACGGTGACGGTGTTCTTGGACAAGGCCAAGGCCCGGCGCAGAGTGATGTTGCCCAGGTAATCTTCGCTGTAGTTGCCGGGCTTCCACAGCTTGTCGTCGAGGGTGTTGATCGACAAGGGCGCGTCGAGCACGATGGAGCCCGCGGTGTAACGCCGACCCTCGATGGCCGCGGCGTAGACGATGGGCTTAAAGGTGGAGCCGACCTGACGCTGGGCCTGAATCGCCCGGTTGTACTCGCTCTTCTCGATGTCTACGCCGCCGACCATCGCCCGGATCTCGCCGGTCTTGAGGTCAAACGACAAGAGCGCGCCCTCAAGCTCCGGGGCCTGGTAGAGCCGCGCGGCGGCCAAGGCGGCGTCTGCGGCGGGCGGGTAAACCTCGAAGGGCTTGGCGTCGGTGGCCTTGAGCGCCTCGACGGTGACCATCACCACGTCGCCCCGGCTGAGGATGCGGGTGAGGTCGTCTTGTGTGCGGCTGCGCCAGGAGCGCTCGGGGTTGGGCTCGTAGCCCCAGGTCGTCCACGAGAGCGGGATGAGCGCCTCGTGCGCGCCGATGCCGATCTTGGCGTGTTTCGCCTCGACCTCCAAGACCACCGCCTCAAACCGATCGCCCACCCGCAGCGACGAGCGCTCGGGGAGCGGCCCGCGCCGGGCGTTGTCGGCGAGGTGCTGGTCTAAGTCACGCATCGCCTCCTCTTGTTTGGCGAGGCGGGCCTTGATCGCCGCGTCGTCGAGCAGCTTCTCGACGGGACCACGCCAGCCGACCTGCTCGTCCATGTACTGCACACCTTTGGTGACCGAGTCCTGGGCGAGCTGCTGGAGCTTGAGGTCGCAGGTGGTGTGGACGATGAGGCCCTCGTTGTAAACGCGCTCCTCACCGTAGGTCTCGACGAGGTGGCGGCGGACCTCCTCAGTGAAGGTCGGCGCGAGCACCCGGGTGGGGTTCTCGGTCTTGACGATCTTGACCTGCTCATCCAGGGCGGCCTGGTGGGTGGCCTCGTCGATGAAGCCCTTGTCGAGCATCTGGCCGAGCACGTACTCTTGCCGGGCCCGGGCCTTGTCCCAGGCCTTGTGCGGGGAGTAGTCCGACGGGCGCTGAGGCAAGCCCGCCAAGAGCGCGGACTCGGCGATGGTCAGCTCCTCGACGTGTTTGTCGAAGTAGATGCGCGCCGCCGCCTCGACCCCATAGGCCCGAGAGCCGAGGTAGATCTGGTTGAGGTACAGCCAGAGGATGCGGTCTTTGTCGAAGGTCTCTTCGATGCGGCCCGCGAGGATCATCTCGCGCACCTTACGCGCGAGCTTCTTCTCGTTGCTCAGCAAGAAGTTACGCGCGACCTGCTGCGTGATCGTGGAGGCGCCTTGGGCCATCTCCCCTTCGGAGAGGTTGCGCAGCATGGCCCGGACAATGCCCATCGGGTCTACGCCCCGGTGGTTGTAGAAGTTCGCGTCCTCCGAGGCTAAGAACGCGTCCTTGAGGTGTTGCGGGAACGCCTCAAAGGGGACGACATATCTTCGTTCGTTGTAGATCTCGCCGAGCACCTCCCCGTTGCGGTCGTACACCAAGGTGACCGTCGGGGGACGGTAATCTTGGAGCGACTCCAACGACGCGAGGTCTTGGGAGAAGAACCAGTACACCCCAGCCACGGCCGCCGCGCCCAAGAGCGAGAGCAGCAAGAAGGCCCAGGCGAGCCAGCGGAGCTTGGAGCGACGCGCCGGGGGCGCTTGGGTCGGCGGCGGAGGGGGCTGGCCGTGCATGGCGTGGCCCTCGTTGAAGGGGCGAGAGGCCCACTGGCCTGCGGGCGCCCGGGGAGGAGGAGCGGAGGCCCCGGGCGGCGGCGTCGAGGCCCCAGGCGGGGTGTAGGTGCGGGGTTGCGGCGGGGCGTACTGCGGCGGCGGGGCGTACTGCGGCTGGGCCGGGTATTGCTGCTGCGGAGGGTACTGCGGCTGCTGCTGGGGATAGTGCTGCTGCGGAGGGTACTGCGGCGGCGCGGCGGCGCGGGGCGGCTGGGGCTGAACCGGCGGCGGCAGCGGCGCTGGGGCCGAGCGGGTCTGCCAGCTCGCCTCCCCATAGGCGTCGTCGTCTTCGCCGCCGTCCATCACCGTCGGCGCCTCCTCGTCCATGTCTTCACGCTCGACCACGGTGCGGCGCTCTTCAGCGTCGGGGAAGGAGTTGTCCTCCGCGGGGTACGAGGTGTTGACCTGGGGGAAGTTGAACTCTTCAGGCCGGGAGAGCGACGGCGGCGCCAGGGGCGGGGCGACGATTCGGCGCGCCTCACCTAAAAATCCGCCGCCTTCGTTGCGGATCTTCGTGATCGCCTGGGGCGAGTACGTCAGCGCCAACAGCCGACCACAAGAGCATTGCAGCTCACTGCCCGGGGGCGGATACGGGTTCTCCAAGCGGTGTGGACGCTTGCAGTTGGGGCAGGTGATCTTCAGCGCCATCGGGCCTGCTGCGCCTGGAGCGGCGATAACCGCGAGTGGAGTTGCCGCTTCAAGGCGGTCTGGGCGGGTATAGCCTAGGTCGCCACTCTACGTCAAGACTGGGTCGTTCACGTTGACAGTCCTGACCACTGCAAGACTTGTGAGTAAACTGCGTAATGGGTACTGCGGCGAGTCGCCGCCTGGAGCGATTCATGAGTCGGTTCTCTCGGTCTGGTCTCGCGCGTGGGGTCGCTGTTCTGAGCCTCGCGGGCCCCTCCTCCTTGTTGCTGTACCACCTCGCCTCGGGCGTGGCGGCGGGTGGCGCTGGTGAAGGCCTCGTCCCGCCCACCCTTCGAGAGACGCTCGGCGCCGCGATCGGCTCCCAGCCCTACAGCCTGCAGCGGCTGTTCTTGCTCAAGCGCGCCATGGATCGTGTCGATGAGAGCTACGTCGATCCTTCGCGGGTGTCTTGGGACGCGATGTACGACGCGGCGCTCAATCAGGTCGAGCGGAAGGTGCCCGAGGCGCTCTTCCGCCGCGAGCCCAAAGGCAGCGTGCTGCACGTCACCATTGGCAGCTTCGTCACCTCGGTCGGCGTCGGCGAGATCAAGACGAAGGGCCAGTTTATGCAGGAGACGGCCCGTGTCGCCGCGCTCTTGCAGACCCACCTCTCCGACGAGGTGCCCTTCCCCGAGGTCGAGTACGCGCTCATCAACGGCGCGCTCTCGACGCTGGACCCCCACTCCATCCTCTTGGAGCCCGAAGACAGCCGGGAGATGGAGGTCGAGAACTCCGGCGAGTTCGGCGGCTTAGGCATCACCATCGTGATGCGTGAGGGGCGGCTCACCGTCGAGTACCCCCTGGAGGAGACCCCCGCCTGGAAGGCCGGGGTTCAGCCCGATGACCGCATCGTGCGCATCAACGGCGAGTCCACGCTCAACATGGACATCAACGAGGCCGTGAGCCGCCTGCGCGGCAAGGTGGGCGACCCGGTCACGGTCACCATCGAGCGCGACGGCTGGAAAGAGCCCAAAGACTTCGTCATCATCCGCGACAAGATCAAGATGAACCCCGTCATCGGCGAGCTGCTCGCCGGGGGCGTCGGGTATGTGCGCATCAACAACTTCCACGCCGTCGTCTCGACAGACCTCGCGACGCTCCTCGATCAGCTCCGGGTGAAGAACAACAACCAAGAGCTGCGGGGCCTCGTGCTCGACCTGCGGGGCAACCCCGGCGGGTACCTGCACCAGGCGATCGAGGTCTCGGACATGTTCTTGTCCTCGGGCACGATCGTCTCCACGGTGGAGCGTTTTAACCGCCGCGTTGACTCCAAGTCCGCCACCTCCGCGGGCACGGAGGCCAACTACCCGATGGTCGTGCTGGTCAACACGAACAGCGCCTCAGCGTCGGAGATCGTCGCCGGGGCCTTACGCAACAACGGCCGCGCCGCCGTCGTCGGCGAGCGCACCTTCGGCAAAGGCTCGGTCCAGAACCTCTACCCGAACAACGAGGACGACTCCCAGCTCAAGCTCACCGTCGCCCGTTACCTCACCCCCGGCGACCAGAGCATCCAGAGCGTCGGTGTGCCCCCGGACGTGCTCTTGGAGCAGTCCATCGTCGAGACCCACACCGACAAAGAGACCAACAAGACCGACCCCATCGTCACGCTCTTCTGGCGTGAGCGGCTCACCCGCGAGGCCGATCTTGACCACCACCTCGGCGACGCCTTGCCCCCCGCCGACGCGCCGGTCTACTCCGTGCGCACGCTGAACCACCTCGACGTCGAAGAGAACACCCGCCGCGACCGCCGGGATCTCTCCAAAGACAACGAGGTGCAGCTCTGCCGCGAGCTCATCCTCGCCGCCCCGGAGAAGGCCAACCGCGCCGAGCTCCTCGCCGCCGCGGGCAAGGTCGTCACCACCACCCAGCGCGCCCAGAGCGACGAGATCCGCGCGGCCTTCCAGAGCTTCGGCATCGACTGGACCGCCGGAGATCAGCCCGCCAAGCCCCAGCTCACCGTGAGCCTCGACCTGGGCCCTGACGCGGTGCTGCTCGCGGGCGAGGCCCAAGAGGAGCTGATAACCGTCAAGGTCACGAACAACGGGCCCGCGCCGGTGTTTCAGGTGATGGCCATCGCCGACTCGACGGCCTCCTGGCTCGACGGCGGCGAGTTCTTCTTCGGGCGCATCAACCCCGGCGAGACCAAGGTGTGGCCCAAGCGGGTGCAGCTCCCCGAGGGTTACCGCGACTCCGTGGAGCAGGTCACCTTCAAGCTCCAAGACGGCCAGCGCCGGGTGCTCGGCGAAGAGGACGAGCTCGTGCGCACCGTGGGCCAGCTTCTGCCCCGGCTGAGCTACGCCTGGAGCGCGACGGACGCCCCGACGGTGAAGGGCACCAAAGGTGACGGCGACGGCGTCATCGAGCCCGGCGAGACGATCGCCCTGCGGATCGACGTCACCAACAACGGCCCCGGCCCCACGGACGAGGCCTTCGCCCGGGTAAAGAACCGCGCGGGCACGGCGATCGACCTCAAGGTGGGCCTCGCCGAGCTGGGCGTGATCCCTCCCGGCGAAAAACGAACGGCGGAGCTGCTCTTTGAGGTGAAGGGCGCGGCGCCGATGCTAGAGCTTGAGCTCACCGTGGGTGACCAAGACCGCTACGACCACGCCGCGGTGTGGCTCGGCGGCTTCTACGACTACGCCACCCAGACCGTCAACCTCAGCCTGCCCATCTCCCAGCCCTTGCGGGCGACCACCTTGGCGCCGCCGAAGCTCACGGTCACCAACAGCCCGGCCCTCTATGTGGGCGAGGCCGAGGTGGTGCTCTCGGGCCTCGCTGAAGACGACGTGGGCCTGCGCGACGTGATCATCTACCAGGCCTGGGAAGACGGCGAAGAGAAGCTGTTTTACCAGGGCGGCGGCACGAGCCTGCGCAGCCTGCCGTGGACGGTGGACGCCACGCTCAAAGAGGGTCGCAACCTCTTCGTCATCTTGACCCGGGACGACATGGGCCTCACCGACATCCGCTCGGTGAGCGTGTGGTACGACCCCGAGGCCGGCCAAGGGGGCTCACCCCAAGCCTCGCTCACCCAGCCCTTGGGCGGCTGGCCGGCGACGAGCGTGCTGCGCTGAGCCTGTTCGGCTGAGCATCTTCTTCGGCTGAGCGTCTTCGCCCCCAAGTCCCCCCGATCGCCTCGCGCGGTCGGGGGGTTTTTTGTTCGTGGGGTGCACGCGCAATCTTTGTCTACACTTTGGCCAATCTATGAACAAACAGAATACAAACCTATCTCAAAATAGCCCAACCTTCAGCCCCCAGGACCGGGAGCCCCCATGAACCCAGGCCACAGCGCCCTGCTCAACGAGCTCTTCTTCATCAACCCCGACATCTTGGCCGCCTCTTTGGTCAAGACCGACGGCACCGTGCTCTCTCACCGGGGGCAAGAGGACGCCGGGCTCGCGGCCTTGGGCTCGATGCTCGCCGTGGTCGCCGGGCGCGCGGTCACCGAGCTTGGCCGGGGGATGATGACCTCCGTCGTCGTCGAGGGCGACGAGGGCTTTGTGGTGGTCGAGCCGGTGAACGATGAGTCCGTCGTGGCCGTGATCGCCCACCGGGGCGCGGCGCCGGGCCTCGTGATCTCCGACGTGCGGGCCTCGATCAAGACCCACAACGCCGGGGTGCGCCCGTGATCCCCACCGCCGTTCTCAGCGCCTTCGCCGTGGCCGCCGTCGCCTTGGCCGGGTGGTGCTGGAGCCGGGCGAGCCGGGCCGAGGCCCAGGCGCTCGGGCTCAGCGCCCAGCTCAGCGCCCAGGCCGAGGCCCAGACCCGGTCTGAGGCCGAGCTTCGTGGCCGTCTCACCGCCGCCGAGGCCGCGCGGCGCCAAGAGTCCGAGGCGCTGCTCCTGGAGCTGCAGCGCGGCCGAGACAGCCTCTCCGCCCTCAACCTCCGCCACCAAGACGCCGAGGCGCGGCTCGCCACCCTGACGACCCAGGCCCAGCGCGTCGGCGCGCTCACCCTGGCCTTGGCCCGGGCTGAGGCGGATCTCGGCGCCCTCACCACCCGGGCTGAAGACGCTGAGGCCACGGTCATCGAGCAGGCCCAGGCGCTCCAGGCCACCCAGGCGCGTCTGGAGCAGGCCGAGCGTGAGCTCTCTCGCCTGCGTGTGGACCGCGAAGGCGGCGCCTCCCGGGCCATCTTTGTGCGGATGCAGGAGCTCGACCAGCGCGCGGAGGAGCTGCAGCGCCGCCTGGACGTCTGGGCCCGCCGCGCCCAAGACGCCGAGGCCGAGCTCGCCCGCCGAGAGTCCGAGACCCACGACGATCGCCTCGTCGCCGAGCGTGACGAGC
Source organism: Myxococcota bacterium (assembly GCA_023150775.1). Lineage (GTDB taxonomy): Bacteria > Myxococcota_A > UBA796 > UBA796 > CAJQPC01 > JADKFE01. The sequence goes on from JAKLKE010000097.1 coordinate 11,809, forward strand.
TGCGGGCGAGGGTCGGCGCCTTAGAGGACAGCCAGCGCCGCGTCGCCACCACCCGCGCCGCCCTGCGCGCCTTGGGCCTGCCCGTCACCCCCCGAGACGACCAGCTCTTCGCTCCAGAGCGCCGCGAGGCCACGGAGTCCGCCCTTCGTGAGGTCTACACCAACGCCCAGGCCGCCGCCGCGGTGATCTGCGACCGCCGCGGGGTGAGCTGGGCGCGCTTCGGGAACGCCCTGATCGTCGAGCGCCTCGTCGCCACCGCCGCCCAGGCCGCGCGGCACCCCGCCACCGAGGCCTTGGGGCGCCCGGTGCAGCTCGTGAGTGAGCTCTTCGGCGTCTATGGCCGCCACCTCATCCACCTCCCGGGCCCGGATCTCTGGATGGGCGTCACGGGGAGCCGGGAGTGTCCGGCCTTGGCCTTACGCCTCGCCCGCCTGCAGCTCATCGGCGTGCCGACGCTCACCACGCCGCCGCCCAGCGAGGCCCCCGAGCTGGCCCTCGACCCCGACCGCTCCGACCGCCTCGGCGCCTGGGCCGCCCGGCGTGGGGCCTTGGCCGCCGCGATCTTCGGCGACGGCGACCCGGCCAGCACCGACTCCCCCTTCGCCGGGGCCTGCGCGCCGCTCGTGCCCGAGGTGCTCGCCGCCTTCCGCCGGGTGCAGCGCGACGGCTTCGCCGCTGGGTTCACCCTGCTCTGGCGCGGTGAAGATGACCTCTGCCTCGTCGCCCGGGTCATCGATGAGGGGCAGACCGTCACCTTCGCCCGCTTCTCCGCGCCGCCTTCGCCACGCGCCCTGGACGACCTGAGCGCCACGGTGCGCTGGCTCTCCCCGCCGATGGCCGCCGCGTCCTGATCCCTTCACATCGCCCTCTGAGCCTGGAGCTTCAAGATGAACCCCACCCCAAACCCCACGAGCGACTACACGAGCCGGGCCCGTGAAGAGTCCCAACGACGGGACCAGCTCAACCAGTCCCTCAAGCTGCTTCGCCGCGTGCGAGAGGCGGCCATGGCCGGGGACCCGATCCCGTCGGTCGAGGAGCTCATGGCCATGACCGGCCTGCGCCCCACCGCCGCCGACGACCCCATCGACGCCGTAGACAGCCTGATCGAGGCCGCCACCGCCGAGCGAGAGGCCGTGAACCGCCGCCTCAAGCTGGCGAAAGCGCTGGGGGAGGCCTCCCGTGGACGCCCCGTCACCTCTGCTGCGCCCGCCGTGTCTGCCGCGCCCCAGCCCGTCGGCAAGTCCAACGTCGAGGGCAGCCCCTTGGTGGACGAGGCCGATCGCCTGGGCAAGATCTCCGCCCGAGACCTCGACGGCCTGCCCTACGGCGCGATCTTGCTCGACGAGAGCGGCCGAATCCTCTCGTACAACGACACCGAGTCCCGCATGGCCCGGCTGCCGATCGAGGCCGTCTTGGGCCGCAACTTCTTCACCGAGGTCGCGCCGTGCACCCGGGTGAAGGAGTTTGAGGGGCGCTTTCGTGCCCTCGCCAGCGGCCAAGGCCTGCCCGTGGTGAGCTTCGACTTCGTCTTCCCCTTCCCCTTCGGCGCCCAGCGCGTCGCCGTGCTGCTCACCCGAGGCGCGAACCCGGGCACCGTCATCATGGCGCTCTTGAGGCGGTAAGACGGAGGCGCTGAGACGCTCGATCTGGAACCCAGCCTAGCCCCTGTCAGCCTCCCCTGGCGCTGATCTGCCCCGGCGGCGGCGCGGCGGGGGTGGCCGCCCTGGCACAGCTCTTGCGAAGAGCCGCCCTCTTCAGAGGTGCGGCATGAACAGTCTGCAGAGTCCCGACCTTCGTGAGCGGTATGTGATCGAGGGGGAGGGTCGGTTTGAGAACGAGGAGCTGCTCGCCCTGGTGATCGGCGCGGGCTCGTCCCGGCGCACGGCGCGGCAGGTCGCGGCGCTCTTGTTGACCACCTTGGGCGGCCTCGACGCCGTGCTTCGGGCCCCGGTGGAGGCCCTGCTCAGCGTCCCCGGCATCGGCCTCGCCCAGGCCACCCGCCTTCACGCCGCCTTACGCCTCGCCGAGCGTTGCCGCCCGCCGCCTCGGCTGTCTGTGCGGGGTGTGAACGACGTCGTGGCGCTGTTCACGCCGATCTTCAGCCACCTCAACCACGAGGAGCTGCACGGCCTGTACCTCAACGGCCACGGCCGGGTGCTCGCGACGCGCCGCCTGGCGATGGGCAACGGGACGAACGTGCTCATGGATCCCAAGTGGGTGCTGCGGCCTGCGGTGTTGCTCGGCGCGGCGGCGGTGATCCTCGCCCACAACCACCCCTGCGGCGACCCACGCCCCTCACGCGCCGACTACGAGTGTACGATGCGGGTGCACGGCGCCGCGGAGATGCTCGGCACCCAGCTCTTTGATCACGTCGTCTTCGCCCTGCCCGAGCACCGGTCGATGCGGGCGCTGGGGATGCTCCCGGCGCTGCGCCGGGAGCTCTCTGGAGGCTATGAGCGCTCGCCTCCAGAGGCCCAACCGTTTGAGTACGACGACGACGACGCTCAGCGCGCGTAGAGGCTCAGCGCCGTGCCCCAAGCGATGAGCTCGCTGTCGTTGACGAAGCTCGTGACGCCCGTGTCATCCAAGGGGCAGCCGTTGTTGTTGCCCGAGGACCAGGCCGGGCCGGTGGCGTTGCCCGTGTAGGTCTGCCAGTAGGGATCACAGGCCGTGTTCACGCCGCCGTCCTCGTCGAGGGGGTGCATGTAGAGGTCGGTGTCGCAGAGGTCGCTGCTGGCGAAGTCGCCGTCGGTCATCGGCCAGTTGTAGCCGTCGATGGAGCCGCAGTTGTAGAGCGGGATGCTCGCCTGCCAGTCGTAGAAGCTCTGGCTGCCCCCATCGACGCCCTCATAGACCGCGTGCATCGCGCCGTCGGTGAACATGACGTCGCTCATCGGCATCACGAACCAGGCGTTTCCTTTGTAGTTGGAGGTGAGGGACGGCGAGCCGATGGTCGTCGTCGCCAGAAACACCGTGGCGCTCCAGCCCGAGCCGCCGTTCGTGGCGATCAAGGTCCAGCCGCCGCCGTAGGCGTCCATCTCGCAGTACACGTCCTCTGGATCATCGCCGGTGAGGTAGCCGTCGTAGTCCACGCTGTAGGTGCCGTCGCCGGTGGAGTAACCTTTGGTCAAGATGTCGAGGCAAGACGTGCCCAAGGCGCAGGCGCCGGAGTTCTCGGGCTTCACCGCCGTGTCGCTGTCGTCGCAGTCGTCGCCGCCGCAGGCGATGTCGGCGTAGGTGTCGCCGTCGAGGTCGTTGTCGACGTCTCCATCACAGTCGTAGTCGTTGCCGTCACACCCCTCAGCGGCGCCGGGGCTGTAGTCGCTGTCACGATCATCACAGTCGCCGCCCGCGCCGACATAGGCCGACGTCGGCGCCGAGCAGGCGCTCACGGCCGTGGCGTCGTCACCGAAGCCGTCGTTGTCGCGGTCCAGGGTCCACTCGCTCGTCACGCCCTCATCGGTGTCGCCGTCACAGTCGTTGTCGACCTCGTCGCAGACCTCCACCGCGCCGGTCCAGGCCAAGGGCTCCTTGTCGTCACAGTCGCCGCTCGCCGTGATGTAGCCGTCCGGCGCCTCGCAGGCGTCCGTGGAGCGGCTGGGGTTGCCGTAGCCGTCCTCGTCGTTGTCGGCGTAATACGTCGTGGTGACGCCCTCGTCTACGGATCCATCACAGTTGTTGTCCACCTCATCACAGACCTCGGCCGCGTCGGTCCAGGCAAGAGGCTCACGGTCGTCGCAGTCGCCGTCGTTGTCGACGGTGCCTGTGGGCTGCTCACAGCTCGTCTTGGCCGTGGCTCCGTCGCCGTAGCCGTCGTTGTCGCGGTCGCTGTACCAGGTGCCGGCGTCGGAGGCGTTGTCGTCTACGACGCTGTCGCAGTCGTTGTCTAAGCCGTCGCAGACCTCAGAGGCGCCGGGGTTCATCGACGCCTCCAGATCATCACAGTCGCCAGAGACGGCGGCGTAACCTTCGGGGGCGTCGCAGGACTCGACGGGGAAGTCGGCGTCGCCGTAAGCGTCGGCGTCCGCGTCTTGGTACCAGGTCTCGGCGTCGATGGCGCCGACGTCGGCCTCACCGTCACAGTCGTTGTCGACGTCGTCGCAGATCTCCGTCGCGGCGGGGTTCACCGAGCGGGAGGTGTCGTCACACTCCTCACAGGCCGCGAAGCCGTCGCCGTCCGCGTCGGTGAGGCCGCTGGAGCCGTCGCAGTTGTAGTCGGTGGGGTCGAGGCAGTCGTCTTCGGGGGCGCCGGGGTAGATGGCGGCCTCTCCATCATCACAGTCTTCAGTCTGGGTGGTGTAGCCTTCGGGGGCCTCGCAGGCCAAGGTCGGCTCGCCGCTGCCGAAGCCGTCAGCGTCCCCGTCGGTGTACCAGCTCTGGGCGTCGATGGCCCCGGCGGTAGGGTCGCCGTCACAGTTCCGGTCGAGCTCGTCGCAGTCTTCATCAGCGTCGGGGGAGACCGTGGCGTCGTTGTCGTCGCAGTCCTCCTCGGCGGGCACGCCGTCGCCGTCGGCGTCTACGGGGGCGTCGGAGTCGGTGGCGGGCAGGCTCTCTGTGGTGTCGACGACGACGGCGTCTTTGTTGTCACAGGCGAGCAGCGCGAAGAAGACGGCGAGCCCGCTTGAGGAAGGCCGCTCAGCGCCAGGCGATCCAGGTCGCCCGCTTCTCGTCTCGGGACCAGGCGAGCAGCTCGGCGCGTCCGTCGCCGGTCACGTCGGCGACGAGCAGCTCCTCAGCGCGATGGCTGAGCTTCTGGCGGGCGAAGGGCTCGGGCTCAACGCGGTCTCCGCGCCCTCGGTAGAGCAGGATCTCTCCGGCCTGCTCAACGGCGAGGTCGGGAACACCGTCGCCGTCGAGATCGTCGCTGAGGCTCCAGGCGAGGCGAGGATCCTCCAAAGAGACGCTGAGCGTGCGTAGGCTGCGGCCCGTGGTGCTAAAGGTGCCGCCCTGAAAGGTGTACGCGACGAGCTCGACCTCGG
>JAKLKE010000098.1 GCA_023150775.1 Myxococcota bacterium
GGGCATCGGCGCCGAGATCGCCAGGGAGTACGCCCGTTTGGGCGCCACGGTTCACCTCGCCTCACGCAAACAAGCGGTCATCGAGGCCGCCGCCCGCTCCTTGGCTGAAGAGACCGGCGCCCAGGTGGTCGGCCACGCCGTCGACATCCGCGACCGCGCCCAGGTCGCGGCCTGCGTGGAGGCCGTGCTCAGCCAGTCGGGGCGCCTCGACGTGCTCGTGAACAACGGCGGCGGGCAGTTTTTGGCCCCCGCGGAGACGATCAGCCCCCGGGGCTTCGACGCCGTCGTGGCCACCAACCTCACCGGCACCTGGAACATGCTGCGCGCCGCCGCCGACGCCTGGATGCTCCAGCACGGCGGCGCCGTCGTGAACATCACCATGCTCACCCCGCGTGGCTTCCCGGGCATGGCGCACAGCGTCGCCGCCCGGGCCGGGGTCGAGGCCCTCACCCGCACCCTCGCCGTGGAGTGGGCCGGGCGCGGCGTGCGCGTGAACGCCATCGCCCCGGGCTATGTCGCGTCCTCAGGGCTCAAGCGGTACCCCAAAGAGCTCGGCGTCTTGGAGCGCCTGGCCTCGGCCGTGCCGATGAAGCGCCTCGCCCGCCGAGAAGAGATCGCCTGGGTCGCCGCGCTCTTAGGCAGCAAGGCGGGCTCGTACATCACCGGCCAGGTGCTCACCGTCGATGGCGGCGCGGGCCTCTGGGGCGACCTGTGGCCTTTGTCTGACCCCGAGGGCCTCACCGCCGCCGTCCCCGAGCTTGACCCTTGGGAAGACGACGGCGGCGACGAGGGCTGAGCCGGGGCGCTTAGCGGGTGCCGGTGAAGTTGCGGGTGAAGCCGGTGCAGTCAAAACACAAGGATCCCGAGTAGGTGCCGACCAGCTTGGCGGTGAAGTCCGTCTCGCTGTTGAAGGTGCCGGTCATCGTGTAGGTCTCGGTGCAGATGGCCGAGGGGATCGTCTCGACGACGGAGAAGTCGACGTCGGAGGTGAAGCTGCCCACCATCGTGCCCGGCCGCGCCGAGAGGCTAGACGTGATGGAGAGGCTAGAGGTGAGGTCGATGATCTCCACCTCGTTAAAGGCGATGCTGACGATGCCGTAGGCGCAGGAGTAGTTGAGCGTCTTGCTCAGCGTCCAGGTGTCGCTGTAGTCGATGTCGCAGCTTCCTGAGCCGCAGTCGATGGTGACGCTGTGGCTGCTCGACGGGCCGAAGTCTTCGCCGTCGTCGGGGGTCATCGTGCAGGTCCACACCTCACCCTCTAAGGGGTCGGCCATGGGCACGGTGTCGTCCGTCCAGGTGGTCGAGCGAGGGCCCGTCCAGCCGCTCGTGTCGGCGCCGGTGTCGGCGCTGCTGACGTAGTCCACACCATCGACCTGCCAGGTGGCGATGTAGCTCAGGGTGTCGCCGTCTTCGTCGGTGGAGGCTTTGGTCACGCCGCAGACGAGGTCGTCCTCACCAAAGGCCGGGAAAGACGGGGACACTCGGGCTGTCGGCGCCGTGGGCTCGGTGTTGAGCACGAGCGTCGAGGCCCCGGTGAGCGGGACGCCGTCGGTGACGCCATCGTTGGGGGTGACGGTGAGCTGAACCCGCTGGCCTTTGGAGAAGTACAGCGCGCCGTCGAGGCTTGACCCGGTGACGGGCATCGTCGCGCCGTTGACCGTCCAGACGTAGCTCAAGGAGACGGCGTCGCCGTCGGCGTCGGCGCTGCCGACCGTGGCGACGATCACGTCGTTGGTGCGGGGCGTAGACGTCGAGAGGCTCAGCCCGCTCACCGTGGGCAGGCTGTTCTCGATGACCGTGCTCGCCGCCGCGGAGGTGCCGCTGCCTTTGCCGTCGCTGGGGGTGACCTTCACCGTCCAGGTCTGGCCCCGGGTGGTGGCCGAGGGGGGCAAGGTCGCGCCGGTGGACGCGCTCGACGCCACGCCGTCGACGAGCCAGGCGTAGGTGTAGGTGATGGGGTCGCCCTCGGCGTCGGTGGACGGGGCGTCGATGCTCACGGTGAGGGTGTCGTCGGTGCGCGGGCTCGTCGGGGAGAGCGAGACCGTCGGCGCCGTGGGCAGGCCGTTCACCGTGAGGCTCACCACCGCCGTGGCGGAGAGGCCGTCGGTGTCTGTGGCGGTGACCGTCGCGATGTGGGCGCCGGGGCTCAGGGTGCTCACCAGGGTGGTGCTCAGCCCGGCGCTGTCCGCGCCCGCCGTGGCGAAGAGGCCGTCGCGGTCGCTCTCCCAGGTGAGCTGAAGCGCCGTGGGCGGGTCTTCAGCGTCGGAGACGATGGCCGTGAACGAGACGCTCTGGGACTGGTTGACCTGGCTGCCGCTCGCCGGGGCGCTGATGGCGACCTTGGGCGCCTGGCTCACCCGCAGGCTCACCCCGGCGGTACAGACCTCGCCCAGCTCATCCTCGGCCTGAAGGCTGAGCTGGTGGGTGCCGGCGCTGAGCTTCGGCGTTGAGGCTCACCCGGCCCGAGGAGTCGGGCACGCTGCCGCCCAAGGCGCCGTCGCGGTCGGAGCTCCAGGTGACGGTGAGGGCGTCGGGGCCGATGTCGACGTCGTCTACCTGACCGACGAGCTGCACCCCGTCGCCGAGCACGATGACGTCGCCGTCGATGGGCGCGGTGATGGCGCAGGACGGCGCGGAGTTTGGCGGCCCGACGGTGATCAGCACGGCGTCGCGGCCGGTGCGCCCGGAGCTGTCTTCGACGGTGAGGGTGAGGGCGTGCTCCCCTTCAGAGAGCGTCGTGAACGCGAGCATGAGCCCGCTGGGATCGGCGGTGGTGTCGAGATCGAGCACCCCGTCGATGTCGCTCTCCCAGGTCGCGATGAGCTGGTCCGGGGTCTCCTCAGCATCTTGGATGAGGCCCTCAAAGCGCAGCTTCGTGTCGCTGTAGCCGCGCTGGCCATCCACGGGAGAGAGGATGCTCGCCGTGGGCGCCTCGGTCGGGATGACGACGAGCTCGACGATGTCGCTGCCCGTGGCGGCTTTGGGGTCGGTGACCTCTAAGGTGACGATGGACTCGCCCTCGGAGAAGACGACGTCACAGGCGAGCCCGCCGAGCTCGTCCGCCGCCTGGGCCGCGCAGACCTCCTCCCCTTCGACACGCCAAACGCCGAAAAGATCGGTCACCGGGTGGTCGGGGTCGCTCGCGCGGCCGCGCAAGGAGACGACGTAGCCCTCAAGGGCCTGGGAGCCGTCCTCGTGGGAGACGATCTCGACGCTGGGGCTGGCGTTGATGGACTTGAGCGATTGGTCGGAGCACGCGCTGAGCAGCAGCAGCACGACGGGGATGAGCCGCATGATCACCTCACGCGGGGGAGTTTACCCCGGGTTGACAAGATCGCGAAGGCGCAGACCCGCGAATCTTCAGCCGACCATGAAAGAGACGAGGGCGTCACGGCTCAAGGGGCGCGTCAAGACCACCACCCCGGGGATGTCGCTCTGCGGGGTGTCGTGGATGATCGCGATCTTTCGCTCAAGGTCGGCCCAGCGGCGCGTGATCTGGCGGCGCAGCAAGAGCCCGGATCGCCCCGCGAGCTGGGCGGCGGTGAGCACGGCGAGGGGGCGCTCTAGCTCAATCTCACGCAGGGCGTGGTCCGCCGTGGCCGCGGCGCGCAGCTCGACGGGCTCCCCCGCGAGCAGGCCGCGCACCTCGTTGAGGAGCTCATTGCCTTGGGCGACGATGAGCAGGCTCGCCGCCGCCCGGGCCCGCGGTCGCGGCTCCTCGACGGGCAGCTCCACCACGACGGTCTGCCCTCGGGCGTTGGACTCCGGCGGGAGCACCCGGCCGCCGTGCTGGCGCACACACCAGCCCGCCGCGAGGAGCGAGAGGCCGACGCCGGGCACGGGCTCCAAGGTGCCGCCGAAGCTCGCCCGGGCGAGGTCGTTGAGGCCACGGGTGGAGGCGCGGGTGTTGTCGTGCAGCTCTAGGCGCAGGACCCCTTCAGCGACGAGCACCCGCAGCTCGACGCGCCCCCGGCGCAGCACCACGGAGGGTGAGCACAACAAGAAGGCCGAGACGATCTGCTCAAGCTGCTCTCGATCCCCGACCACGACGGCCTCGTGGCTGAGCAGGTTCAGCGAGACCTCCGCCTGGCCGACCCGGCGCCGCACCCCCTCCACCACACGCTCGACCATGGGCGCGACGACGATACGCTCTCGGCTCAGGCCGCTGGCCCGCCCCAAGGTGAGCAGGCTGCGGACGACGGCGGCGATTCGTTCGGCGTGGTCGGCCACGACGGAGAGCTGGGTGTCAAGCGTCGGGCTCTCGGCGGTGTGTACGGCGCGGATCAGCTCCACACGCCCGAGGATCACGGCCAGGGGGTTGTTCACCTCGTTGGCCACGGCGGCGGACACGCTCGCCAAGGCCACGCCGTACTGGCTCGCGGCGTGCTCTTCGTCGTCGACGACCTTCTGGCTGACGTCGTGCAGCGTGATGAGGAGCGCCTCGTGGGCGAGGGACTCCGGCGCGCGGGCGGCGCTCAGGCACAGCACGCGCCCATCGGCGAGGCGCCCCGTACAACGCCCGGTGAACGGCAGCTCCGCCGTGAACAAGGCGGCGAGGCGGTCAGCGCCGCCCACAAACGACGTGAGCTCCCCCTCCACCCCGAGGCGCCGGGCGGCCGCGTTGGCGCAGAGCACACGCCCCCCGGGCTCGGCGAGCACGATGGCGTCTGGGCTGTACACGAATGCGAGCCCGAGCTGCTCCTCAAGGCCCACGCGGCCGCTTGACGCGGTCTCGCGGAGTCCTGAAGGCGGGATGAGGTCGTCGCGGTGCACCACCGCACTCCGTGGCAAAGACGACAAGAATAGCACCAACCCGTCGTTCAGTGACGCACGCGTTACTGATGGCGCTCAGCACCGGGGCAGCCCGCACACGCTGACCCCGTCAGCTAAGGGATCGGGACGCGCCTCCGGCTTTTTTGATCGCCCACGCTCCCCGATCGCCCGAGGATCCCCAGCCTCCGCGCCCGCCCCAGCGCCCCGTCGGCGCGCGGCGCGGGCCGATCGCGCTTAGATCGCCACGCAGACGGCGTCGCGGACGATCTGCACCGGGTAGGTGCGCACCTTGTCGCCGGGGGAGGTCAAGCAGCCGCCGTCGCGGATGTCAAACTTCCAGCCGTGGTAGGGGCAGGTGAGCGTGTGGCCGTCGAGGGAGCCCTCACCGAGCGGCCCCTCAGCGTGGGGGCAGGCGTTGGAGAGCGCGAAGTATTGGCCGTTCACGTTGGCGACGGCGATGGCCTTCCCGGCGATGATGACCTCAATCACCTGCCCCGACTTGAGCCCGTCCTTGTGGAGCACGACCTCGTAGCCATCGGGCGGGGTGACGTCTTTCGGAGCCTCGACGCCGAGGTTCAGCGCGCGCTCCGCGGCCATCGGCGGGCGATCCGTCGCCGCGAAGGGCGCACCACCGCCGGCCTTCGTGTCACCCACCGCGCCGCCGCCGCCTTGGGCGAGGAGCTTTCTTAAACGCGCGCGGAGTCCGTTCTCGCGACCGATCATCAAGTCTCGCAGCAGGCTCATCGAAGGCTCCATAGGCGCAGCGGAACGCACTTTGACAGGCTACATACCACGTTCAGTGGCCAAGGACGTCGCGCCGTGCTTGAATCGCGGTCTGAGACAGCAGGAGTCCAGGATGATTCGTGACCGCGTCAAGGGCATCGTCAAGCGCGCCGCGCTGAAAGCTTTCGGGATGGAGTTCGACGCCGAGGCCCGGCAGAGCTTCCGGCCCCCGGCGGGCGCGGAGACCTTCGACGCCACGAAGATCCCGCGCATCGTCGATGGCAGCGGCGACACCCCCGGGCCCAACCACCGCGAGCTCATCGGCCGCACCTGGCTCGCCGCCCAGGTCATCGGCGGCGTGCCGGGGATGTTGCTCGACATTCGGCCCCCTGAAGAGTGGATCGTCGGCCACCTCCCCGGCGCGGTGCTCTTGCCCGGCGGGCAGATCAAGGCCCGCCCGGAGCTCCTCCCGGCGAAGACCGAGCGTGTCACCGTCTACGACGCCACAGGCGCCTTGGGCAGCGAGCCCCTCGCCGCCTGGCTGCGTGAGAACGGCTGGACGATGGCGCGGGCGCTTGTTGGCGGCTGGGCCGAATGGATCGAGCACTCCGAGCCCATCGCCCACCCCTCAAAGCTGGCCGGCGCTCGCCACCAGCTCGGCGACACCGTCGCGCTCAAAGATGGCCGCCAAGGCGTCGTTCAGGGCGTGCGCCTCGGCCCCCAAGGGGAGCGTCTAGACGTGCTCCTGAACCCCAACGACGACGTCGTGGCCCTGGACGTGCCCATCTCTGAGCTCAAGGCTTGACGAAGCTCGTCTCTGCGCCGCGCCTGCCCCCCGTCCTGTTGATGAGCGTCGCCTTGGCGCTCTCCGCCCTCGATCTGCGCGCCGAGGGGCTCACCGTCGGCGCGGTCTTGCCGGGTCCGCCGCCCGTCGCCCCCGGCGGCGTCGCCCACGCCCCGGCGCCGAGCCTCGCCGCCGGGGTCGAGGCCTGGGTTCGGGGTGACGAGGCCCGGGCGATCATGGCCTTGGAGGGCTGGCGGGCGAGCGAGGCCGGGCCTTGGGGCCGCGAGCGCGCCGCCGGGCGGTTTCTGCTCGGCTGGATCCTCATGAAGCAGGGCCGCGACAACGAGGCCTCCGCCGAGTTCGCCTCGGCCCGCGCCGCCAACGGCCCCATCGCGCCCTGGGCGACCTGGTACGAGGCCGTCGTCGACCACCGCCGAGGCCGCTCCGGCGTCGCGGCGAGGGCCTGCGCCAGCTACCGCCAGCGTTGGCCCGAAGGCCCACACGCCATGGACTGCCTCATCCTCATGGGCCAGGCCTACACCGCCGATGGCCAGCGGGGCCCGGCGCTCGCGGCTTACCAAGAGTGGCTCACCCTGAACCCCGAGCACCCGAGGGGCGAAGAGGTCGCCCTGGGCATGATCCTCGCCGAGTCTCTGCGCGACCCCGCGAAGGCCGCCGCCCAGCTCCGCGACCTCACCCTACGCCACCGCTACCACTGCAACGCCGAGACCGCCGCCGAGGCCTTGGAGTCCATCCTCGAAGAGAAGAAGGTTCAGCTCCCGCCGCTGGATCCCGTCGTTGAGCAGCAGCTCCTCGCCGTGAGCTTACGCGACTGCGGCTTCGCCGATGAGGCCTGGGACACCTACACCCGCCTCGCCAAAGAGGAGGCCGATGAGGCCGGCATGGCGGAGTGGGTCGCGGCGAACGCTGAGCGGTTCGCTTGGCGCACCCGGCGCTTTGACGCGCTCATCGCCCAGCTTGAGGCCACCTACAAGGCCGCCCCCAACGGCGAGACGGCCTGGCTCTTGCACCGCGCGAACGTGCGCGCCGGTCGCTGGGGCGCGGCGTCGGACTGGGGCGACATCGGCCTCACCCAGCACCCCACCCACGGCCGCTGGCGCTCGGCCTCCGACGAGATGGCCCACGCGAACCAGCTCGCCGGGCGCTACACCCGGGCCCGCGAGCTGTGGGAGCCCCTGGGCAAAACCGGCGGCGCGACCGGCGCCACGGCCAGGTTCTACGCCGCGTTCTGCAGCCTCAAGCTCAAGGAGTACGACGACGCGGTGACGCGCTTCGACGCCTTGGTCAACGACGGCGGCGAGTGGGGCGTGGCCGCCCGATACCACCGGGCCCGCGCCTTTGACGCCTTGGGCAAACGCGTCGAGGCCCGGGCGGATCGTGCCGCCATCGAGAAGGACGCCCCAGAGAGCTGGTACAACCTGTTGCTGCGCAGCAAAATGGTCAGCGCCGAGGCCGCGCAGACCACGCCGAGCCTCCACCGCGCCGGTCGTTGGGACGGCCCGGCGCCTCCGGCCCCGCCGATAGAGCCCCCGGCCTTGCCGACGCGCCGACCTTGGCGCCCCTCCCCGCGCCCGCCGCCCCGGCTGCGCAAGCCGCCCCCGTCGTGGTCGTCGTACCCTCCCCGACCACCCAAGGTTTCGCCCCCTGGACGGCCCCGTCGCCCTACCCCGCCGGGCGCTTCTACGATCCCCTCACCGCCGAGAAGGCCCTGCGCCGCTTCGCTGAGGCCCACGAGCGCCTGTGGCCCGAGCTCCCGGCCGCTTACGATCTCGCCAAGGTCGGCCTCTACGACCTCGCGGGGCCGATCCTCGCCACGGTGTATGAGGAGTGGGACGACGCGAAGAAGGGCCAGGACGATCGGGCCCGGGAGATCCGCCGCGACGTCACCATGACGACGATCGAGTGGCGGGCGCTGTTCTTGTACACCCGCGACCACCACCACGCCGCGCGCTTCTGTTACGGCCTCGACCGCTACGGCGCCAACGCTGACGAGGCCCGGCAAGCCCTGCGCCTGGCCTACCCCGCCGCGTGGCTCGACCCGCTCACGGATCATGGCCGCCGCGAAGACGTCGATCCCCTCCTCGCCCTGGGCCTGATGCGCCAAGAGAGCGTCTACAACAGCCAGGCCGTGTCTCCGGTCGGCGCCATCGGCCTCATGCAGATCATGCCCAACACGGGATCAAGGGTGGCGATGATGCTGGGTGAAGAGACCTACACCCCGGCGATGTTGGAGCAGCCCGAGCACAACCTGCGCTACGGCGTCTTCTACTTGGGCCGCCTGCTCACCCGCTTTGAGGGCGCCTGGCCCCTCGCCGTGGCGAGCTACAACGCCGGCCCCCACAACATCGGCTCCTGGCTCGCGCCGTGGAAGGGCCGCATCACCATGGACGACTGGGTGGAGCAGATCCCCTTGAAGGAGACCCGGGACTATGTGAAGAAGGTGTCCGCCAATTATGCGGCTTACACCGCGCTCTACGGCCCGACCGGCGCCACAATCTGGGTTCCTCCGGCGCCTAAGGGCGATCTCGGCGAGGAGGTGGTCGATTTCTGATCGTATTTTTGGGCTCCTCCGCGTCTTGGCGCTCCTGCTCCTCGGTCTGCCGCTGCTCGTGCACGCCGGAGAGCGCCTGCGCTGGCGTGACCCCGAGCCCCTGCCTCCGCCGCCCGTCGAAGATCCCGTCGTCGTCGAGCCCGTCGCCCCCGCCGAGCCACCTCCGCCCCCGGCGCCGCCGCTCTTCCCCACCGGCGTGCCGATCACCCTCACCCAGCTCCCGCCGGGCCTCGCCAACCTGAGCGCCCAAGGCTGCAACGCCTGCCACTACCAGGCCCACGACGACTGGTCCCGCTCCGGCCACCGCGCGGCCTGGGTGAGCACGCCGTTTCGGGCGGCGATGAAGGCCACGGGAGAGAGCCCGCTGTGCCTCTCCTGCCACCTGCCGCTCACCGTGCAGCAGCCGCGTCTGGTCGAGGAGTACCGCGGCGGCCCGCTCACCGAGGCCAAGACCCGAGAGAACACCGCCTGGGAGCCGACGCTACAGCAAGAGGGCGTCACCTGCGCGGCCTGCCATGTGCGCGACGGCGTCGTGGTGTCTACCCGCGCCGCGCCCAAGGCCCCGCACCCCGTCGCCGTGAGCGAAGAGCTCGGCCGCTCCGAGACCTGCGCCACCTGCCACCAGCTCACCTGGACCGGCGCCGACAAGCCCTTCTACGACACCTACGGCGAGTGGTCCCGCTCCAAGTGGGCCGAGGCGGGGGTGCGCTGCCAAGACTGCCACATGCCCCTGCAGGGCGGCCTCGTCGTGGCGGGCCGCTACGAGGCCCAGGCCAGCCACCGCTTCACCGCCGAGCCCGGTCGCGGTCTCAGCGTTCTGCTCAAAGCCCAACCCGGCGGCGCCACACGCGGCAAACCTTTCAAGGGCACGCTCACCCTGCAGAACACCGGCGCCGGGCACGCCATCCCCACGGGCACCCCCTTCCAGGCCCTCCGGGTGGAGGTGACGCTCTATGACGAGAAAGGTAAACCGGTCGGCGCGCCATTCCGCCACGATCTCCGCCGCGAGGTGATGGCCGCTCCCCCTTACACAACCCTTTCAGACAACCGCCTCCAGGCGGGAGAGGAGCGGGTTGTTGAGGTCGTGATCGAACTCCCGCAGAAGTCCGGCGGCGGAGCAGGCACATTAGAGGTTCGGCTGTTAGAGGTTGGGGTCGATTCCTCCACTAGCGTGCCCTTCTCCATCCAGCGCATCCCGATTCAGGTGTATTGAGGGCCCCGTGATCCGCTTCGCTGCAGAGTCTGATCCCGGAAAACGCCGGGACAACAACGAAGACGCCCACCTCACCGATCCCGAGAACGGGCTCTTCGTCGTCGCCGATGGTGTCGGCGGGCGAGCCTGCGGCGAGATCGCGTCGGCGATGACGATCGAGACCTTCCGGCAGGCGGCGAAGGCGCTCCGCAACACGGTCTTACGTTACGCCCAGAGCCCCGGCCGAAACACACGAAACTCCGTCCTGGAGGCCCTTGACGAGGTCTGCCAGCAGGCGAGCCGCCGGGTGTACGAAGAGGCCGAGAGCGAAGGCCGCCGGGGCATGACCACCACCGTCGTCGGTGTGGTCGTCGGCGGCGGCTCGGTGTTCTTGGCCCACGTCGGCGACAGCCGGGCCTACCTCCTGCGTGAAGGTGAGCTGCTCCAGCTCAGCGACGATCACTCCATGGTGAACGAGCTCGTGCGCAGCGGCCAGATGACGTATGAGGAGGCCAAACGGAGCCGCTACCGCAACGTCATCACCCGGGCGATCGGCCTTCACCCCACGGTTCAGCCCGACGTCGCCGCCATCGAGATCCTCCCCGGCGACCGCATCGTCCTGTGCAGCGACGGCCTCTCCGACCCGGTGAAGCCCCAGCAGCTCGCCCAGCTCCTCAGCCGCGGCACCCCCGCCCAGGCCGTTCAGGGCCTCATTCAGGGCGCGCTCGACGCTGGCGGCCCCGACAACGTCACCGTCATCGTCATCGATCCCGACGCCTCGCCCCAGGCTGAGGCCGCCGCCGCCCGCGCCGAGATCATGGAGCGCCTGTTCCTCTTTGAGGACCTGCCCTTCCACGCCCGCGCCCGCGTCGGCCGCATGGTGAACGAGATGTTCGTCACCCCCGGCCAGACCGTCGTCGATCAAGGCGCCATGGACCGCGTGATGTACGTCGTCGTCCAGGGCAGCCTCATCGCCACCCGCGACGGCGTGAAGCTCGCCGAGTTCGGCCCCGGCGATCACTTCGGTGAGCTGGCCCTGGTCGACGCCCAGCCCCGCTCGGCCACGGTCACCGCCACGGGCTTCGGTAGCCTAATCTCGATTGATCGTGCGGCCTTAGACGAGTTCTCTCAACGAGAGCCTGAGCTCGGCATCCGCATCTTGTGGAAGCTCCTCGGCACCGTCGCCCAGCGCCTGCGCGAGACGAACACCAAGGTGGTCGAGAAGAAGCACTGAGGCCTCTGGGCCTCGGGCTCCCTCAGGCTTCATCGAGCTCCCTGCGGGCGACGGCGCTTAGGTGTCGTCGCCCGTTTGGCTCGGGCGCCACACCACCGTGCCCATCTCTTCGCGCAGCTTGAGGTACTCGTCCGTCCACTCGCTGTCTTCGCCGCGCACGACGAAGGGCGGCAGGTCGGCGCGCTCGCCGCTCCAGGCGCAGGTGAAGAGCGCGATGGTCGGGGCCTGCCGAGGCCGAAAGATCACGTCTTGGCGGGCGAGGAGCGTGAGCCCGGCGGCGGCGATGGCCTGCTCGGGGCGGGGATCTCCGGCGGCGTGGCAGAGGCAGAAGCGGCCGTCGGGGGCCAAGACCGAGGCCGCCGCGCGACAATAATCGAAGACGTCGCCCCGAAGCTCCATCCGGGCGCCCGCGCGCTGGGGGTGGGCGGAGATGATGCCTTTGCCGATGGGGATGTAGGGCGGGCTGCCGGTGATGAGCTCATACGGCGCGTCCCCGTCGAGGGCCGTCGGATCCCGCATGTCTTTGTGGCGTAAGGTCACCCGCCCCTCCAGGCCGTTGAGGGCCACGGTGCGCCGGGCGAGCTTGTGGCTCACCTCTTGAACCTCCACCATGGTGAGCGTGGCGTCGGGCGGCATTCGCCACAGGGTCAGAAGCCCAACTGAGCCGATGCCCGCGCCGAGATCGAGCAGGCGGCGGCTGCCAGGCCGGGCGCGGGCCGCCGTCCAGGCGGTGAGCGTGTCGTCCGTAGAGAAACGATGACCGCGTCGAAGCTGGAAGATCCGCCAGTCGGCGGTGAGGCGGTCGAGGGACTCGTCGTCATTGGGCTGATCGTGCATGGCGCCTTCGGGTAACCCGTCCGCCGCCGTCGGGTTACGCCAAAGCGATGCTCCTCCTCTTCGTCTTGTTCTTCGGGTGCGCCGAGTCCTTCGTGCAGAACGTCGGCGTCGGCGCGGTGATCACCCAGCGCTGCTCCTCCGACATGGAGGCCAAGGCCGGTGAGTATCGGGCGATCTGCACCCCCGCGGTCTGCCCGCCCCAGCTCGTCGATGTCGGCGTGAGCCACGTCGTCGTCGCCGTCATCCCCAACGAGCGGATCTTGGGCTACGCCGAGCGGAGCTGCCTGCAGAGCTTAGAGTCCCTCGCCGCCCCAGCCACGGCGACGACCACAACGACGAGCGCACCGCCGACGCCCCCCACGCCGCCGGTCGCCCCCGGCACCTTGTGAGCTGGCTTGAGCGCCTCGTGATGCGCCCGGTTGACCCCGGGCTCTTCTGGCGAGGCGCGACGGACGGCGCGGCGACCCTACGTTGGCTCGGCGTCGCGGGCTTCACCCTCACGGTGAACCAGCGCACCCTCGTCCTCGATCCTTACCTCAGCCGAGGTGGCGTTCGCGCCACGCTCACAAAGCCGCTCGTGCCCGACGAGGCGCTCTTGGCCCGAGCGCTGCCCAAAGCCGACGCCGTGCTCGTCGGCCACGCCCACTACGACCACGCCCTGGACGCCCCCGCCGTCTGCCGACACACCGGGGCCACGCTCTACGGCTCAAGCGCCGTCGCCAACATCGGCCGCGCCTATGGCCTGCCCGAGCCCCAGCTTCGCGCCTGCCAGGGCCACGAGCGCCTCGACCTGCCCGGCGGCGAGGCCATCCCCCTGCCCTCGCGGCATGGCCGGGTCTACCTCAACCGGATCACCCTGCCCGGCGACATCCCGACGCCGCCGCCTTGGCCGCCGCGGATGAGCCACCTACGCCACGGCCAGGTCTTCACCTGGTGGGTGGACTGGCAGGGCCTACGCCTGATGCACGTCGACTCCGCCGACTACGACACCTCTTTGGTCAAGGGCCGCCCCGTCGACGTGCTCTGCCTCTGCGCCATCGGGCGGCGCTATCGCCCGGGCTACACCGAGGAGATCATCCAGGCCACGCGCCCGCGCCTCGTCGTCGCCTGCCACTGGGAGGGCTTCTTCTCGCCGTATCTGAGCCCGCCGCGCGCCTTGCCCGGCGTGGCCCTGGCGGGCTTTGTGGACGAGATTCGCCGCGCCGGGGCCTCAGCCGCGGTGCTGCAGCCCGGCGGAAGCCTCGGTCTTGACGGCTGAGAGGCCGTTCACGGCGCGAACGGGCTCACCAAAGGCCAGCTCGATCGCCCGGGGAACACGGCTGACCACCTCAGCGAGGGGCTCCCGCAGGATCACCCCGGCGGCCTTGGCGTGGCCGCCTCCCGAGGCGTGCAGCGCCCGGGCCACGGCGGAGACGTCCACCTGGCCGCGGCTGCGTAGGCTCAGCTTCACGAGCTCCGGGCCCCGCTCGACGATGAGCACGGCGACCTCGACGCCTTCGACGTAGATCATCGCCTCGACGATGCCCTCAACGTCGGCCTCTGAGCTGTTGAGCTGGTCCATCACCCGCCGAGAGACGACCCCCTGCACCACCCGGCTCGCGGCGTGGAAGGTGGCGTTGTCGAGCACACGCGCCTGGAGGGCCATGCCCGAGCGGCGGCGCTCCAAGAGCACCTTGATCGCGATGGCGGAGTGGTCGATGCCCTGCTCCAAGAGCCGCGCGGCGACCAGATGTGTGGGCCCCGAGGTGTTGGAGTGCCGAAAACAGCCGGTGTCGAAGATGATGCCCGTGTAGAGCTGAGCGGCGGTGGGCGGGTCGAGGTGGATGTTCCAGGCGTCCATACAGCCGAGGATCATCCCGCAGGTGGACTCAGCTTTGCGGTCGATGACGGCCAGGGTGTAGCCCTCAGCGCTCGTGGTGCCGTGGTGGTCGATGATCGCCGTGGCCTTCGCGCCGTAGAAGGCCTCCCGAACGACGGGGGTGAGCCGGTGGCGATCTCCGTCGAGCACGATGGCGAGGTCGTAGGGGCCACGAACTTGGGCGTCGGGGACCATCTTGTCCGCGCCGTCCATCCAGGCGTAGCGGAAGCTCGGCGTGCCCGCGACCTCAACCGTGGCGCGAGCGAAGCGGCGAATCGTGCGCGCCAAGGCCAAACACGCGCCGATGGAGTCACCGTCTGGGTCCTCAGGCCCGGTGAGCAGCACCCGCTCCGCGCCCTCGATGAGCCCTCGGAGGGTCTCGATGTCGTGTTGCGCCACCATCTTTGGCCTCGCGTCGTCGTGAAGGGAATTCTCGTAAAGGTGACACTCTAACGAAAGGGCGCGCGCTTGGCGAGCCCGCCGAAGTCCGCTGCTTGTGAGGATCCACCTCGTTTGCCCCGCCGCGTGGCCAAGCTCTACAAAGAGCAATAGAGAAGCCCCCTTGTGAACAACGAAGAATGCCTCCGCGGAGCCTGCTGAATGAGTGACCTGGACCAGAACGATCCCGACGTGTTAGCGCCCGTCGAGGGTGACAACGACCCCTCCGCGAGCGCCGGCCCCCGCCGCCGCAAGCCCCGCAAGAAGGAGCCCGTCGCGGCTCCGGCCGCCGCCCCCGCCGTGTTGGTCGCTGAGGTGGCCGCCGAGGCCCCCGCCGCCCCGCCCATCGCCGCCAAGCCCGTCGTCGCCAAGCCCGCCGCCCCGGTGAAGGCCGTCGAGCCCGTCGCTGAAGCCGCGCCCGCCGAGGCGGATCTCGCCCCCTCCGAGCCTGACGAGGCCGTCGACGACGGCGACGATGAGCCCGTGCTGGCCGCCCCGCCGCCGGTTCGCCCCACCAGCCGCCGGGACGACTACCGTTCCGGCCGCCTGTTCTCCGACTTCCCCATCTCCCCCGAGCTGATTCAGGGCCTCACGGACCTGGGCTACTCCGAGGCCACCCAGGTCCAGGCCGAGGCCATCGAGCCCGCCTTGGCCGGTCAAGACCTCCTCGTGCGCGCCAAGACGGGCACCGGAAAGACGGCGGCCTTCGGCATCCCCCTCGTCGAGCGCTGTGAGCCCGGCCTGCGCAAGGTCCAGGTGCTCGTGCTCTCGCCCACCCGCGAGCTCGCCAACCAGATCGCCACGGAGATCGCCGGCATCGCCAAATACCGCGACCTGCGCATCCTCCCGATCTACGGCGGCGTCGGCATGGGCGGCCAAGAGAAGGCCCTGCGTGAAGGTGTAGAGATCGTCATCGGCACCCCCGGCCGCGTGCTCGACCACCTCCGCCGGGGCAACCTCAACCTCGGCAACGTCCGCGGCGTCTGCCTGGACGAGGCCGACGAGATGTTGTCGATGGGCTTCTACAAAGAGGTCTCCTCGATCCTCAAGCACGCCCCGGCTGAGGCCCAGATGTTGATGTTCTCGGCCACCGTGGACGAGGACGTCAAGCGCCTGGTGCAGCGCCACCTCAAAGACCCGGTCGACATCTTCCTCTCCACCGACACCGACCGCGTTGAGGGCATCCGCCACGTCTTGTACGAGGCGCCGTCCGAGGGCCACCGCGTCCGCGCGCTCTTGTCGATCCTCGACTCTGAGCAGTGCGGCGCGACGATCATCTTCTGCAACACCCGCGAAGACTGCTCCACCGTCGCCACCTTCTTGGACCGCCAGGGCCTTGAGGTTGAGCTGCTCTCGGGTGAGCTGCCCCAGAAGAAGCGTGAGCAGGTGATGGCCGAGGTGAAGTCCGGCCGCGTGCAGTTCCTCGTCTCCACCGACGTGGCCGCCCGCGGCATCGACATCTCCGACATCAGCCACGTCTTCAATTACTCCTTGCCCCCCGACCCCGCGGTCTACATGCACCGCATCGGGCGCACGGGCCGCATCGGCAAGTCGGGCATCGCCATCAGCCTCGCCGGTGGCCCCGACCTCTCCACCCGCCTCGTCCTGGAGCGCCAGTTCGCGATCCAGTTCGAGTACAAGACCTTGCCCACCCGCGAGGTCTCCGAGTCCCTGCGCCTAGAGCGTCAGGTGAGCCGCATCCGCGAGGCCATGGGCTCCATCGCCTTTGAGGGCTTCATCGGCATGGCCCGGGCGCTCAAGGCCCACCCCGAGGGCGATCTGCTCCTCGCCACGGCCTTGAAGACCTTCTTCCAGTGGGACCGTGAGCGCCGCGCCGCCAAGAGCGACGTCGACAGCATCGGCGCCTTGGCTGAGGCCCGCTCCACCAAGGCCGAGTCCCGCCGCGATGGCGGCGGCGGGCGCGACGGTGGCCGTGATGGCGGCGGACGTGGTGATCGGGATCGTGGAGATCGCCGCCGCGACGACCGCCCGCCTCGTGAAGAGCGCGGCGGAGATCGGGGCGAGCGCCGTCGTGACGACCGCCCGCGTGAAGACCGCCCCCGCGACGAGCGCCCGCGTGAAGACCGCCCTCCCCGTGAGGAGGCCCCCGCCGCCGCGCTGTCCGACGAGCGCCCCGTCCCTCCTACGGAGGAGTCCGCGGCGAGCGCTGAAGGCCGCAAGCGGAAACGCCGCCGGAAGAAGCGCGGCGCTTGTCCGAACGGTTTGAACTGCACTACACTCCAATCCATGCCAGTTGGCTGAATATGGCAGAAATTGAGATTGGCGTGTTTGAACGCGGCTGTCTAGGCAAACGTC
>JAKLKE010000099.1 GCA_023150775.1 Myxococcota bacterium
GGATTTGGAGTGCCTCGTCGAGCTGTCCTCGCGCCTGGAGCACGTCGGCGATCTGGCCCATGGTGACGGCCTTGCCTTGTACGTTTCCGAGGCGCTCGAAGGCGGGGAACACCTCCTCCCTGCGGATTCGGAGTGCCTCGTCGAGCTGTCCGCGCGCCTCCAGCACGTTGGCGATCTGGCCCATGGTGATGGCCTCTTGATGCGTATCTCCCAGCCGCACAAACACTGGGAGCGCCTCCTCCCTCAACAAACGGAGCGCCTCCTCCGGCTCGCCGCCTCGGTGGAGGAGGTCCGCGAGGTGAAGCGAGGCCCTCGCCGCGTCGCGCTCGTCCCCCGCACGCTCAAGCTCGGCGCGCAGCGCGCGAAGGCCCTCGACGCTGCGCCCTGCGCCGTAGCTTCCTAGGGGTATCGTCGGCACGCCGTCCCTTTGCACCCCCTCTGCCCGCCACACCCCCTCTGCCGCCACCAGCCCCAGCCGCTCGGCTAGGCCCAGGGCATCGGGGCCGACTCCCTCCCGCACAAACTCCAAGAGTTGCGTCCACTCCCCGTTAGAGACGACGACCACCGGGCTCGGCGCCTCAGCGAGCGTCTGTGCGGGGTTCAGCGCCCGCCGGGCGGCCTCGACGCCGGGGGACGCCACGCCGAGGGACGCCAAGTGCTCGGTAGCCTCGGCCCAAGGCGCCGGGCGGGCGTCAAGGGCTTGGATCGACGCCTCCAGCACACCGGGATCCGCGAGCACCACGCCGTGCCGCGGACGCGCCTCAGCATGGGCCACGAGCACGCTCAGCAGCTCGTCCGCCGCGTGTACGCCCGTGAGCCACACCGGGCCCGCGCGGATCAACTCGCGGATCGCCGCGTACCCCTGGCGGAGATCAACGACAGAGAACCCCGCCGGGGGGCTCGGCGCGTGGTGGAGCGCCAACACCGAGGCGTCTTGGGTACACGCCGCAAGGGCATCCCGCACAAAGGACGGCTCATGCGGCGGCACGGTCACCGTGAGGCTCACCCAGTCGAAGAAGTCTTGGGCGCGCAGCTTGAGGGTCTGTAGGTCCTCGGCGGTACACCAGAGCAAGAGCACCAGCCTCCGCGACCGCACCACGGTGCGAAAGAGGTTGAGCCAGGTGGCGAAGTGCTTCGCGTTGAGCAGGACCACCGTCGCGCCCTCGGGGGCCTGCGAGAGCCGCGTGGCGTCGGTGAGCACCTCCACAGGGCCCGACGAGGTGCGCTCAAGGTGGTGGATCAGCGCCTCGGCGGCGGCGTCATGCGCCCCCGTCAACAGCACGATACGACCGGCCTTCGGCTGCCGGAGGATGACGCTCAGCCTTTGGAGCCAATCGGCTTGAGGATGTGCATCATCAGGAGGGGGTGTGGGAGGTACCATTTGCTGTCGTTCGGGTAGACGAGGAGGCAGTTCTTTTGGAGCAGGTCCAGAGCGATCTGGCCCTCGGGCAGAAGACGAAGCGGGTCCGCGAGCAGCTCGCTGAGGAGGTTGAGCTCGGCTCTGTTCAGGCCGTCCTCTCGCTCGCGGCGCAGGGTGTCAATCGCCCGGCGCACATGCTCGTCTTCAGCGCGCGGGGCGTCGTCCAAGAGCGCCTCCACCGCCGTCTCGGTCATGAGCTTCATGAAGTCGCGCAGGCGCCCGCCGGAGCTGTACGCCAGCCGCCGCACCTGCGCGGCGCTGACCGGGGCGAGCCCTGGGCCGACAGCCTCAAACCGCCGCGCCACCAGCTCCTCAAAGAACTGGAGGCCCTTCTCGTTGGGCTGGTCAGGCTGGTCGCGGTCCACCACGGGCACGAAGCTAAAGACCTGACAGCTCCATTTGCTCAGGCGGCTGCTGTGACCCTGAAACAGCCCGAGCTGCATGCTGACCACCACGTCGCAGCGCAGCTCGGTCAGCAAGCTCGACTCTACGAGCAGGTTCTTGAAGGTGTCGTCGTCCTCGACCCGATCGAGGCCGTCGATGATGAGCACGACGTCTCGGCCGGAGCGCACCCGGATGTTGTCGAGCAGGGCGTTCGTGGCCCGCAGCGCCGCCTCAGCGATGGCCTCTTGATCGCCCTCGGCGGGGGCGCGGCCCCCGACCCGCCAGCCGAAGGTGTCTTTCGCCACAGTGAGCGTCTTGAGCCCCAACTCCACCGCGCCGCGCGCCAACGTGAACCCCGCCGAGGCGCCCGGGACCGCGCCCACGCCGCCGGTCAGCGCGGCGCCAGCGGCGGCCCCGGAGAGCCCACCGACGAGCAGGGCCACGCTCTGCGCTAGCTCGTGTACGCTCAGGGCGGCGGCGTTCGGGCCGTGAGTGGCGCGGTTCAGCGCCGTGAGGGCGTCCTGAAGGTCGGAGATGAGCACGCTCGGGGTGGTCCCCGGCAGCGCGTCGTCTTCAGCGAGCCGCGCGACGGCGAGGCCGAGGAGCCCGATCAGCTCGCCGACCTTGAGGCGGTTCAGCGCGGGCACGCCGCCGAGGCCCCGCTCGAAGTGCGCGAGGAGGTCCAAGAACACCACGACCTTCTGCGTCGCGATGCGCTGGAGCGTCGCCCGAAGCTCGGTGGTCTTGCCGCTGCCGACCCCGCCCGCCAAGGCGAACTTCTGGTGGGACAGCCGCGTCCGAAGGCGCTTGACGATGTTCTCAGAGACGGGGTTGTACTTGCCACGAGGCGCCCGCAGGGCCGCGTCCGCGGGCTCCGCCGGGTCAAAGACGTCGATCACGCGCTCCCACAGGCTGGGCGGGGTGCTCAGGGCGTCGCTCATCACCGGACCTCTCGGGGCGCTTCACAGGGCCTCAGCTTACTTCACACGCGCACCCCGGACAAGCGCGCGCCCTCACCCCGCCCAAGACCCACACCGAGACCCCATCCCCGAGCAAGAGAGGTCCGGCTCGTGGTGCGGGCGGTCGGGAGAGCCCATGACGGCCGAGGCGCTCCCGGGCGAGGTGGACCGCAGCCCAAACCATCAGGGACCGACTCCCGCGCGCCGCGACCCCCACCCCCTCACATACACCCCGCCTGGTAAGGACCGAGCCCGTGGGTGCGCCCATTGTTCGGCACAGTGGTGAACAGCTCCTGACGCTGGAGCTGGTACGACAGAGGGTCGTCGAGCACGGGGCAGTCCGGCATCGCCGCGCCGTCCTTGATCGTGCGGTCTTGGGCCTGGATCACCGTGACCAGCCAGATGACGCCGCCGAGGCTCACGCTCTGGGACTCGCCGGGCATGAGCACCTGCACGCCGTCATCGTGGGTGATCTTGAGGCCTCGGTGCGAGATCTCCCACGACTCGTCCTCCGTCGCGCCCAGCTCCTCTGACCACGCCAAGGCCGGCGTGCCCAGCCAGGCGTTCACCGCGTCGAGGGACCAGCCGGCGTCCACGGCGAAGACGGGGCCCGAGGCGTCGTTCACCAAGAGGCTCTGGAAGGGCTCGAAGCCCCAGGCGATCGTGGTCACGGAGACCTCGTCGCCCTGGAGCGCGCTGAGGTCCGCCAGCTCGACGACGTGCAGGTCAAAGCTCGCGGCCTCGCCGACGGTGAGGCTGTAGTCGGGGCTTGTGCCGGAGAGGACCAGCGTCCCCGTGGCGGTCAGGTCGCGGGTGTCCCCTTTGACCCCGGCGGTCTCTAAGGGCTCACCCACCCAGATCTGCCCCGTCTCGCCGGTCTCGCCGGGGTCGATCCCGGTCTCACCCACGGAGATGCCCGTCTCGCCGGGGTAGCCGGGCTCGCTCCCCCCTTTGGGCAGGTGGCTGAGGATGAGGTCGCAGGCGGTGAGCATCGGCAGAGCGAGGGCGAGGGCGAAGAGGCGCATGGGGGGCTCCAGGGGCGTGAGGGGGTTGAGCGAGGCGGATCAGAGACAGCCCGCCGAGGCCGGGTCGAGGCCCTCGGGGCGGATCAACAGGTCGTCTTCGCCGGAGGTCTCCAGGCGGAGCAGCTCGAACGAGAGCACGTCGTCGAGCACGGGGCAGCCGGGCAGCTCGGCGTTGGGCCGGGGCTCCCGGGCGTAGGCGGCGACCACGACGAGGCGCCAGGGCACGCCGTCCAGCGTGATGTTCGCCACGTCGCCGGGCAGAAGCGACAGCTCGCCGTCGTCGGCGCTGACGATCAGGCTCGTGTAGGACCAGCTCCAGGTGGCGTCCTTCGCCGTGGCCACCTCGTCGCCCCAGCGCAGGCGCTCGGCGCCGAGGGCCTCGTTCACCGCATCCAAGGACCACCCGGCGTCCAGCGCGTACACGAGGCCAGCCTCGTCCCGAAGGAGCAGGCTGCGGCTCGACTCAAAGCCCCAAGAGAGCAGGTCGGCGGTGACGTTGAGCCCGCTCAAGGCGCTCAGGTCCGACCGGCCGGCGCTGTGAACGTCCACGGTGAGCGCGCCCTCGCCTTCGCCTACGGTCAGCGTGAGGTCTTGGCCCTCGCCGCTCACCTGCAGCGCCCCCGAGGCGCTCACGTCGGTGAACTCCTCTTGCGTGAGCGCCGGGGTGGCCGTCGCCGCCTCAAGCTGCTCCGGCGGTGCGGCGCCGCCGCAGGCGGTGAACAAGACGAAGGGGAGGGCGGCGAGGGGGGCGGTGAGGCGCATGAGGGCTCCGAGGTGGTGCACCCCGTAAAGCAAAGGCCGTGCCACCGCCAGAGCGCGCCCTGGGGCGTGATTGTGGGGGACATGACGCGGAGATCGCGACACGGATGTCGGGGGTGGCGCGACTTGCCACCGGATAGAAGCACACCCGAACAGAGCGGAGCAGGAGGTGAACATGGCCGAAGGTGGGAAGCCGGGCGACGCCACGGCGCAGGTGGACGAGCGAGCGGTGGAGGCCCCGAGCCCAAGCCTCAAAGACACCCTGCTCGCGGCCCCCCTCGAAGGGGTGCTCCTGGAGAGGGAGCAGGGTGAGCGCCGGGAGACCGAGCTGCCATGAGCCGAGCTGCCGCGACAGCCCGCGCAAGCTCCCCCGCCTCATGGCACAGTCTAAAGAGACACCTCCCGAGGTCACCATGAGCGCCTTCCCCGGCCCGCTGATCGACGCGCTGCTCCGCACGGCCGCCCGCTTAGAGACGGGCGTGGACTACCAGTGGGGCCACCAGGGCGCCTGCAACTGCGGTCACCTCGCGCAGACGATCACCCAGCTCAGCCCGGCGCAGATTCACGCCGCCGCCATCCGCCGCGCGGTCGAGGACTGGGGTGAGCAGGCCCGGGAGTATTGCCCCGGCAGCGGCTTCCCCATGGACTACATCCTCAGCCGCGTCATGGCCCTCGGCCTCAGCGCTGAAGACATCGCCCGGCTGGAGCGCCTGAGCGACCCCCGGGTGGTGCGGCGGGTGGGCCGGAACGACCTGCGCCACAACCAGCGTGAGGACGTCATCGCCTACATGCGCGCCTGGGCGGCGCTCCTGGCTGAAGACGCCGCGCCTGCCCAAGCCCTCGCCGAGCGCGCGGCCTAACCCTTCGCCACCCAGCGCCGATACCAGGCCCGCAACAGCGCCTCGCCATGGGGGGACGGCCGCGTGCTGCCCTCCCAGCCGCGCAGGTCCAGCAAGGTCTGCAGGCTGGTGTCGGCGAGCTCGGGGTGGAACTGCACCGCGCGCAGGTTGTTGCCCCAAGCGAAGGCCTGCCACGCGGTGTTGCCGTTCCCGGCGAGGCGGCGCACGCCGGGGGCGGTCGGCGGGCTCACCAAGACGTCGTTGTGGGTGGCCTGCACGATGAGCTGGGCGGGGAAGCCCTCAAACAGCGGGTCTGCGGCGCCGGCCTCGGTGAGCTGAACCTCGACGGTGCCCGCCTCGCGGCCGTTGGGGTTCTGCTCCACACGACCGCCCAAGACCTCGCCGATGAGCTGGTGCCCAAAACAGACGCCCAGCACGGGCTGACCGGCCTCGGCCCGGGCGACAGCCCACTCGCCCAAGGCCCGCATCCACGGCGCCTCGTCGCGCACCGAGAGCGGCGAGCCGGTGAGGATGATGCCGCCGTACTCCTCGGGGTGCTCGGGCAGGGGCGCGCCGTCGTACACGGGCACGACGGTCACGTCCTCCGGCGGACAGGGCAAGGAGCGCACAAACCAGGCGTCGTAGTCGCCGTCCCGGGCCACCAGCTCGGGGTGGGTGGTCCCGGTCTTGAGCACGAGCACCTTGGTGGACATCAGGTTAGGTCGCCCGCGAGGGACTTGCGCAGGATCTGGGCGTACTCCGCGGCGGTGAGCACCGTGGGGTTGGTGCCCGCGCTGGGGTCCTCCACCGCCATCTGCGCGAGGCGATCGACCTGGGCCTCGGTGACGCCCAAGGCGTCGGCGGTGTGGGGGATGCCCAGATCCTCACGGAGCTTGAGCACCCAGTTCAAGAAGCCCTCGAAGCTGTGCTCGGCGAGGCCCATGGTCGCGGCGGCCCGGGCGAGGCGCTCGGCGATGGCCTGGCGGTTGTGGATGAGCACATAAGGCATCACCACGGCGTTGATCAGGCCGTGGTGGGCGTCGAGCACGGCGCCGATGGGGTGCGCCAAGGCGTGCATCCCGCCGAGGCCCTTCTGGAACGCCGTGGCGCCCATCATCGAGGCCGCCATCATGTTCGAGCGCGCGGCGAGATCCCCGCCGTCGAGGAAGGCGTCACGCAAAGACACGTCCACGAGGCGCATCCCCTCCAGGGCGATGCCGTCGGCGAGGGGGTGGAAGCCTGGGGCGCAGTAGGCCTCTAGGTTGTGGGAGAGGGCGTCCATGCCCGTGGCCGCCGTGGCGCCTTTGGGCAGGCCCACGGTGAGCGCCGGGTCGGCGATGACGATGGCGGGCAACATCTTGGGGTGGAAGATGATCTTCTTGACCTGGGCGGCCTCGTCCTTGATCACCGAGGCGCGACCCACCTCGGAGCCCGTGCCCGAGGTGGTCGGCACCGCCACGACCGGCGCCATGCCCTCGGGCTTCACCCGGGTCCACCAGTCGCCCACGTCCTCGTAGTCCCACAGCGGGCGGTCTTGGCCGACCATCAAGGCGATGGCCTTCGCCGCGTCGAGCGCGCTGCCGCCACCAAAGGCGATGACGCCGTCGTGGCCGCCGGCCTTAAACGCCGCCACGCCGGCATCGACGTTCTTGCCGACGGGGTTGGGCTTCACGTCCGAGAACAGGCCCGTGGGCAGCCCGGCGTCGTGGTTAAAACGCAGAGCCTCGGCGACGACGGGCAAGGCCGCGAGGCCAGGGTCGGTCACCAAGAGGGGCCGGGTCATGCCCAAGGCGCGGCAGGCCTCGGGGAGCTCGCGGATGCGGCCCGGGCCGAACCGCACGGCGGTGGGGTAGTTGAGGTTGCGGGTGAACGCGGCGGGGTTGAAGGACATGGTGTGGGCGCCCTTGGGGATCAGGTGTTGAGGCGAAGGTGGAAAGACTTGGGCCGGGTGAGCTGCTCAAAGCCCACGGCGGAGAGCGTGCAGCCGCGGCCGCTGTTCTTCACGCCGACCCAGGCGAGCGCCGGGTCTAAGTAGTCGCAGCGGTTCATGAACACCGTGCCCGTCTCCAGGCGCTCGCCGATGGCCATGGCGGCGGCGGCGTCCTTCGTCCAGACCGAGGCGGTGAGGCCGTAGGGGCTGTCGTTCATCAGCTCTACGGCACGATCGTCGCCGTCCACCTTCATGATGCCCACGACGGGCCCGAAGGTCTCCTCCCACATCACCTCCATGTCGTGATCGACGTCCACGAGCACCTGGGGGGCGAGGTAGGGGCCGGAGTCTTTGGCGGCGGGGAAGTCCGAGGCGTCGATGAGCGGCCGGGCGCCGAGCTCGATGGCCTGCTTGATGTGGGCGCGGATGCGGTCGGCGTTGCTGCCACGCACCACGGGGCTCAGAGTGGTCTCCGGGTCCATGGGGCTGCCGAGCTTGTACTGGCGCACCAGGGCGGCGGCGCCCTCCACGAACTGATCGTAGACGCTCTCGTGCACGTAGACGCGCTCGATGCCGCAGCAGGACTGCCCGGAGTTAAAGAAGGCGCCATCGACGACGTTCTCGATGGCGTAGGGCAGGTCGGCGTCGGCCCGCACATAGGCCGGGTCTTTGCCGCCGAGCTCACAAAGGCGACCCGCTCGTCGTGGATGGCCTCGGCGGTGAGGGCGTGGCTCATGTGGATGTGCTCCAGCACACCCTCGGGAAGGCCGGCGTCTTTGGCCGCCTGGGAGAGGCGCTCGGCGCAGAGCGGGGTTTGGTCCGAGTGTTTGAGCAGCACCACGTCGCCGGAGAGCAGGGCGGGGACGATGGTGTTCACGGCGGTGAGGTAGGGGTAGTTCCAGGGGGCCAAGGCGAGCACGACGCCCAAGGGCTCGCGGCGGATGAAGCGGTCGAAGCCGTCTTTTGCCGTGGGGCGGATGTCGGCGAGGGCCTCGGGGGCCAGGGCCATCATCACCCGGGCGCGCTCCTCAAAGCCGCGCAGCTCGCCGGGGCTGTAGCGGATCGGGCGGCCCATCTGCCAGGAGAGCTCGGGGATGATCTCTTCACGTTTGGCCAAGAAGGCCTCGACGAAGGCGTTCACCCCGGCGATGCGCTCGGTGAGCGGGACTTGACGCCAGGTCAAGAAGCCGCGCTGGGCGCGCTCTAAGGCCTGGCCGAGCTCGTCTTGGGTGGCCAGGGGGCGCTCGACATAGAGCGAGCCATCGACGGGGGAGTAGGTGCGTTGCACGTTGGGCATAGGGGGCGGCCTCACTCGCGGCGGGGGTCTGAGGGCGCCCTCATATCGTGGCCGTCGCGCGGCGGTAGGGGGCTCGCTCAGGAGAGCAAGAGGCCCAAGGCCATGAGGCCCAAGACGCTGATCAAGAGCACCCACGGCCAAGGGGACGAGGCGGGCGAGGGCGCCGTGGTGGACGTGAACACCGCCGATGGTGGGGCGGGCGTCGGGGCGGGTGTCGGCGTCGTTGGGGCGGGTGTTGGCGCGGGCAGGGGCTCCGCTGGGGTGAGGCCGTGATCGCTCGTGCTCTCGACGGCGCCGGGGTCGGAGAGGCTCGGCTCGCTGACGTCGGTGTCTTCATCGGCGCTCAGCCCGCTCACGCCCAAGGAGGAGACGGCGACGGTGGGGGCCTCGTCCCAGCTCTCCAGAGGATCGGGGCGCGGTGGGCCGCCGTGGTGGCTGCCCCAGGCCGCGCTGAGGCGGTCGATGAGGGCGCTGGCGCTCGTGATCGGACGGCGGGGGTCGGTGAGCTGGCGGAGCAGGTCTTTGAGGGGCTCGGAGAGCTCAGTCCGCTCCTCAAGGCCGGCCCGAGGGCCGTCGCGGCTGTCTCCGGTGGCGGCGAACAGGGCGAGGCGGCCCAGAGAGACGAGGTCGTCTTCAGGTCGGGCGCTCTCACGCCCCGCGCCCAGCAGCGCCCAGCTCCCGTCCCGGAGGCGGAGGGCGCGCTCGGGGTCGATGGGGCCTAAGCCCGCGCCCTCCTCGTGTAAGGCCGAGAGCGCCGCCGCCCCGTCGTCGAGGAGCGAGAACAGCTCCGGCTCATCGAGCGGCGCCAAGGCGCGTAAGGACTCGCCCTCGACCCGCTCATGCACTCGCCACAGGATCGCCCCACGGCCTTCGCCGGTGACGAGCTCTCCACGGCGCGCGGGCAGGGTGTGGTGGCTGACCCCCCGCAGCGCGCGGGCCCGAGCCCGGGCGGTGGGCAGGCGCTCGCCCACGGCCAGACGCTCGATCATCACCTCGGCGGGGCCGCTCGTGGCGTCGCCCAGGCGGGGGTTGGGGTTGATCAAGGTGGCGGCGTAGAGGTCCGGGGCGACGACCTCGTCGAGGCGGAAGCGGCCGTCGAGGTAAGGATCGGCGGCGCAGTGCTCACAAGGAGCGCGCTCAGTTTGGGCGCTGCAGCCGCTGCAGATCACGTCGGGCCTCCTGCCGTAAGCGGGCCACTATACCCCGGCATCGGCCGACGCGGTGGCTAGGTCGGGGTCAGCGGTCGTCACGCCCGGGGGGCTGTGAGCGCCGCGTCAACAATCTTTGGCCCAACGTTGCAACTCTTGAGGTGTGGTATAGAGAGTCTCCACTGAGTGAGCATTCATTCATTTCACCCCAAGCCCCGAGGCCACCTCGGGGAGCGGCTCTCGCGGGCCGCGCAGGAGCAGAGATGGGCTACGACATCCGTAAGGTCGCCGTGCTCGGCGCCGGGGTCATGGGCCAGGGCATCGCCGCGCATCTGGCCAACGCTGGCATCCCCTCGGTGCTCTTCGACATCCTCCCCCGGGACGGCGGAGATCGTCGCAAGATCGCCAAGGACGGCATCCTCAACGCCCAGAAGTCCAAGCCGGCGGTGTTCTACAAGGCCGACGACGCGCGCCTGGTCACCCCCGCCAACTACGACGACGACGCGGGCCTGCTCGGCGAGTGTGACCTCATCATCGAGGTCGTCGTCGAGAACCTGAACATCAAGAAGAAGGTGTACGAGTGGGTGGCGGCCAACCGCAAGCCCGGCTCCATCGTCGCCTCCAACACCTCCGGCATCAAGCTCGCCGACATGGCGGCCTCGATGTCGGATGAGCTCCGCGCCCACTTCCTCGTCACGCACTTCTTCAACCCCGTGCGCTACATGCGCCTGTTGGAGCTGGTCGCGGGCCCCGACACCAGCCCCGAGGTGCTCGCCGCCGTGGCGAAGTTCGGTGAGCGGGTGCTGGGCAAAGGCATCGTGTATGGCAAGGACACGCCGAACTTCGTCGCCAACCGCGTCGGCACCTTCGGCATCCTCTCCGTCTTCGAGAACATGGGCAAGTTTGGCCTCACCGTAGACGAGATCGACACGATCTTCGGCTCGGCCATGGGCCGCCCTTCGAGCGCCGTGTTCCGCACCGCCGACCTCGTGGGCCTCGACACCCTCGACCACGTCTTCGGCAACGTGCTCCACAACGCCCATGACGACGAGGCCCGCGAGCGTTTTGTCTCCCCGCCTTGGCTCAAGCAGATGATCACCGAGGGCTCCCTCGGCGGCAAGACGGGCAAGGGCTTCTACCTCAAGTCCAAAGATGAGAACGGCAAGACCGTCATCCTCTTCCGCGACGTGACGACGGGCGAGTACAAGCCCACGGGCAAGCCCCGCTTCCCGAGCCTCGGCGCCGCGAAGAAGAAGGAGACCGCCGGGGAGAAGGTCGCCACGGTGATCGCTGGCGACGACGCCGCCGCGAAGTGCGCCTGGGCCGTCACCGCCGAGACGTTGATCTACTCGGCGAACCGCCTGCCCGAGATCGCCGATGACGTCGTGAACATCGACCGCGGGATGCGCTGGGGCTTCGCCTGGGATCTCGGCCCCTTCGAGACCTGGGACGCCATCGGCGTGCGCGCCTCGGCCGCCCGCATGGAGGCCGACGGCCTCACCGTCACCCCCTGGGTGAAGGCGATGTTGGACGCTGGGCGTGAGTCCTTCTACGCCCGTGACGCGAACGGCGTGCAGACCTACTGGGACCCGACGACGGCTTCAGCCAAGCCCGTCCCCGGCTCCGATGGCTGGCTCTTCCTCTCTGAGGTCAAGCTCAAGCGCGGCGCGCTCAAGTCGAACGACAGCGCCAGCATGTTGGACCTGGGCGACGGTGTGCTGGGCCTGCAGTTCCACGCGAAGATGAACGCCTTGGACGAGGGCATCATCACGCTGTACAACGAGGCCATGGACGAGCTCGACGCCGGGCGCTGGGAGGCGCTGGTCGTCGGCAACCAAGGCGGCAACGCCTTCTCGGCGGGGGCGAACCTCTTCGTCGTCGCGATGATGGCGCTCAACGAGCAGTGGGACGAGCTCAGCCACATGATCTCCGGCCTCCAGATGACGGTGCAGCGCGCGCTCTACAGCCGTCGCCCCATCGTCACGGCACCCTGGGGCCTCACGCTGGGCGGTGGTCTGGAGATCGCCATGCAGGCCAGCGCCTGCCAGGCGGCGGGTGAGCTGTACTGCGGGCTCGTCGAGGTGGGCGTGGGCGTGATCCCCGCCGGCGGCGGCTGCAAAGAGATGTTGGGCCGTTACCTCGGCGACATCCCCGAGGGCACCGCTTACGACCCCAACCCCTTCGTGCAGGCGGCGTTCAAGAACATCGCCATGGCGCATGTCGCCACGAGCGCTGAGGAGGCCCGCGCCATCGGTTACCTCCGCCCCAGCGACCGGGTCACGATGGACCCGGACGCCCTCATCCAAGACGCCAAGAACCTCGCCATCGGCCTGGTCACCTCGGGCTACAAGCCGCGCCGCCCGCGCCGCTTCAAGCTCCCCGGCCCGTCCGGCCGCGCGGCGATTGAGCTCTTCCTCTACCAGATGCACAAGGGCGGCTACGCCACGGGCCACGACGTCACCGTGGGCAAGAAGCTCGCGTACATCATGACCGGCGGCGACATCCCCTCCGGCCACGTCGTAGACGAGCAGCACATCCTCGACCTAGAGCGTGAGGCCTTCCTCTCCCTCTGCGGCGACCCCAACACCCAGGCCCGTATCTCGCACATGCTAGAGACCGGCAAGCCCCTTCGTAACTAAGACGCGCTCGGATCAACCCATCTACGACGGAGAAGGAACCATGGCGAAGAACCCCCGCGATGTCGTCATCGTCTCCGCGGTCCGAACCGCGGTCACCAAGGCGAAGAAGGGCGGCTTCAAAGACACCCGCCCCGACGATCTGCTCACCGCCGCGCTCAAGGGCGCGCTGGCCCGTGTCCCTGGGCTCAACCCCTCGGACATCGGCGACGTGGTCATCGGCACGGCGATGCCTGAGGGTGAACAAGGCATGAACGTGGCGCGCATCTCGGCCTTGGCCGCGGGTGTGCCCGACAGCGTCCCGGCGATGACGATCAACCGCTTCTGCTCCTCGGGCCTGCAGTCCCTCGCCCAAGCCGCGGCCTGCATCCAGGCCGGCTGGTACGACGTGGCCCTGACCGGCGGCGTCGAGAGCATGAGCCAGATCCCCATGGGCGGCGACCGCCCCTCGCCCAACCCCAAGATCATGGCCGAGCACCCCGAGATCTACGAGCCCATGGGCATCACCTCGGAGAACGTGGCCAAACGCTTCGGCGTCTCCCGCGCCGACCAGGACGCCTTCGCCGTGGCGTCCAACCAGAAGGCCGCCGCCGCCATCGCCGCGGGCAAGTTCACCGACGAGATCGTGCCCGTCGTCACCCAGGTCTTTGATGGCAAGGGCTGGCGTGAGGTCACGGTGAGCATCGATGACGGCGCCCGCGCCGACACCACCGTCGAGGGCCTGGCGCGGCTGAAGCCCGCCTTCGCCACCGACGGCGCGAGCCACGCCGGCAACTCCTCCCAGATGAGCGACGGCGCCGCCGCCACGTTGATCATGTCCCGGGAGAAGGCCGAAGCTCTGGGCCTTGAGGTGCTCGGTGTGCTGCGCAGC
Source organism: Myxococcota bacterium (assembly GCA_023150775.1). Lineage (GTDB taxonomy): Bacteria > Myxococcota_A > UBA796 > UBA796 > CAJQPC01 > JADKFE01. Next base: position 13,269 of record JAKLKE010000099.1, read on the forward strand.
TACGCCGTCGTCGGCGTAGACCCCGAGATCATGGGCATCGGCCCCGCTGTGGCCATCCCCAAGGCCTTGGAGAAGGCCGGGATCAGCTCGGGCGACGTGGACGTGTTCGAGATCAACGAGGCCTTCGCCAGCCAGGCGCTCTACTGCGTTCGTGAGCTGGGCATCGACCCGGCCCGGGTGAACGTCAACGGCGGCGCCATCGCCCTGGGCCATCCGCTGGGCTGCACCGGCGCCAAGCTCACCGCCACGCTGTTGCACGAGCTCAAGCGCCGCGACGCCCACTGGGGCGTGGTGTCGATGTGTATCGGCGGCGGCATGGGCGCGGCCGCCGTGTTTGAGCGGGAGAGCGCGGCCTGAGCCTTCGGGCGAGGCGCGACGACGCCAAGGCGTCCGTCCTAGGGGGCGGGCGCCTTGGGCGTTTTGGAGGTCGTGGGCGGGTGCAGCTCCCAGGTGGCCTGCACCGTCGAGTGGCCCGCGCCGCCGGGGCGCTCGGCGAAGGTGACCGCCCGCACGGCATCCAGAACGCAGGCCTCGATGGCCTCGTCCCGCGCGGTGGAGCGAAAGGGGTAGGGGGTGACCTCGGTGATCTCCCCCTTTGGCGTCACGGTGAGCTGCATGGCGACCAGACCGTAGAGCTTGGGTCGCTCGGCGAGGCGCTCCACGTAGCAGGCCCGCACCGCGGGCACGGTCTCCGCGAGACCCGCCTCGACCACGTCGCGCCGCGCTCTCCCCACCACGATGGTGAGATCGGCGCGGAGGCTGACTTCAGCGGTGTTGGGATCAGGCGGCGGCCGCTGGATGCCGCTCGTGCCGATGACGCCGCCGTAGGGCCTCGCGCTCACGATGTCCACACACGTCCCCGGCTTCCCGCGCAGCGGCGCCTGGTTGAGCGGGCAGCACGGAGTCGCCTCGTTCCCTGTCGGAACCTGACCCACCGGGCAGACGGCCCCTTCTTGCGCAAGAACGAAAGTCCACAAGAGCACTCGCACCATAGGCACCTCCAGCGCTCGCCGATAACTCACTCCGCGACTCCGCGTCGGCGGTCCCGGCCGCAACCTCTCCCCCACCGCGTCATAAGGGCTCTCCCCCTCTGGAGCCCCACCCGATGATCCCGTCCGTCCCCCAAAGCCGCCTGCGGGTGGTGAACGACCGCGAGCTGCGCCCGGACGGCGACTTCGTGCTCTATTGGATGATCGCCAACCGCCGCACCCGCTACAACTTCGCGCTGCAGCGGGCGGTGACCGAGGCCGAGCGCCTGGGCAAGCCCCTGGTCGTGCTGGAGTCCCTGCGGGTCGGCTACCGCTGGGCGAGCGACCGCCACCACCGCTTCATCCTCCAGGGCATGGCCGAGAACCGCCGCCGCCTGCAAGCCGCCGGGGTCACCTGCTGGAGCTACGTCGAGCCCAGCCCCGGCGCCGGGAGGGGCCTGCTCGCCGCCTTGGCCGCCCGGGCCTGCCTCGTCGTCACCGATGCCTGGCCCTGCTTCTTTCTGCCCAAGATGGTCACCAGCGCCGGGCGCGCGCTGACTGTGCGTCTTGAGGAGGTGGACAGCGTCGGGCTCTTGCCCATCCGTGACCCCGGCCGCGACTTCACCGCCGCCGTCCATTTTCGCCGCCACCTGCACAAACGCCTGCCGACGCACCTCTTGGAGCTCCCCGAGGCCGAGCCGCTCAGCCTGCTCAGCCCGCGCCCGGCGCCAACCCTGCCCGCTGAGCTTCCCGCCCGCTGGCCCGACACAGACGAGGCGGCCCTCCTCGAACTCAGCCGCCTCCCACAGCGTCAAGCCCGTCCCGCACAAACCCGGCGGCTCCGCGGCCGGAGAGCGCCGCCTACACGCCTTCGTCGCCGAGCGCCTCTCCCGCTACAATGAAGACCGCAATCAGCCCAGCCTCGACGGCGGCAGCGGCCTCTCGCCGTATCTGCACTACGGTCATGTGAGCCCCCACGAGGCCCTGCGCCTGATCATCGACGCTGAAGGCTGGACCCCGGCGCGTTTGGGCCCCAAACCCACGGCCTCCAAAGACGGCTGGTGGGGCATGAGCCAGGCCGCCGAGGCCTTCATCGACGAGCTGGTCACCTGGCGAGAGCTGGGCTTTAACTTCGCCTTCGAGCACCCCACGGACTACGACCGCTACGAGCGCCTGCCCGACTGGGCCCGGGCCACCTTAGAAAAACACACAGACGACCGCCGGGAGCGGGTGTACAGCCTCACCCAGCTCGCCGAGTCCAAGACCCACGACCCTCTGTGGAACGCCGCCCAGCGCCAGCTCGTGCGGGAGGGCGTCATCCACAACTACCTCCGGATGTTGTGGGGCAAGAAGATCCTGGAGTGGAGCGCCACGCCGCAGGACGCCCTCGACGCGCTCGTGGAGCTGAACAACCGCTACGCCTTGGACGGTCGCGACCCGAGCTCGTACAGCGGCATCTTCTGGACCTTGGGCCGCTTTGACCGCCCCTGGGGCCCCGAGCGGCCGATCTTCGGCTCGGTGCGCTTCATGTCCAGCGACTCCACGGCCAAGAAGCTCGACGTGAAGGGGTATCTGGCGCGCTTCGGGCCCTGAGGGCGCGGGGGGCGGCCTGTCGGTTAAACTCCGGCGTCGGGTGGCCCCGCCGCCCCGAGGAGATCCCGATGGACAGGATGTACCGCTTCGACGTGTCGAGCATCCGTTGCCTGCGGTACCTGCGGATCAAGCTCGGCGTGGAGCAGCCCCTCACCGTGCTCGTCAGCGACGGCCCCGAGGCCCTCGCCGAGCAGATCAAACGGTTCCAGGAGCCCGAGGCGCTCTGCCGCCGTGGGGTCAACGAGATGGTGCGCTCGGTGATGTTTTTTGACCCGGACGTGATGACTGAAGAGAGCTAGCTCCTGTTCATGCTCGCCTTTCGCCGCGCTGCTGTCCCTCCCACACCTCCTCTGAATCTCGTAGAGGAACCTTCATCTTCGACAAACCGCGACGGGCAGAACAGACCGCTCACGCACAACACGGATCCTGGGAGGCTCGTCCTCGTGCGGGGTCGCGAGAGGCTCATTCCGGTCGCGGGGGGCCGAGGCGAGGGCGCGGATCCCAGCCATGGCCCTCAGCGGCGCCGCGCAGCGTGATGA
>JAKLKE010000009.1 GCA_023150775.1 Myxococcota bacterium
CGGCGTCCTCGTCGTCGCAGTCCTCCTCCTCGGGCACGCCGTCGCCGTCGTTGTCGGTGGGGCCGATGGGCGCGGCGGTCTCTTCATCGGGCGTGGTCTTGTCGTCCCCGCCGCAAGCGACGGTGAACGAGACGAGGGTGAAGAGCGTGAGGCTTGAGGACAGACGCATGGGGAAGCTCCAAGGGAATGTAGAGGATCAACGCACCCAGACGGAGCGCGCCCCAGCGGTCGAGCGCAGGTAGGGGCCATACTCCCGCTCGCTGGCGCTCCAGTTGCCGAGCCACGAGCCCGGCGCGTCGCCGCTGCCGCCGCAGTACGACGACGGCGCGCTCACGAGCCAGATGTAGCTGCTCGACTCGGAGTAGCTGCCGTAGCCCGAGGAGTAATAGAAGCCCTGGGCGAGGTACACCGTGGCGCCATCCGCGTCGGCGGGCCCGGCGAGCACGCTCGCGCTGCCGGTCGCGAAGGGCGTGCAGGAGGAGATCGTGGCGCCGGCGCTCAGGGTGAAGCCCGCGAGGCTCACATAATCGTAGGAGACGGCGTAGTCATAGTCACCGAGCAGGTCGTAGCTCGCCATCGCCGCGGTGCTGTGGCCGACGCCGATGGACGTAGAGACGTTGATGAGCGCCTCCAGCACGCTCTCGCTGGCCGCCGAGCCGCGCTGACAGTCGAGGGTGCTGCAGATGGCGAGGCCGGGGTAGGGCGTGCCGAGGGGCGTCTTCGTGCTGTCGCCGGTCCAGCTCACGAGCGTCCAGCCGCCGCCGTCTGTGTCGAGGTCGCAGTAGGCCTCGATGGCGTTGGACGTGTCGCCGTCATCGTCGGGATCAAGCACATACACGCCGCTCACCGTCTCGCCGCTGGCCAACACGTCGAGGCAAGAGAGCGCCGCGCAGGACGAGATGGAGCCGCTGGTGCCGTCATCGACGCTGCCGTCGCAGTCGTTGTCTACGCCGTCGCAGATCTCGGTCGCGTCGGGGTTGATCTCATCATCGCCGTCATCACAGTCGTCGTCATCGGCGACGGTGCCCGCCGGGGCGTCGCAGGCGCGCTGGATCGACGTGGCGTCGCCGAAGCCGTCCTTGTCGGCGTCGCTGTACCAGATCGACAGGTCGGTGGCGTCGGCGCCGTCGGTTGACCCGTCACAGTTGTTGTCGAGGCCATCGCAGAGCTCGGCGGCGTCGGGGTTGATGTCATCGTCGCTATCGTCGCAGTCGTCATCGTCGGCGACGGTGCCCTTCGGGGCGTCGCAGGCCTTCTGGGACTTCTTGGGATCACCGAAGCCGTCTTTGTCGGCGTCGGTGTACCAGGTGGACAGGTCGGTGGCGTCGGCGCCGTCTGTTGACCCATCACAGTTGTTGTCGAGGCCATCACAGACCTCTTCAGCGTCGGGGTTTACGCCGAAGTCACGATCATCACAGTCCGTGGCGTCCGAGACCGCGCCGCTGGGCTGGGCGCAGGCCAAGGTGGTCACCGCCGCGTCACCGAAGCCGTCGAGGTCGGCGTCGGTGTACCAGACCGCCGCGTCGGCGGCGTCGGCCTCGTTGATGAGACCGTCACAGTCGTCGTCTTCAGCGGTGGCGCAGAGCTCCACGGCGCCGGGGTTCACGTCGTCGTCGTCGTCGTCGCAGTCCGTGGCGTCGGAGACCGCGCCCGCCGGGGCCTCGCAGGCGGCCTGGGCCGTGGTCGGGTCGCCGTAGCCGTCGCCGTCGTCGTCGTTGTGCCAGGTGGCGGCGTCGATGGCGTCTTCACCATCGGCGAGGCCGTCGCAGTTGTTGTCCACGCCGTCGCAGACCTCGGCGGCGGCGGGGTTCACCGTGGCCGTGGCGTCGTCACAGTCGCCGCCCGCAGCGATGAGCCCGGTCGGGGCCTCGCAGGCCAAGACCGCGGAGTTTGGGTCGCCGTAGCCGTCACTGTCGGCGTCGGCGTACCAGGCGGGGGCGTCGGAGGGCTCGTCGTCTACGCTGCCGTCGCAGTCGTTGTCCAGGCCGTCACACAGCTCGGGCGCGCCGGGGAAGATCTCGGCGTTCAGGTCGTCGCAGTCCTCCTCAAACTCGACGCCGTCACCGTCCTCGTCTTGGTTCACCTCGACGGGCTGGGTGTCGATGGAGTCGTCCAGCTTGTCGTCAGGGTCGGGGTTACAGGCGATGAGCAGGGAGCAGCAGAGGAGGAGTGAGCGGCGCATGGGGGCGGTTCCGTCTTGGAGGCCCGACCAGTATAGACGACCCGCGGCGCCTCCGCGCGACCCGCGCGCCTAAAGCCTGCCTCCCCCGCCGAATCCGGGGCCCGCGCCCGCGCCGCCGTCGAGCCAGTACCACATCAGGGTGTAGATCGTCAGCTCCTTGAGCCGCTCGATGGGGCCGACCCGACCCAGCTCCGCGGGATCAACCCGGGCGACGCGGCCCTCGCCGAGATCGGCCTCAAACATCTGATCAAAGTCCGCCCGGAGCTGGGCGTCTCGCACGACCACGACGGACTCGGAGTTGTGCTCGCTCGACTGGGCGTCGAGGTTCGCCGAGCCGACGATCACCGGCCCGCAGCTCCCGAACGCGGCCTGCTTGGAGTGTAGGGTGAACCAGCCCTCCTCGGGCTGGGGCAGCCACTCATAGAGGCCGAGGGCGGGGTTGATTCGGCTCAGACGCCGATACTCGTGGCGGCTCGCCGAGGTGACGAACCACATGTCTACGCTCTCCGTCGAGTTCGTGATCACGGTCAGCGCGTTCTTGTCTCGGGCCGCCCGGTAGAGCGGGCGGGTGATGCGGCGGCCGGGCGCGAAGTAGGCCGTGGCGATCTTGATCGGCGCGCCGTCGGGTGTGGCGTCGATGAGCTCGTTGTACAGACGCTCGATGCGCCGTTTGTTGCCCAAGATCGGGTGATTCCACACAAACCTCGCCTTGGCCGCGCCTTTGGGGCCTTGCACGGGGTTGAGCCGACCCCGCTCGCCGGGCAAGAGGCGCTCACTGGTGTGAATCTCGATGAGGTCGAGGTAACGAGACACCACGTCGTTGGTGATCGGCCCGCGCAGCTCGATGTCGGTGTCGCGCCAGCCGTTGCGCCCGGTGACGGCGTCCTGCTGGGCGGTGCCGCCATAGGCGTACTCGCTGGCGATGTTGAGCCCGCCGAGGATCACCCGCAGCTCCCGATCGCCGTCCGGCAGGGGGTTCAGGGTGATCCAGTACTTCTCGTGGTCAAAGCGCGGCAGGATCCGCACCGAACGATCCTGGTCGCGCGCCTCGGTCCAGTCGTCCACAAACTCGCCCCAGCGCACGATGCCTTTTGCGCGACGCACGGGGTTTGAGGCGATGATATGAACCCCCGCCTCACGCATCTTTCGCACCAGGGGCAGCTCGCCAAGCAGGCGCTCATCATCGGCGAAGGTGAGCATGTTCTGTACGTCTTCAGGGCCGCGGATGCTGCCTTTTTGATCGTACTGAAACCAGACTTCAGCCCCGGCCTGGGCCCGCTCGGAGAGCAGCTTGGCGACGGCCTGACCGGCCTCGTCCTCGTAGAAGATAAAGGTCTTCACGAAGATGAGCTCGGCGTCGGCGCTGTTCTGATACCGGCGCGGGAAGGCGCTCACCCCGTCGATGAGCAGCTCCGCCCGGTTGCCCTCACGCTCGACGGAGCCCGTGAGCAGGTCCAGACGCCGGGTGAGCCGGGGGTTGTCCCATACCGCGCAGTCCTCCACGACCGGCGGCGCGGCGTCGTTGATGGAGCTGTTCGCCCTCCGCGCGCAGGCGCCAGAGAGGGGGAGGAGCAGCGGGAGGAGCAGGAGGAGCAGGGCGCGGGGGAGGTGCATAGGCGGGGAGTTTACACGTCGAGGGGCGCCCGGCGAGTCGCGCCGCGACGATCTGCCGCGGCGAAGCGCCAGGATTTGCTCCGGCACGGCCTTGTCAGGGCATGGTCCTCCGCATAGCGCGGCGGGCCGCAGAGCGTGACCCCACGTTGATGAGCCCGCTGACCCTGACGCTCCTGGCCGCCGCCGAGGAGCCCGAGACCAGCGCCGAGACCAGCGCCGAGACCACGGCGACCTTCGACGGGCGCCTCTCGACGGACACCACCGATGTCTGCGCGCTCGAGGGCCCGACCCTGCCCCGGGGCGGCGAAGACACGACCGAGCTGACCGTGGGCGCGGACGCCGATCTACACGGCGCCGTCACCCAGGCCGAGGCTCAGGTCTTGCTCTTGCCCCGGGCGCCGAGGGTGGCCTCGATGGCGGCGATCATCTCTTTGCGCTGCTCGGGGCTCACCCGGGCGAGCAGCTCACCGACGAGCTGCGCCGGATCGGCGTCGTCCCGCACGAGCTCCACCGGGCGCACGCCCAGGGCTTCGGCGAGCACGGCCACGGTCTCTACGGTCGGCTCGCCGACGCCGGCCTCTAGCCGCGCGAGCTCGTCGGGGTCGAGGCCCGCCCGCTCGGCCAGGGTGGCCTGGCTGAGGCCCGCGGCGTGGCGCAGGCCGATGAGGCGAATCCCGAAGAGGCGGTGAATCGGGAGCACACCTTCAAAAGCCGTCATCGGGCGCTCCTTAAAACTTCCAGACCAGCTCGGTCGTCACCTGGGGGGTGAGCACGGGCACATCGGTGAGGTTGTCGACATAGAAGGGCACAAAAAACCAGGCGCGGGCGGAGGCGCGCAGGCCGACCTGGTCTCTGTAGAGGAGCTGGCCCTCCAAGGCGCCCATCACCCCGGCGTCGAGCTCAAGGTGGTCCTCTAAGCTCGCGTGCTCTGGGGAGAGGTCCGCCGACCACACGATGCCGGGGCCGACCCGGGCGGTGACGTCCCAGGTGGCGTTCGCCGGCTGGCGGTGGGGCAGGCGCAGGCCCGGGGCGACGTAGGCGCCGTGGCGCAGCCGAAAGTGGCTCGACGGCTCGCCGTCGTGGATGAAGACGTCGGGGTTAGCGTTGAAGGTGTAGAACCCGCCGAGATCGACGTTGACGTAGCGGGTCATCCGGGACTCGACCCCGGCGCTCAGGCCGAGGTTGCCGGGGCCCTTCACCCCCGAGACCCCGCCGTGGAGCTGAATCTGCGGGGTGAGCGGCGGGCGACCGGCGTGCACGTCGGCGGCGAGTGACCAGAGGACGATGACCATCAGGGCTCGGGACAAGCTGCCCTCCTTCGCGTTCACGGGGGTCGAGCGGGGGCTACACATCGGCGAAGAGGCTGTCCGCCACGACGCCGAGCGCGCCCAGATCGTAGACCTGCTGCTCTAGCCAGGGTAACTCGACAAAGAAGGCCCCTGCCGGGTTGATCTTGTGAAGGGCGTGTATCAGGACCCGCTCGGAGTGGGCGAGCTGCCGTAAGCGGCCATGCGCCGCGCCCAGGCGGGCGACGAGGCTCGCCGCGGTGCGATCGTGGAGATCAACCCCCGTCAATCGTGCGGCCTCACCGAGCAGGATCTCCGGCTCCAAGGGCTCTTCAGCGCACTGGTGCACTTGGTTCACGATCATCCCCGCCCGGGGGTAACCCCGCCGCCGCAGCTCTTCAGCGAAGAACCCGGCGACCTCCATCGAGGGCTCCGTCGGCGCGGCGATGGTGACGAAGGAGGTGTCCGGGGAGCGGAAGATGCGCAGCACCTCCTCGTGGCGCTCCCGGAAGCCGTCGTACATGTCCTTAAACAGCACCAAAAACTCGGAGATGTCGCCCAAGAACTCTTTGCCGAAGATGAAGCTCAGCAGCTTAAACACCACGGCGCTGGTGCCCGCCGCCAGGGGGTTGAAGCTGCGTTTCTCTTCATAAGGCTGGAGGAACCACTTGATCACGCGGCGATCGAAGAAGCGCGAGAGGCGTCCGGGGGCCTCGAAGAAGTCCAGCGCGTTCTTGACCGGCGGCGTGTCGAGCACGACGAGGTCGTAGCGGCCCGAGGTCATCACGTCGTAGAGCTTCTCGGCGGCCATGTACTCCTGGCTGCCGGCGAAGGTGTCGGACATGGTGCGGTAGATGCGGTTGGTGAGGATGCGGTCGGCGGTGCGCTGGTCTGGGGCCATGCGCTGGATGAGCTCGTCGAACGTCGTCTGGGTGTCGAGCATCATCGCCCAGAGCTGGCCGCCTTGGGGCAGGCCGGGCACCGTGATCTGCGTCTCGGTGTTGCCGAACTCTTTGAGGCCCAGAGAGTTGGCCAGGCGCCGGGCGGGGTCGATCGTCATCACCAGGACCTTGCGGCCTTGGCGCGCGGCCCAGAGGCCCATCGTCGCCGCCGTCGTCGTCTTGCCGACGCCGCCCGAGCCGACACACACCACCAGCTTGCGCCGGGTGAGCACCTCACGGGGCTGAATCACCGGCCACCCCCGGGGTGAAGCGCCCGCGACGAGGACCGCGCCAAGGCCGCGGCGAGGTTTCGCACGAGGCGCTCGGGGCCGCCGTCGGGGGCCAGACGAGGCACGTCGATGAGCGGGAGCTGGGGCGCCTCGTGGCCGAGACGGTCAAGCGCGCTCGCCGTGCCGGCCTCCAAGGTGGCCTCCCAGCGACCAGCGAGGAGCAGCTCACCCTCAGCGCCGCTGGGGTACGCCGCGCTCAGGCGCTCCAAGAGCGCGCGCTCATCATCGGAGAGGCTCGGCCGCGCCGCCCGGTTGAGCACGAGCAGGCTGATCTTGAGCTTGGGGACTTCAGCCCGGACCTTGTTGTAGGTCTCTAGCGTCTCGTTGACGACCATCTCTTCAGGCAGCGCCACGAGCACGAGGTGGGTCGTCGGCGACTCCAAGAGCGCCTGGGCCTCTAAGCCGCGCTGGTGCAGGGGCCCGGCGGTGAAGAGGTTCATCACCTCCTGCGGGGTGCGCAGCATCGCCGTGGCGTGGCCCGAGGCGGGCATATCGACGACGACGAGGTCAAACTCGCCGGAGAGCCACACCAGCTTCGAGAGCGTGACCACCTCGCGGTTGCCCGGGGTGGCGTCCAGAAAGAGCTGGACGATGTGGTTCTCTAAGATGCGCTCGACGATACGTTTGGCGGGGATCACCCGCTCCACCCACTCTTTGAGGGCGTTGAGCCAGTCGAGGTTGGCGATGAAGAGGTTGGGCTGGACCTCGACGGGCTCATACCGCGCCTTCGCCGCGAACACGGCGTTGAGCGAGGGGTTCTGGGCGTCGAGCTCCAGGACCAAGGTCTTCCGGCCCTGGGCCGCGGCCAGCCGGCCCAAGGACGCGGCGACGGACGTCTTCCCGACGCCACCTTTTCCGGTGACGAGGATGACCTTGCCCCAGATCAGCTCCGCGATGTCCGCCTGCGCTCGCGCCGCGCCGCTCATGGCAAGGCCTCCGGGTCCGTCGTATGGACCTTAGATGTCGAGGTTGCGCACCTGCAGCGCGTGCTTCTGAATAAACTCGCGGCGAGGGTCTACCTGGTCACCCATGAGGATGGTGAACATGGTGTCGGCCTCGATGGCGTCCTTGATCTGCACCTGCAAGAGCGTACGCACCTGGGGGTCCATCGTGGTCTCCCAGAGCTGCTCGGGGTTCATCTCGCCGAGACCTTTGTAACGCTGGACGTCCCAGCCCTTCTTGGAGTCGAGCATCACCTGGTTGATCAGGGCCGGCCAAGAGCGCAGCTCGGTGTCGCCTAAGGTGGCGGGGAGCGGCAAGGCGGCGCGGAGCTCGGCGGCGAGCTGGCGCAGGCTCTCGTGCTCGGGCTCACAGTTGATCTCGGCGCCGAGGAGCGTCTCCCGGGGCTGGCCGTCGCGGAAGGAGTGAACCAGCACACCGTAGCCGCCCCAGGTGTCGTCGTACACGACCTCTGTGGTGCGCACGGCGACCTCGGGGGAGGAGAGGCTGATGCGCTCGTGGAACGCGGGCAGCCGGGCCTCCAAGGCCTCGCGGTCGGCGCCGGCGGAGGGGCCGTCTACGGCCAGCCAAGCGTCGAGCAAGGAGGGATCGAAGCGGCGGGCGAGGCCCTCAAGGCGGTTCGAGTACCGGGCCACGCTGTCGAGGCGCTCCAAGAGCGGATCGCCGGTGAGCGGCGCGTCGATGCCGGGGAGGTGAAGCGAGAAGCCCGCGCCGCCCTCACGCAGCAAGAAGTCGCGCAAGGCCACGTCGTCCTTGAGGTAACGCTCTTTTTTGCCGCGCTTGACCTTGTACAAGGGGGGCTGGGCGATGAAGAGGTGGCCCCGCTCGACGAGCTGCGGCATCTGCCGGTAGAAGAAGGTGAGCAAGAGCGTGCGGATGTGGGAGCCGTCGACGTCGGCGTCGGTCATGATGATGATGCGCCCGTACCGCAGGCGCTCCATCGTGTAGTCCTGGCCGATGGAGGTGCCCAAGGCCGAGATCATCGACTTGATCTCGTTGGAGGACAACATCTTGTCGAAGCGCGCCTTCTCGACGTTGAGGATCTTGCCGCGCAGGGGCAGGATCGCCTGGTATTTGCGGTCGCGGCCCTGCTTGGCCGAGCCACCGGCGGAGTCTCCCTCGACGAGGTAGAGCTCACACTTGCTGGCGTCGCGCTCTTGGCAGTCGGCGAGCTTGCCCGGCAGGTCGCCGCCGTCGAGCACGCTCTTGCGCCGGGAGAGCTCACGCGCCTTGCGCGCGGCCTCGCGGGCCCGGGCGGCGTCGAGGGACTTGGCGATGATCGACCGCGCCACCTGGGGGTTCTGCTGGAGGTACGCCATGAGCTTGTCGTTCACGACGCTCTCGACGAGGCCCTTCACCTCGGAGTTGCCGAGCTTGCCCTTCGTCTGGCCCTCAAACTGGGGCTCGGGCACCTTCACCGAGAGCACGCAGGAGAGGCCCTCACGCACGTCTTCGCCGGAGAGGCTCTCGCCTTTGTTCGCCTTGAGGAAGCCCTCGTCCGTGGCGTAGGCGTTGAGCGTGCGGGTGAGCGCGGCGCGGTAGCCCGTGACGTGGGTGCCGCCGTCTACGGTGTTGATGTTGTTCACGAAGGAGAACAGCGTCTCTTGGTAGGAGCTGTTCCACTGGAAGGCCAGCTCGACATCAACACCCTCACGCTCGGCGTGCATGTAGATCGGGGGGTCGTGCAGGGCTTGTTTGTTCTTGTTGATGTGCTCCACGAAGGAGCGGATGCCGCCTTCATACTTGAAGATGTGCTCGCGGCCGTCGCGGCGGTCCTCGATACGAATCTCGACGCCAGGGTTCAAGAAGGCCAGCTCACGCAGGCGCCGGGCGAGGTAGTCGAAGGAGAAGGTGTTGATCTCGGAGAAGATCGTGGGGTCGGGCAGAAACTGCACCCGGGTGCCGCGCTTCTCCGTGGGGCCGTCTTTCTCAAGCGTTGTTTGCGGCACGCCGATGGCGTAACGCTGCTTGTAGTGGGCGCCGCCGCGCCAGATGTCGAGGCGTAACCACGACGAGAGCGCGTTCACGCAGGACACGCCGACGCCGTGCAGGCCGCCGGAGACCTTGTACGAGCCCTTGTTGAACTTGCCGCCGGCGTGAAGCACGGTGAGCACGACCTCAGCCGCGGGGCGGCCCTCGGTGGCGTGCATGTCCACGGGGATGCCGCGGCCGTTGTCTTCGACGGAGCAAGAGCCGTCCTCGTGGAGCACGATGAGGACCCGATCACACCAGCCCGCGAGGGCCTCGTCGATGGAGTTGTCCACGACCTCGTAGACGAGGTGGTGGAGGCCTTGCTCGCCGGTGCTGCCGATGTACATGGCCGGGCGCATACGCACCGCAGACAGGCCCTCAAGCACGGTGATCTTGCTGGCGTCGTATTCGGAGCCATCGGAGAGCCCGGGGCGAAGATGCTCCGGCGCTTGAATCTCAGCCATGAACGAGAGACTCCCGGCCCGCTCGTGATCCCCTGACAGCGAGGGGACGAGGAGGGCGTTCACGGGAACGTAACCCGCGGGGGCGCGTGGGGCATGGCCGGGGCTGGCCGAGGGCTCATTTGACGAAGGAATCAGAGCAAGCGCGGCACGCCGGCCTCGACGGCGTAACGAAGCTGCTCGGGCTGGTCGCCGAGCACCTTGGGATCCGTCGAGGTGACGAGCACCTGGAGGTCCAAGCTCGCGAGGAGGTCCACGAGGCGCCCCGTGCGCAGGCGGTCGAGCTCCGAGGAGAGGTCGTCGAGCAGAAACAGGGGCCGGGCCCCGCGCTGCCGGGCGGCGCTGAGCTCGGCGAGCTTGAGCGCCAGGGCCAAGGACCGCACCTGGCCTTGGCTGCCCCAGGTCCGGGCGCTGCGGCCGTCTAAGGTCAGCTCCAGCTCATCCCGCTGGGGGCCGTCGAGGGGGGCGCCGCGCTCCAATTCAGCGTTGAGGTTCTCGCCGAGCAGGCCGCGAAAACGTTCGGCCCGGGCGGCCTCGTCGCCGTCGCCGAGGCGGCTCACATAGCGCAGGCCGACCTTGCCCCGGCCGGAGATCGCCCCGTGCATCTGGAGGAAGGGCTCATGAAGCTCGGCGACGAGGCGAGCTCGCCGGGCGGAGAGCCGGGCCCCCGCCACGGCCAGACGCTCGTTGAACACCTCCAGGCTCAGGCGATCCGGGCGCTCTTGGCGCAGGAGCGCGGACTTCTGCTCCAGAGCGCCGCGGAAGGCCTGGGCGATCTCCAGAAAACCCGCCCGGGCGGTGAACGCGGCGCGGTCCAAGAAGCGGCGGCGGAGCTCAGGGCCCTCCCGTACGATGGCGACGTCCTCCGGGGTGAACACCACGGCGCGGAGGCTCGCGAAGTACTCCTCAAGCTGCGCCGGAGACTTGCCGTCTACCCGGCCTTTTCGCCCGGTGGGGCTGAGCTCGACGCTGAGCTGGCGGCGGCTCTCGCCGTCAAAGACGAGGCCGCTCACCTTCGCGGCCTCTTGGCCGTGGCGCAGAAGCTCACGGTTACGCCGCGCCCGAAAGCCCTTGAGCGCGGCGAGGGTGTGAACGGCCTCCAGGAGGTTTGTTTTGCCCTGGGCGTTCTCCCCGGTGAACATCACGAAGCGGGCGTCGGTCGAGACCTCCACCCGCTCTAAGTTGCGAAAGTCCTGGGCACAAAGCGTCAGGAGTCGCAAGCGTCAGTCGAGGCGCATCGGCATGACGATCATCAGGCAGTCGTCGCTCTCGGGCTCACGCAAGACCGCCGGGGAGAGGGCGTCACCGAGCTCGATGAACGCGCGCTCGGCGACCATCGCGCTGAGCACCTCTTGGAAGTACTTGATGTTAAAGCCGATCTCGACGGGGCTGCCTTTGAGCTCGATGGCGAGCTGCTCCCGGGCCTCGCCGTGGTCGGCGTTGAGCGCCAAGACGGTGAGCTGACCGGCCTCAAACTTGAACCGCACGGGGCGGGAGCGGTCTTGGGCGAGCACCGCCACACGCTTGAGCGCAGAGACGAGGGCCTCGCGGTCGGCGGTGACCCGGCGCTGGAAGTTCGTGGGGATCACCCGGCGGTAGTCGGGGAACTCGCCGTCGATGAGCCGGAAGTGGAACCGCGCTGAAGGCACGGAGAGCAGGGCCGAGCTCTCGCCGAAGGACAGCTCGACGTCGCCCTCGATGCGCTCGCAGAGCTTCTTCATCTCGGCGATGGCCTTGCGGGGCAGGAGCATCCGCTGGCCCATGTGGAACTCACCCTCAAACGGCGCCTGGGCGTAAGAGAGCCGGTGGCCGTCGGTCGCGACCATGCGCAGGAGGCGCTGGCCGTCGTGGCCGTCGTGGACCTCCAGGTGCGCGCCGTTGATGCCGTAGCGGTTGTCGTCGGGGCAGACGACGAAGCCCGTGCGGTCGATGAGCCAGGCGAGCTGCGGCGCCTTGAGGCGCATCACCCCGTTGCCGTCGAAGTGCTGGGGGAAGGGGTAGTCGTCCGTGGGCAGGCCGTTGACCTTGTACCAAGCCGAGCCCGAGCTGACCTCAAGGCGGTTCTGGGCGCCGAGCTTGAGGTGCGCCGTGGAGTCGGGGAGCACCCGGGCGATCTGGAAGAGGGACTGGGCGTCTACGGAGATCTGCCCCGGCGTCTCGACCGTCGCCGGGAAGTCGCCGATGTAGGACATCTCGGTGTCCGTCGCCGTCAGCCGCAGCCGACCCTCCGCCGCCTCCAGCACCACGTTGGAGAGGATGGGGTTGGGCGTGTTGCGGCGCTCGACGATCCCCTGGACCCGGGTGAGGCCCGTGAGGAAAGCGTCACGATCGATGTACAGCTCCATGAGGGCTCCGCTGGATGACAGGCTGTGCTTCCGCGCTGCTGCTGGCTGTCGAGGTGAGGTGGATGAGAGAGATCGATCCAGATCAGATCGATCCTTCATCCATCAGATCCGTGCCTATGCACGCTGGGGACTAGTCCGTAAGTGCGTATCCTGATTGAGTTCGCCCTATGGATCACCTGGGGAAGATCCAGGGGGCGGATCATGGAGCGACTCGGGAGCTGCCCACAGGGGTGTCTGGGCAGAGGAGCAGTCCATCGATCATCAACAGGGGCACCACAGCATACTCCGCAGCCTGTTAACAGGATTATCCATAGCCGCCACCGCCCGTTTTGAGGCCGCTGGGGGTCTTGCTCCGTCAAGAGCATGGGCGGCCGCGGAAGATCGGGGAGCACGACGGCGACGAGGGCCCTCTCCGGCGCGCTATGCTTCGCGGCGAGATCGTGAAGGAGCCGCCGTTGCCCCGTCCGCCGAACGTCACCAAAGAGGTCGCCGAGCTGCCCGGCGCCATCTTCTCAAAGCTCCAGGCGCGGATCGCCCAGCACCCCGGGCCGATCTTCCCCCTGCACGTCGGCGACACCTGGCTCGACCCCGTCGAGGGCGCGCGCATGGAGGATCTCACCCTGGCCACCCAGCCGCGCCTTCACCACTACGTCTCGCCCCAAGGCGAGCCCGCGCTCATCGACGCCTTGGTGGAGAAGCTCCGGCAGAAGAACGGCCTCGCCGTGGAGCCCGGCGCCGTGCTCGTCACCGCCGGGGCGACGGGGGCCTTGGCCTCGGCCTTGGGCGCGCTGCTCTCCCCGGGGGAGGAGGTGGTCATCCTCGCGCCGTTCTGGCCGCTCATCCGGGGGATCGTGCAGGCCTTCCGAGGGCGCCCGTTGGAGCTGCCGTTCTACGACCGCGTCGGCTCGGCGGCCGAGGCCGTCGCCGCCCTGCGCTCGGTGATCGGCCCCAACACCGTGGCGATCTACGTCTCGTCCCCGTCGAACCCCACGGGCCGGGTGCTGCCCCCGGACTGGCTGGAGGCCATCGCCGCCTTGGCCCGGTCCTTGGACCTCTGGCTCCTCTCCGATGAGACCTATGAGGACTACGTGTTCCGCGGGGAGCACGTCTCCTTGGCGCGCTTCGCCCCCGAGCGCACGCTCACGGCGTTCTCGTTCTCCAAGGCGTATGGCATGGCGGGCAACCGCGTCGGGGTTTTGGTCGGACCCCCGGCGATCGTCGCCCAGGCGCGTAAGGTGAGCACCCACACGTTCTACGCCGCGCCGACGGCGGGCCAACGCGCCGCGCTCGTCGCGCTCACGCGCGGAGCGGAGTGGATCTCGAACGCACGAGCGCTCTATCAGACGGTCGGGGACGCCGCCGCGGCCGCGCTCCGCCTGCCGCCGCCTGAAGGCTCCACGTTCTTGTTCTTGGACCTGCGCGCCGTCCTCGATGATCGTGGCGTGGCGGGATTTCTGGAGGACGCCCTGGAGGACGGGGTGCTCCTCGCGCCCGGAGAGAGCTGCGGCGCGGCGTACGCGGGCTGGGCCCGGCTGTGCTTCACGAGCGCGCCGCCGGATCAGGTTTACATGGCGGTCGCTCGCCTCTCTCGCCGATTGGGATACACTTGATGGTCCTGACTGGCGCAAGAGGCGCCGGGGTAAATCTCGCAGCGAAGAGGTGCGCGGATGAGGTCGATCAGCGGACAGACGGTCGGGTTTGGGATCACGCTCTGGATGTGCTCGTCAGGCCTTGTGCTCGCGCAAGAGCTGCCTCCAGTTGGCCCGGCGACCATGAACGCCGACCCGATTCGGCCCTCCATCGACGCCACCCGGACGCTGTTCACCGATGACTCCACGGCGCCGGAGTCCAAGGCCGTCTACGTCCGCGCCGCGACGTGGTGGGTGCACAACCCCTACCTCTGGCAATGGGAAGACACGGGCGAAGAGGTCTCGGTCCTTCAAGACGCCGTCGCCTTGGGCCTCTCCGCGGGCTACGGCCTCGGCCCGGTGCGCCTGGGCGTCAACGTGCCGTTCTACGCCTGGTCGGCGGGCACGCTCCAGCCCAACGGCGGCCCCACCATGGGCGACCCGAGCCTCGACCTGAAGTGGACGCTCCTCAACCGTGAGGAGGGCAAGCCCGGCGTGGCCTTCGTCGGTCGCGGCGCCTTGCCCATCGGCGATCCCGAGAGCCTCTTGAGCTGGGGCACGATGACCTGGGAGGTCGGCCTCGTCGCGGACTACATGGTCGGCGACGCCTTGCTCATCGCGAACGTCGGCACCCGCGGCCTGCCCGAGGTGACGCTCAATGAGCTGGAGATGAACGACCAGCTCTGGTACCGCCTCGCCGCGGCCTACGCCGTGAACGAGACCTCCGGCGTGTCCTTGGAGGTCCTCGGCGGCGCGAACTACAAGACCATGAGCGTGTCGAGCGTCGGCAACCCCTCCGAGGCCCTGCTCGGCTTCTGGACCCAGGTGAACGAGAACGTGCGCCTCAACGGCGCCATGGGCGCGGGGCTCACTGAAGCCATCGGCTCCCCGGCCTGGCGCCTCACCGCGGGCTTGGCCTACGTGAGCAGCGGCCGCGGCGATCGTGACCTCGACGGCATCGTCGATCGTCTCGACGCCTGCCCGACCGTGGCTGAGGACCTCGACAAGTTCGAAGACGCCGACGGCTGCCCTGAGCTCGACAACGACAAGGACGGCCTCGCCGACACCATCGACGCCTGCCCCATCGACCCTGAAGACAAAGACAGCTTCAAGGACGAGGACGGCTGCCCCGAGGCCAACGCCCGCGTCGCCGTGGAGGTCATCTCCAGCGACGGTCGGCCCCTGCGGCTGCTCAAGGTCGCCATCGTCCCCGCGAGCGGCCCGACGACGGAGCAGTCCATCAGCCCGTTCAACGTCGATCTGGAGCCCGGAAGTTACCTGCTCCAGGCGAGCGCTGAAGGGATGCGCTCGGCCTCCCGCACCATCGAGGTCCCCGCCGAGGGGCTGCTCCAGGTGCGTGAGATCCTTGAGCCCGAGGTCAAGCTCGGCACCCTCGTGCTGCGGGTGCAAGACCCCTCCGGCGCGCCGATCACCGCGACCTGGACCGTGGGCAACCAAGGCTACGAGTACGGCGCGAGCGGCGGCTTCGCCAAGCGGGATCTCCCCGAGGGCGACCACACCATCGTCGTGCGCGCCGAGGGCTTCCAGCCCGGCGAGACGATCGTCACCGTCACCGCGGGCAAGCAGGTCGACGCCATCGTGATCCTCACCCCGTCCCGGGTGGTGCTCACCGCCGAGCGCATCGACATCCGCGAGCAGGTCTTCTTCGAGTACGACAAGGCGGTCATCAAGCCCGAGAGCTACGGCCTGTTGAACGAGGTCGCCTCGATCATCATCTCCCACCCCGAGATCCTGCGCATCCGGATCGAGGGTCACACCGATGACAAGGGCTCGGACTCCTACAACCTGAAGCTCAGCCAGGCCCGCGCGGACTCCGTGCGTGACTACCTGATCCGCCAGGGTGTGCCCGCGGTTCGCCTGTACTCCATCGGCTACGGCGAGACCCGCCCCATCGCCGACAACAAGACCGCCTCCGGTCAGGCCCTCAACCGCCGCGTCGTGTTCTACATCGAGGAGCGGGCCGACTAAGCCCGGGCCTCGGCGCACAGGAGCCGCAAGAAGCGTGCTGGCCTTCTGGACAATCGCTGTCGCCGCCGCGCAGAGCGAGGCGGCGACCCCACGGCCAGCCGTGGAGAGCGCGCGGCTCTTGACCGTTGAGGACGCCCGCGCCCACACCGGCTGGGGGCTCTCCGCCCGGGCCTATGGCCTGGGGGATCCCCTCACCCCGGCGCTCACCGGGGCGCACCTGAGCCTCGCCGGGGGCTTTGGGCCCGCGCGCCTCGGCCTTGACGCGCCCATCGGCGCCGCTGGGCTCGGCGCGGCGCGGCTCTCGGGGCGGCTGATCGCGCCTTGGGGCGTCGCCGAGCGCCCGGGGCTCGGCCTCTGGGGGGCGGTTGTCCTCCAAGACGGCCCCGTGGGGGAGCTGGGCCTGCTCGCCGACGCCCAGCTCGGCCTCGTGACCGGCGCGCTCACCCTCGGCGCCCGGGGCGGCGACGGCCCCACCGCCGGTTTTGGCCGCGCCGGGGCGTCGGTGGCGGTGTTTGACGCCCTGAACGTGAGCGCCGAAGTTCACCTCGACGCCCCCGGGCTCAACACCCTGTCGTGGAGCGCCGTCGGCGCCGCCCGGGCCCAGCTCGGCCCTTGGGTGGGCCTCGGCTTGGGGGTGGGCTGGCGGCCCGAAGACGACGGGCTCTCGGCGATGTTGGGCCTCAGCTTCAGCGCGCAGAGCGCCGCCGATGGGGACCGCGACGGCGTAAAAGACGAGCGTGACGCCTGCCCCCGCCGGGCCGAGGACGAGGACGGCTTTGAGGACGAGGACGGCTGCCCCGATCCCGACAACGACCAAGACGGCCTCGACGACGCCCAAGACGCCTGCCCCGACCAACCCGCCCCGGATCGGGCCGATGGCTGCCCCGTGGGCCTCGGCCTCGTGCGGGTGCGCCTCGTGTGGACGGGCGCCGCCCCCGACGCCTTGGCGGAGCTGCGGCTCAGCTCCGCCGACCCCGAGGCCCCGAGCCAGCTCATCCGTGGCCTCGGCGCCGACATTGAGCTGAGCGCCGGGACCTGGACCTTAGACGTCACCGCCCCAGGCATGTTGCCCGCCCAGCGCGCGCTCACCGTGCCCGGCGGCGGCACCCTAGACGTCGAGCTGATCCTGAGCCCCGACCCGAGCTGGTCCACCCAGCGCCTCCAGGTCGTGAACCACCAGGGCCAGCCCGTCGAGGCGATCGTCCGCGTCGACGGCGCCCGCCGCCCCGCCCCCGGCGGCGCCTTGGACCTCCGTCTGCCGCCAGCGCCGGTCACCGTCTCCGTCGAGGCCATCGGGTATCGTGGTGAGGTCCTGCGCCTGAGCCCGACCGCCGGCGTCGATCGTGTGCAGCAGGTCATCCTCACCCCCTTGTCCCGGGCCAATCTGACCGACGGTCAGTTAATCCTGCGGGAGCCTCTGCGCTTCACCCCCGGCACGGCGACCTTGACCCCGGCGAGCCAGGCTGTGCTCGATGAGGTGGGCTCCATCCTGCGCGCCCAGCCCGAGCTCGGCCTCGTGCGGGTCGAGGGCTTCTGCGAGCTCTATGGCGACGAAGATCAAGACGTGGCGCTCAGCCAAGCCCAAGCCGACGCCGTCGTCGCCGCGCTCATCGCCCGGGGCCTGAGCCCCGACCGCCTGCTCGCCATCGGCTTCGGCCCCCCCGAGACGCCGCAGGAGGGCATCCGCCAGAGCGCCCGCTTCTTCATCGAGCGCCCTGAAGACGAGCTGGTTGAGCCCCCACCCACCCCCTGAGCGTGGGCCAAGGTGGACCGGGCGCGTGGAGTGGGTGCCGATCCGGCGCTTGTTCGGTTAAGCGTGGGCACCCGCCCCTCTCCTCTGGAGCCTCCGATGCCCGAGCTCGTCCCTGATGTCCCTGAGCAGGCCCTCGACCGCGTGCGCCCGCCGTTGGCCCTGGAGGATGTGCCCAACCCCGATGAGCTGCGCCTCGCCTATGAGACGGCCACCCGCTCCCGCACCGTCGAGGAGCACATCGTGCGCCTGGCGAGCCGCGGCGACGTGAAGTTCGCGATCTGGGGGCCCGGCGAGGAGGTCCACGGCGTCGCGACGGCCCTGGCGCTCTCGAAGGTTGTGGGCCCCGAACGTTTTGGCATCGTGCCGCACTACCGCTCCGGCGCGCTGATCTCGATGTGGTGTGCGCTGCACGGCGTCGGCGACTTCGCCCGCACCATGCTCCGCCAGCAGTTCTCCAAGGACTCGGACACCATGTCCCGAGGCCGCCAGATGGTCTACCACCTCGACATGCGCTCGATGGGCGTGCTCCCGGTGCAGTCGCCCGTGGGTATGCAGCTCAGCAAAGCCGCGGGCTGGGCCATGGGCTTTAAGGCCAAAGGGATCAAGGGTGGCCTGGCCATGGGCATCGTCGGCGACGGCACCACGGCTGAAGGCGACATGCACGACGCGATGAACGCCGCGAGCGTGTGGAGCCTGCCGGTGATCATCATGGTGACCGACAACGGCGTCGCCATCTCCACCCGCCCCGATGATGGCCGCGGGATCAAAGACTTCGGCGCCTACGCGAAGAGCTTCGGCGTGCGCTTCTTCTCCTGCGACGGGCGCAGCTTCGACGACACCTACGCCACGACGCTCGCCGCCGCCCGGGTCGCCGCCCACGAGGAGCGCCCGGTCTTCCTCTACGTGCACAGCCTGCCGCGGTTCAACGGCCACTCCTCCGCCGCCGACATGACCTTTGACCTCGGCCAAGACGACCCGATCATCCGCTTCGGCGAGCAGCTCGTCGAGCGTGGGGTGATCGAGGCCGCTGACGCCCTGCGCCGGGTGCCGGGCACGGGCCGCGACTTCTTCGCCCACCACGAGCTCGGCCGCATCATGGGCCGCCAAGACGAAGAGATCCGCGCGCTCATCGAGGAGGTGCGCGGCGAGGCCGACCCTCCGCCCGAGTCCGTCACCCAGAACATCTACCCGCCGTTCCCCCAGGTCTCCGAGCCCGAGCCCGGCGCGGGCACGACAAACATCACCTACGGCGCGGCGATCCGCTCGGCGCTGGACTTCATCATCCGTGAGCGCGGCGGCCTCGTCACCGGCCAAGACGTCGGGCGCCTCGGCGGCGTGATGCAGGCCACGGCGGGCCTCAAGGCGCGTCACCCGGACAAGGTCATCGACGCCCCGCTCAACGAGCCGCTCATCGTGGGCACGGCCATGGGTTTTGGCCTGCACGACGGCGTTCACGCCCTGCCCGAGATCCAGTTCGGCGACTACTCCTTAAACGCCTTCCACTGGCTCGTTCACCTGGGCAACCTCTACTGGTGCACGAACGGCAACTCCGCCAGCGCGCTCATCCTGCGGATGCCCGTTGACCCCTTCGGCGGCGGCGCGGTCTACCACTCCATGTCGCTGGACGGCTACTTCACGCCGATCCCCGGCCTGGTGATCGTGATGCCCAGCACGTCTTGGGACGTCTACGGCCTGTTGATGACCGCGGGCGATTATCGTGGCCCCGTCGTCTTCTTGGAGCCCAAGTGGATGTACCGGCAGACCTTGGGCCCGGCCTTCCCCGGCGAGCCCACCGACGCGGCGGGCATCTCCGCGCTCAAGAAGGGCATCATGCGCGGCGACGTGCCCGAGCTCCCCGAAGATGTGCGGGTGCCGTTTGGCAAGGGGGTGATTCGCCGCCCGGGCCGCGACGTGACGATCATCTCTTGGGGCCGCGCGGTGTGGACCTCGATGAAGGCCGCCGAGACCTTGGCTGAAGAGGGCGTGTCCGCCGAGGTGATCGACCTGCGCACCTTGGTGCCGCCGGATCTGGAGCTCATCTACGAGAGCGCCGCCCGCACGGGCCGGGTGATCGTCTGCGCTGAAGACCGCTCCTTCGCCGGCTTCGTGCGCACCATCCAGGGCCACGTCGTCGAGCGGTTCCCGGGGATGCCCACCCGGGCCATCGGCCAGAAGAACATCCCCGGCATCGCCCAGTCGCTGATCTTGGAGCACGCGACCGTGCTCACTGAAGAGGACATCACCCGCAGCGCCCGGGAGCTCCTCGCCACGGAGGTGCGCGGCTCGTCGAAGGGTGAGGGCTGGGCCTGGGTGCCGCCGCGCTTCTTCGTGAGCTGAGCGGCGACGGCGGCTCAGACGGCCTGGCTGAACCTCGGCGCGCGCTGGGGGGCGGCGAGACCGGGGTCAAAGGCGGCGGCGACGTTTCGCACGACGAGGCGCCCGGCCTCGGTGACCGTGAGGCCCCAAGGCGTGACCTGCACGAGCCCGAGGGCCTCCAGGGGCGCGAGGCTCGCCAGCTCAGGGGCGAGGTCCATGGGCGGATCGAGGTCAAAACGTGCGGCCAGGTCCTCAAAGTCCAGGGACAAGTTGCACATGATCTGGTTGATGATGTGTTTTCGAAGTTGATCCTCGGGCGTCAAGAGCGCGCCTCGCTCCAAGGTGGGCAGCCCGGCCTCGGCCTGACGCCACCAGGTCGAGAGCTTTGAGGTCTGCTGAAACCAGGCGTCGTGGTGCTCGCTGATGGCGCTCACGCCCAGGCCGAGCTGCTCCAGGTCAGGCCGGGTGGTGTAGCCCATAAAGTTTCGGTGCAGGCGGCGCTCTCGGGCGGCGACGGCCAAGGCGTCGTCGGGCCGGGCGAAGTGGTCAAAGCCGATGGGCTCGTAGCCCGCGCCGCGTAAGGTCTCATGGGCCAACAAGAAGAGCTGCAGGCGCTCCTCCCCCTCAGGCCGGGGGAAGGCGTCGAGGCGGCGCTGGTGGGGCTTGAGCCAAGGGACGTGGGCGTAGCCAAAGACCGCGATGCGGTCGGGGTTGAGGCGGATCGTCTCGGCGAGGTCTTGGGCGAACACGGCGAGGCCTTGGCGGGGCAGGCCGTACATGAGGTCGATGTTGAGGCCCCTCATGCCCAAGGTCCGGGCCTCGCTGAGCACGGCGGCGACGCGCTCGGCGCGCTGGGGGCGGCCGACGGCCTCCAAGACCCCGGCGTCGAAGCTCTGCACACCCATGGACACCCGGGTGGTGCCGAGCTGGGCGAGGACCTGGAGCTGTGCGGAGCTGGTGATCTCGGGGTCAAGCTCAACGTCGAGCTCGGCGCCGTCCATGGGCACAAACCGCCGGGTGAGCAGGCCGTGGAGCTGGCTCAGCTCCTCAGGGCTCAGCCAGGTCGGGGTGCCGCCGCCCCAGGCCATGCGCGCGATGGGGTGGGTCGCCTCGGGCAGGGGCAGGCGGCGCACCTGAACGTCCAGGGCGTTGAGGTAGCGGGCGGCGGCGTCGCGGCGCCCGGCGACGACCTGGTTACAGGCGCAGAAGCTGCACTGCTCCACGCAGAAGGGGATGTGGACGTAGACGCTCGCGGGGCTCGGCAGCCGGGCCTGGCGCGCGGCCTCCTCTTCAGGCGAGAGATCGACGCGCCAAGACGGGGCGGTGGGGTAGCTCGTGTACCGGGGGATGCGCTCGGAGAGGCGCAAGAGCGTGTCGTAGCTGAGGGTCATTCCGGCTCCAGAGCCGCCCGGTACAGCAAGGAGCGTGCCACGCTCTGCGGGTGCCCTGGGGGCGGCGCCTGGGCCAAGACGCACAGGGGGCCTGGGTGAGCCGCCCCACGGCGCGCGGTTGGCGATCCCGCCGCCGCTGGGGCATGATGGGGTGTCCCCAGAGATGAGCGAGGAGGAGAGACGATGTCCCTTACGCGTGATGTTCGTTGTGTGGTCAGCGCCCTCGGCCTGCTGGCCCTCGTGGCCTGCGGAGACAAAGACGAGGCCGCGGACGACTCCGGCGACGGCCCGGCGGTCAACCCCGACGCGCCGACGATCTCCTCCCTCGCCGTGACCTGCGAGCAGCACACCACCGGCGACACCTACTACTTCTGGCAGATCGCCGGTCAAGCGAACGACCCCCAAGGTGCCGAGAGCCTCACCACCTTCGCCGATCTGGAGGCCTACCGCAGCGGCGGCCTCATCGCGACCTTCGAGGACCTCGTGGTCATCGGCGAAGACGGCCAGATCGTCGGCTCGATCCGCGAAGACACCTCGGGCTTGTCCTGCTCCGACCCCACGGAGTTCAGCTTTAAGCTCTACGTCTCCGACGAAGAGGGCAACGTCATCATCGGCGAGGTCGAGGGCGCCTGAGCCTTAGTCCCGGGGCGTGTTCACCTTGAGGCCCCGCTCACCCTGCTCTAGGTAGCGCCCGAGCACCTCCCGGCGGCGGGCGCGGCTGAGGTCCTCCAGGTGCAGGATGCAGCGCAGGGTGAGGTCGTGGTAGGCCTGACGCTCTTTGGCCGAGGCGAGCATGACGCCACCGCGGCTAGAGAGCGCCGGGGACTCGTAGTGAGGGCGCCGCCGAGACGGCCCCTCTAAGCCCTCCCCACGCTCAAAGGCGCGGGGGCTGGGGTGACCGGGGATGAGCTGGGGCCAGGGGGTGCTGTGCTCCCAGCCCGGCTGGGCCATGAGCGCGTCGAGGTAACGGGCGTAGATGGCGCGGGTGTCGTCTACCGCCGGGGGCGGCGCGAGGTTCATCAGGGCCTCGACGAAGGGGATCCAGGCGTCCACGACCTGCTGCACCCGGCTGAACTCGGCGAAGTCGTCGTCGTCCTCGCGGGCGGTGATCGAGCGGTCGACGACGAGGTTCACCACGGCGGCGTGCCACTGCTCATCGGGGATCTCCAGATCCTCCTTCAAGCAGCGCATCCGCTCGATGAGGTCTTGGTCGGCCATACGCTGCAGGGGGTTGATGCGGTTCTGTTCGCTCATCGCGTCGCGCATCCCGAACATCCACTCGCAGAGGTCCTGGAGGTCCTCACGCCACACGCCTGGGGCCATGCGCCGGGTGGTGAACCGCGAGACGAAGTACACCCGCAGCAAGAGCCGGGCGACGCGGCGGAGGCCGATGGGCGCGCGGCCGTAGATGTCGCGCAGGCCGTGCACGAGGCCGGGGCCGGTGACGAACCAGAAGCGGCGCGCGGCGTCGTCGGGGCCGTCGCCCTCCAACATCAGGGTGCGCCACTCCAAGAGGTCGGCGGCGACCTCGGTGAGCACGTCGGCCACGGCGCGGCAGAAGGGGGAGCCCTCATCGGCGGCGAACTCGTCCCACAAGGAGTCGCTCACGGCGTTGAGCAGCCGGGCGATGCTCCCTTTGAGCAGGTTTCTCGGCTGTTTGGCGGCGTCACACAAAGAGTGCCCCGCCCGGAAGAGGTCGGGGCGGCTGTTGACGACGGTGTGGGAGAACGAGGCGTGGGCGATCTCGTGGCCGAAGACCCAATGAATCGGGTGGTGCACGGCCATGGCCGAGACCCGCACCGTGGCCGTACCGCCAGACTCGGCGGTGCAGGTCGGGCGCCCGGCGGCGCTGTCGAGGATGATCACCCGGCCCAGAGTGTCGGCGGCGCGGCCCGGCTGGAAGGCCTGGGCGAGGGCCTTGACGTAGGTCGAGAAGGCGTCGCGGCTCACGCGGTACCCGGCGTGGCCCTCAAAGGCCAGGGTGCCCGTGGGGGCGCGCATGGGGTGGTCGCGGCGGCCCCGGAAGGTCGCGAGCTGCTCCAAGGTCTCGTGAAAACGGGCGATGGTCGAGGCCGAGCGGAGCTGCGGCGGCAAGGGCTGATCGCGGAGGTGCTGCCAGATCTCCCGAGACCAGGCGGAGAGCTCACGATCATCAAGCTCACGGTCGGGCCAGCGGTCTACCCCGGCCTGGCGGCGGTAGGCGTCCGCCCAGTCGATGAGGTGCTGGAGCGGCGGCAAGAGGTCCAAGAAGCTCTCTAAGTCGTCATCGAGGTAGTCCAAGACCGAGCAGACGAGGTTCAAGACGCCGTTGGTGAGCGGGTACGGCAGGCCCGCGACCTTCGCGCCTTGAAGCCAGGTGCCGAGCCACGGCCCCGGGAAGTCGCCGGGTTTACGCCGCAGGTGGAACTCACGCACGGCGCCGAGGCGGCTCTTAAACCGCTCGGCGAGGTCGTTCGACGGCATGTGGTGCCGCAGGCTGCCCATGTTGTGCACGACGAGCGCCACTTCAGTGACCGAGCTGATGCCCGTCGGCGCCGTGGGGTTGTTCGCCCCGGTGAGCCCCGACATGAAGCCGAGGATCTCGTCGACGGTGTAGCGGCCCACGGGGCGAAGCTGCCCGGGCTCCTGCAGGATGCGCGGGTTGTACGCCAAGGCGTCGCGCTGGCCGAAGAGCTGGAGCAAGGCGTCGCCGGTCTTGCCCTCCTCTTGGGCCTCTAGGCCGGTCTCTTCGCCGAGGCTGCGTAAGGTGCCGGGCTGAAAGCGGTAACGCACCAAGAGCGCCATCTCGTCGGCGGCGCTGCGGAGGTCGCCCCGGGGGCTCTCCCAGGTCCAGTACGGCCCGGGCTCATCGGGGGCGTAGCGCCCGACGAGGTGATGACGCGGCGCGCCCTCGTCCCGGCGGCGCATGGGCACGCCCAAGGTGGTCGAGGTGTTGGCGAAGAGCGGGCTGTGGTCCCAGTCGGTCGTGTCGTTGACCCCGGCGATGCGCCGGGCGTGGCCGCGCAGGCCGTCCATGCTCGCCTGGGGCCAGAGATCGCCCAAGGTCGAGCGGCGCAAGGCCCAGGCGACGGCGCCGATGAGCTCCAGGCGCGGCGCGCGGACGAGGAGCACCATGTCGACGCTGTCCAAGCCGCCCAAGGGGCAGAGCCGGGCGGCGACGAGGTCCGCGGGCAAGGTGCGGTCGCCGAGCGCCCCGGTGAGGTAGACGAGGGGATCCTCACGCCAGCAGCGCTGGGCGGGGTTCAAGAAGTGGCGCAGGAGCGCCGTCGCCAGGAGATCCCCGCCGGGCTCCCCCAAGGCGGGCACACAGAGCTTGGCCAGGGCCGAGGCCTTGGCGTAGATGATGCCCAAGAACGGCCGCTCGGCGTCTTCAGCGAGCACGTCCTGCACACAGGCGAGCTCAAGGATCGACGAGGCGAGCTGCGGCTGGCCCCGGGGGGCGCAGGGCAGGGTGACGTCGTCGGGCTGGGGGCAGAACACGCCGATGGCCCGGCGGAAGGCGTGGGCGGCGCTGCCCCCGACTTCAGCCATGGGGAAGAAGCTGTCGAAGAGCAGGATCTCGACGAGGTCGGTGGGCCCCAGCGTGCCCGCCAAGGCGCGCTCGGGCTCCAGGAGGCCGGTGAGCCGCTCTTGGCGCCGCGCCAGATCGTCCAAGACCCGGCGATAGCCCGCGATGACGGCGCCAAACTCAGTGATGGAGGCGAAGAGCATGGAGGCTTTGGCCGGTGCGCTTCAGGCGAGCGGGACGGGGGCGCAGGACGCGCTCAAGGTGAAGCACTATACGCGGAGGAGGGGGCGGTCTTGCACCTCCGATCCGCAGAACCTCGGATGTCTGCGCCATCGCATGGCAATGGCCCACGACGACGTTGACCGCCGCGCGCACCCGGCGTCGGGGCGCGGCGCAATCGCCGAGCGGGGCCGGGGAGGGCCTAACCCTCCTCGACGCCCAACAGCGCGCGAACGGCGTCGGGGTCGCGGGTGCCGAGCTTCTGCAGCACGGCGGCCATGTCAAAGCGCACGTCGAGGCCCACGTCGGCCTCCGCGGTGTGGCAGCGGTAACCGAGCTCGATGAGCGCGTCGGAGAGCGGGGGCAGGTGGTCGTCCTCCCACAGGGGATCTTTTCCTTTGTGGTTGCTGACGATGACCTCGGGCTGCCCCGCGCTGCTCACCCGGCGCCCGGCGCGCATCGCGGGCAAGGAGCGCACCTGGTGGTAGAGCTCCATCGGGCCGCCGACGCGGCGGATCGTGGGGCCGAGCTGGCCGACGAGGAGGTTCACGTCGGCGATCACCTCGGGCTCGTAGCGCCGGGGCAAGGCCGCCACGGCGCGGGAGAGCAGGAGCGCGTACTCATCTGGGTCGCGGGAGCGCACCGAGTCTTGTTCGGCGGCGACTGCGTTGAGGAAGGCTTGCTCGTCGAGCTCAAGGGCCTGGGCGATCTTCTGGTAGCGCGGGTCGAGCTCGACGGGCTTACGACCGTCGCGGGCCTTTGGCGGGGGGTGACCGCTGAGCAGGCGGCTCAAGAAGGACCGGTCAACGTCGGCCTCCTTGGCGGCGCGGCTGATGGTCCACTCTTTGTCGGCGATGGCGCGGCGAAGCAGGTCAGCGATCACGGGCGTGTCATCCTCAGCGGCGACGGCGACACGACGAGCGGGCGCCACTTCCGCCCAGGAGTCTAACCGCTGTGCACCCTGATTGAACAGGGGCGTCTCCAGAAGAAGTCGCCCGAGCTGGGCCTCCGCTGGAGCCCCTTCCGGAGCTGAATCGCCTGTCCTGCCTCGCGCGACCACCATAGGACCTCCGCTCAGAGCCGCTCGTGTGACCTCTCGGGGGAGCTAACCCGCGAGGCACACCCGGTTGTGCAATTCAATTAGCACAAGTTCCGCACACGAGGTCAAATTTTTTCGATCTGTCCGGCGGGTGGGGCCCCAGGGCGGTCAGGCGCCGATCGGGGGCTGGGCGGGTTATCGGAGCGGCGATCGTGCTGAGCGACGAAGTGAACGAACAGGAGACCAGAATGACCGACGCGCTGATCTTTGACGCGATCCGCACGCCCATCGGCGCCTTCGGAGGCGCGCTCTCGGAGGTTCGCCCCGACGATCTCGCCGCCCACACGATCCGCGCCCTGCTCGATCGCGCCGGGGTCGATGGTGGGGAGGTCGAGGAGGTCTTCTTCGGCAACGCGAACCAAGCCGGCGAAGACAACCGCAACGTCGCCCGCATGGCCGCGCTCCTCGCCGGGCTGCCCCAGTCCGTGCCCGGCGTCACCGTGAACCGGCTGTGCGCCTCGGGCTTGGAGGCGCTCTCCCAGGCCAGCCGTGCGATCCAGGTCGGCGATCTTGGCCTCGCCGTCGCGGGTGGCGTCGAGAGCATGTCCCGGGCGCCCTACGTCATCCCCCGGGGCAACACCGCGCCCAAGTTCGGGAACCTCACGGCCTTCGACACCTCCTTGGGCTGGCGTTTCCCAAACCCCAAGATGGAGCAGCTCTTTCCGCTGGAGCCCATGGGCGCCACGGCGGAGAACCTCGCCGAGCAGCACCAGATCTCCCGGGCGGATCAAGACGCCTTCGCCTTCGCCTCCCACCAGAAGGCTCTGCGCGCCCAGGACGAGGGCTGGTTTCAGGGGGAGCTGATCGCCGTGCCGATCCCCCAGCGCAAGGGCCCGCCGACGATGGTGACCACCGATGAGGGCCCGCGCCGGGACACGAGCTTAGAGCGCCTGGGCAAGCTCGGCGCGGCGTTTCGGGCCGGGGGCACGGTGACGGCGGGCAACTCCTCGACGCTGAACGACGGCGCCGCGGCGATCCTCGTCGGCAGCGCCGCCGCCGGCGCGCGCCTCGGCCTCACCCCGCGCTACCAGATCGTCGCCCGGGCCAGCGCCGGGGTCGATCCGCGGATCATGGGCATCGGCCCGGTGCCCGCGGTCCACCGCGCCTTGGAGCGCGTGGGCTGGACGGTCGCCGATCTCGACGCCGTGGAGCTCAACGAGGCCTTCGCCGCCCAGTCCCTCGCGGTGATCCGGGCGCTGGGCCTCGACGAGTCCCGGGTGAACCAGCACGGCGGTGCCATCGCCTTGGGGCACCCGCTCGGCTGCTCCGGGGCGCGCATCATCGCCACCTTGATGGGGGTGCTCGACCGCACCGGCGGCCGCCGCGGCCTCGCCACCCTCTGCGTCGGCGTCGGCCAAGGCCTCGCCGTGCTCATTCAGCGCGTCGGCTGAGCCCCCAAGACCCCTCCCCCCTTCGATCAGGAGCCAAGAACATGGACATCCAAAACGTCGCCGTCATCGGCGCGGGCACCATGGGCCACGGCATCGCCCAGGTCAGCGCCTTGGCCGGCAGCGCGGTCAAGCTCTTCGACGCGAGCCCCGAGGCCGTGGCGCGGGGGCTGCAGAAGATCCGCGACAGCCTGCAGAAGGGCGTCGAGAAGGGCAAGACCCGGGCGGAGGACGCTGAGGCCGCCTTGGGGCGCATCAGCGGCGTGAGCCGCCTGGAGGAGGCCGCCGAGGGCGCGGATCTGCTCGTCGAGGCGATCCCCGAGCGCATCGAGCTCAAGCAGCAGCTCTTCCTGAGCCTGCAGAGCCTCGCCCCGGCGCACACGATCTTCGCGTCGAACACCTCGTCCTTGTCCATCGGCGGCATCGCCGCGCCCTTGGCCGACCCCGGCCGGGTGATCGGGATGCACTTCTTCAACCCCGTGCCGATCATGGCGCTTCTAGAGCTGGTGGTCTCGGAGGCCACCCGGCCCGAGGTGCTCGACGCCGCCCGGGCCTTCGGCGCGCGCATCGGCAAGGAGACCATCACCGTGCGGGACATGCCGGGCTTCGCCACCTCTCGGCTGGGCGTGTGCCTGGGCATGGAGGCGATCCGGATGGTGGAGCAGGGCGTGGCCTCGGCTGAAGACATCGACAAGGCCATGGTGCTCGGCTACCGCCACCCCGTCGGGCCCCTGCGGCTCACGGACATGGTGGGTCTCGACGTGCGGGTGAACATCGGCGAGCACCTCGCCCGCGCCCTGAACAACCCCGCCTTTGAGCCCCCGGCGCTGATGCGTCAGATGGTCGCCGAGGGCAAGCTCGGGCAGAAGTCGGGCCAAGGCTTCTACCGCTGGGGCTGAGCGGGCGCGGCGCCGGGCTCAAGACCCGGCGAGGGGCGGCAGCGGCCAGGGCAACGACTCGGCGTCCCGGGCGATGGCCTGGGCCTCCTCGCCGATGAGCTCGGCGAGGGTGCGCAGCCGGGCCGACTCACGCACGAGCGCCCGGAGGTCGTCGATCTTTCCTTCGCCAGCGGCCCAGCGCTCACGAAGCTGCTCAAGGGTCGTGTTCACCATCGCCGAGCTCTCGTCGAGCCGGTTGACCAGCCCGCCGATGGTCAGGACGTGGCGGGTGGTGTCGGTGAGGCGGCAAGAGATCTCCTGAGGATCGAGGTCTCGAAGGTCGAACGGCGCTGACATGATCGTTCCGTTATGCGAGTTAGCATACTAACTCACGATAGTTGTGGCGTTTTTCGGGAGGGAGGTTTGGTTTGGCGCGTCCTCGGATAGCGTGGCGAGGAGTTCGCTCGCGCTGATCCAATGTCCAACCTTCGGGGAAGAAGTTCAATCGGTGAGGCGCAGAGTTGACAATGTTTATGGAGCAAACAATTTCATGCGCGCTGCCAAGCTCCAGGTGGACTCCGACCTCCACCTGCACGGCCTCTCTCCCGAGGTCGAGACCACCCTCACCGTCATCGTCGGCGAGCGGGTTCGCCAGTACCGCCTCGCCGCCGGGCTCAGCCAGGAGGCGCTCTGCGTGTCGTTGGGCCTGTCCCGCCCCAGCCTCGCGAACGCCGAGCGCGGTCGCCATGTGCTCTCCTTGGCGCATCTGCTGCGGGCGTCCTTCGCCCTCACCGTCGAGCTGCACGAGCTGCTCCCCGACCGCGCCGCCTTGGGCCTGCCGCCGCTCGTGAGCCTCGATGAGCTCGGGCCCCGGGATCTCGCCGTGGCGCGTGAGCTGCTCGGAGGGCGACGCGGATGTTGATCATCGACCCCGAGCGTGAAGCCAAACGCATCCTCGACCGCTTTGAGGTGATTCACCCCCCGGTGAACGTCGAGTCCATCGCCCGGGGCCTGGGCCTGTGGGTGGTCTACAAAGAGATGGAGCTGCGCACCTCGGGCATGTTGGTGCGGCGCGGGCGCCAGGCCACCATCGGCGTGAACCAGGCCCACCACATCCACCGCCAGCGGTTCACCATCGCCCATGAGCTCGGCCATCACCTCATGCACCACTCGCTCGTGGAGCTGCACGTCGATCGGGCCTTGGTCGCGTTTCGGGACGACGCCTCCACGCTGGGCGAAGATCCCGTCGAGGTCGAGGCCAACGCCTTCGCCGCGGCGCTGTTGATGCCGGCGCACTTCCTCTCCCGCGACCTGCGCGCGCCCCTCGACGCCCACGACGACCACGCCGTGCGACAGCTCGCCCGGCGCTACCAGGTGAGCCCGGCCTCGTTGACCTTCCGGCTCATCAACCTCGGCAAGGTGCGAAGCGGCTGAGCGGCTCGTTTAGAGGCCGGGGTCGGTGTCGCGGGGCGGCGGCAAGAGGCCTTGGGGGCGCACGTTGTCCCAGGCGTCGCCTGCGCCGGGGTGCTGGTGGTCTTCGGCGCCGAAGAGGTCGTAGCCGTCGGTGCCCTCAAACTGCACCCGGGCGAAGCGCTGCTGGGCGGCGGGCTTGTCGACCCGGGCGACGATGACGGTGACGTTGTCGTCGGAGCCTGACGCGAGGCTGCGCTCCATCAGGCTCGTGGCGGCGGACTGGGGCTCGGGGGTCTCGCGCACCACCTCAGCGATGCGGTGATCCTCGACGGGGCCCGAGAGGCCATCGGAGCAGAGGATGATGCGGTCCCGGGCCTTGAGCTCAAAGGAGCCGGTGTCGGTGCCGGCGTCGATGCGGATGTTCTGGTCGTCGCCGAAGCCCCGGGAGCCGTAGACGAAGTTCTGGGTGAGGTAACCGGCGTTCTCGGGGTCGATGCTGCGCCCGTCGCGGTGGGCGAACTCGGCCCGGGTGTGGTCCCGGGTGATTCGTTTGATCTGGCCGTCGCGCCAGAGGTAGAGGCGGCTGTCGCCGACGTGGCACCAGTACGCCCGGCCCCCGACGACCCAGCAGCAGGTGAGCGTGGTGCCCATCTTCACCGGGCCGAGCTCGGCGACCTTTCGGTAGAGGCGTTTGTGGGCGTCGAGCATGAAGCGGTGGAGCTCAAGCTCGGGGTCGCGCGGCGCGCCTTTGCGGAACAGGCGGGAGAGCGCGCGCACGGCGGCGGTCGAGGCGAGGTCGCCGTCTTCGTGGCCGCCCATGCCGTCGGCGACGGCGAGGAGCACGCCGTAGGTGGGGGTGTACTCAACGACCTCGTTCTCGCCGCTGCGATAACGAAGCTCGTTCCCGCGACAGACCAGGTAGTTGTCTTCGTTGTTCACACGCCCGCCGCGCTCGGGGCCAACACCCCGAGTGCAGACAAGGCCAATGGTGACACGATCCAGCTCCATACTCGAAGCTCACCTTGTACCGAGAGTGAGGAGCTCGGACAGCTCCAGACCAAAACCATCGTAAACCACGGCGCGACGAATGTGGGCGCCGGGCTGAACCACGGCGCCATCCCACACCACGACGCCCTCCAGGCGGGCTCCGGCGCCGACTCGTGCGCCAGCCCCAAGGATCGTCCCGGGGCCGACGTGCGCGTCGCCCTCAAAGACCACACCTTGCCCGATGAAGAAGGGGCCTTCAGCCTTCACCTTGTCACCGCCGACGACGGCCTCGGGACCGCCGATCTGGCGCGCGCCGACCTGGGCCCAGGCGGCGTCGGGCAGAGGGTCCAAGGGCAGGCGCAGGGCCCCGGAGAGCACTTGTTGGTTGGTCAACCAATAAAGCTCGGGATCGCCGACATCGAGCCAGAGGCCGGGGTGCAAGAGGCCGACGATCCGCCGCTCGTGGAGCACCTTCGCGTAGCCTTGGCGCACCACACAGGACGCGCCGCTCGGGGGCAACACGTCGAGGAGTGTGCGGCGCAAGGCGTGAACGCCGGTGAAGTGGGTGCCCGGCCGCTCGGCGCCGACGGGGGGGATCTGCCGGTGCTCGGCGAGCTTCGAGATGACCCCCTCGGCGTCCACCCGCACCTCGCCGTAGGTCTCCCCCGGGGCCAGGGGGCGCAGGGCCAAGGCGGCGTCGGCGTGGTCCAAAGCGGCGATGAGCGCGCTGAGGTTGACGTCGCAGAGGGTGTCGGCGTTGAGCGCGACAAAACGTTCGGCGAGCAGGCTCTGGGCCTGGCGCATCCCGCCGCCGGTGCCGAGCACGTCCGGCGCCTCGACGCTCACCAAGACGTCTCCGCCTTGTTTTTCGGCCCAAGCGACGACCTGATCGGCCAAGTAGAAGGCGTTCACCACGACGGGGCCCAGGCCGTGCGCCCGGGCGTGGGCCAAGGCGTAGTCGAGCATCGGCCGGCCACAGACCGGGACGAGGGGCTTTGGGCGCCGCGAAGTGAGGGGCCGCAGGCGGGTCCCCAACCCCGCAGCGAGCAGAAAGACGCGGGCTTCCATACCGCGAAGTTACCGCGTCCAGGGCAGCCTCACCAGGGGCCGCTCCGCGACAACGCGAGTTTTTTAAGTTTGACGCCTCACATGAGGTCGCGGGGGTCGATGTCGAGGTGCACCCGCACCCCCCGCGGCGCGCTCAGGGTGTGGCGGGAGAGCCAACGACCGAGCGCCCCGGCGTCCTTCGCCCGCAGGATGATCTGGTTCCGCCAGCGGCCGACGAGCCGGGCCATCGCCGACTGCGCCGGGCCGATGACGTCTACCCCGGCCTCCTTCGCGTCCACCCGGAGCTGCCGGGCCAAGGCCCAGGCGGCCTGGGCGGACTGGTCGCGGTCGGCGCCCTCAACACGCACCAGCGCGAGGCGGAAGAACGGCGGGTAACGCATCATGCGGCGGCTGCGCTCCTCTTCAGCGAAGAAGGCCGCGGGGTCGCCCATGGTGCGGAAGACGTGGTGCTCGGGGTGGTGGGTCTGCACGAGCACCCGCCCGGCGACGGCGCCACGACCGGCGCGACCGGCGAGCTGGGTGAGCAGGGCCCAGGCGCGCTCCGAGGCGCGAAAGTCGGGCATCATCAGCACATGGTCGGCGCCGAGCACGACGGCGAGCTGAACCCCAGGGAAGTCGTGGCCTTTGGCGACGATCTGGGTGCCGACGAGCAGGCGGGTCTTGCCCTCGCCGAACTCGGCGAGGATGCGGTGGTGGGCGCCCCGGGCGGCGGTGGTGTCGGCGTCCATTCGCCCGATGGGCACCGAGGGGAAGAGCGTCTGGAGCGCCTCCTCCACCCGCTCCGTGCCCGTGCCCAGCACGTCCAGGGCCCCGCCGCAGGCCGGGCAGCCCTCAGGCATGGGCCGGTGAAAGCCGCAGTAGTGGCAGGTCAAGGTGCGCTGGCGCTGGTGCAGGACGAGGCTCACCCCGCAGCTCGGGCAGGCGAACTCGCCGCCGCAGTCGCCGCACTGCACGCAGGTGGCGTAGCCCCGGCGGTTGAACAGGGCGATGGCCTGGCCGCCGCTGTCAAAACAAGCCTGGAGCGCCTCCACCACCTCCGGCGCGACCAGGGGTTTGCGGCCATCGACCTTCTCGACCCGGCGCAGGTCCACGAGCTCGACGACGGGCACGGGCCGGGGCGTGGCGCGCTCGGGCAGCTCAAGGAGGCCGTAGCGGCCCTCGACGGCGTTCTGCCAGGTCTCAAACGACGGCGTCGCCGTGCCCAAGACGACGGGGCAGCCCGCCCGCAGCGCCCGCACCACGGCCATGTCCCGGCCGGAGTAGGTCACGCCCTCGTCTTGTTTGTAGGAGTCGTCGTGCTCCTCATCGACGAGCACGAGGCCGAGGCGCTGAAAGGGCGCGAACAAGGCCGAGCGCGCGCCAACGGCGACCTGGGCCTCTCCGGCGCGGATCCGCCGCCACTCCCGCAGGCGCTGGCCGCCGCTGAGCCCGCTGTGTAAGACCGCCACGGAGTCGCCAAAACGGGCGCGAAACCGCCCAGTGAGGAGCGGCGTGAGCCCGATCTCCGGCACCAGCACGAGCACCTGCTGCCCACGCGCCAGCACCTCGGCGGCGGCGTGCAGATACACCTCGGTCTTGCCTGAGCCGGTGACCCCCCGCAGGAGCCAGGCCCGGGGAGGGCCGAGGATCTTGGCCACGGCCTCGGCCTGGGCGGGGTTCAAGGTGGGCGGCGTGCGCTCGGCGGGCAGCTCGCCCTCGACCACGGCGTCCCGGGCCTCCCGGAGCTCCTCTTCAGCGACGCCCCGGTCGATGAGGCGCCGGGCGGCCACCCGGGCGAGGGGCCCGAGCTCCGTCGTCAGCTCCGCGAGGTCAACCCCGTCGGGGTGGGCGGCGAGAAAAGACAAGACGGCGGCCTGACGTGCGCCCGGCGCTCGACCGCCGAGGGCGGCCCGCTGATCTTCGCCGCGCAGGCGCAGCCGGATGAAGCGTTTGATGTGCCCCACCCCGCCGACGGCCTCTTGTTCACGGACGACAAGCTCCCGGCCCAGCAGGCGATCGAGGGCGCGCTCGGCGTCTTCTGGCGCCACCAGATCGGTGACGGCGCGCACCACGCCCCGGCGGCTGAGCCCCGGGCGGCGCACGACCTCCCGCAGCACCTCGACCTCGTCCCCGGCGATGGCGTTGGCGGCCAGGGCCTCCACACCGTCCTCCGTCGCCCGGTGGGTGGTGCGGGTGCCGCCCTTGATCTCTTTGGGCAGCGCCCCGGAGATCACCTCCCCCAAAGGCGCGTGGTAGTAGCTCGACATCCAACGAAACAGCGCGAGCTGGGCCTCATCGAACACCGGGATGGGGTCGATGAGGCGCTCGATGGGCCGCAGCTTCTCGGGCTTGACGCCGGGGTCAAGCTCATTGAGCCCATGAAAACCGACCACATACGCCGTCAACGAGCGCCCGCCGAAGGGCGCCGAGACCGCGTGACCCAAGGCCAGCACCCCCTGGAGGGCGGGAGGCACGAGGTAGGAGTAGGTCTGCCGCAGCGGCGCGTCGACGGCGAGGCGGGCGAGCGCCTGCCCGGAGTGTGTGGTCACCGACCCTCAAACTCCTGGAGGAGCGCTCGGACCCCGTCCGCCAGCTCGGGGCGCTTCAAGGCGTAGTGCAGGTTCGCCCGCAACAAGCCGAGCACGTTGCCCGTGTCGAAGCGCTCGCCCTCAAACTCTAGGCCCCAGGCCTCGCCTTGGGCGGCGAGGACAGCCAAGGCGTCGGTGAGCTGAATCTCGCCGCCGCGACCCGGCTTGGTCTGGGCGAGGATGCCCATGATGCGCCCGGGGAGCACGTAGCGCCCGACGATGGAGAGGTTGGACGGGGCCTCGGCGGGGGGCGGCTTCTCGACCATCACCGAGATGTGGGTGAGGCGCTCGTTGACCCGCTCGCCGCCGATGACGCCGTAGCGGTTCGTCTGGTCGGGGGGCACGGGCATGAGCGCCACGACGCAGCCGCCGCGCGCGGCGTGAACGTCGAGGAGCTGGCCGATGGCGGGCTGTTTGGCGTCGATCACGTCGTCGCCCAAGAGCACGGCGAAGTCTTCGTCGCCCACGGCGGCGGCGGCGGTGCGCACGGCGTGGCCGAGGCCCAGGGCCTCCTCTTGGCGCATCGTCATCACCGTGGCCAGCTCACCCACCCGGCGCACCTCCCGGGCGAGATCGAGCTTGCCCGTGGCCTCCAGGTGGGCCTCCAGAGCCGGAGACCGGTGGAAGTAGTCCACGATGGCCTCTTTGCCCCGGGCGACGACGAGGATCAGCTCGGTGAGCCCGGCCTCGACGGCCTCCGCGACGATGAGCTCGATGCCCGGCCGATCGCAGATGGGCAGCATCTCTTTGGGGACGGCCTTGGTGACCGGCAAAAACCGGGTGCCGAGACCCGCCACGGGGAGCACCGCCTTACGCACTCGGGACGCCATCATGAAGCCTCCGGGCCCCTTCTTGGTCGGGACACGATAGAAGGGTCAGTCCGCGCAGAGTCTACGCCGTTACGGGCTCCTCTGGCCGCGGAGAATATCCCCGGGCCTCCCCCTGGGGCAAGCGGAGGTTCCCCTTGGGACGGCGGCTCGGACAGCTTCTGGCCTTCTTTTGCGCGCTGAGCGGCTCGGCCTGGGCCGCTGAGGCCGACACCACGGCCCTGCGTGGCCTGGCCGGCGCGGGCATGGCCGACGGCTTAGAGCTCGGCTCAGTGCGGCGGGCCCCGGCGGCGATGCTGCTGGATGTGGACTACGCGGCCCAGGTGGAGCTCGGCTTCGGCGATGGGCTGCGGCCCATGGGCGTGATGAAAGACACCCGCACCTCCAACTTCGGCGCGGGGGTGCTCTACACGAGCGAGTGGGCGGATCGGGCCGCTGAGGTGGACGATCTCCCCGGCTGGCTGCCCGCCGACGAAGAGCTCCCCACGGATGACTCTTGGTCCCAGACCACCCGGGTCTCGATGGGCTACGGCGCCGGTCAGCTCATCATCCCCGACGGGTCGTCGATGCGGGAGGTGCGCCGCTTCGCCGTGGGCGTCAGCGCCGTGTATGAGCGGGTGGACTCCTCGCTGAGCGGGCTCACCCAGGCCGTTGAGCTCGACGTCGGCCTCGCCGGGCGCCCCACGGGCCTCATCACCGTCGCCGCCACGGCCCATGATCTGCTGCCCACCG
This sequence comes from Myxococcota bacterium, assembly GCA_023150775.1. Lineage (GTDB taxonomy): Bacteria > Myxococcota_A > UBA796 > UBA796 > CAJQPC01 > JADKFE01. The sequence goes on from JAKLKE010000009.1 coordinate 35,814, forward strand.
GCGAGCGCCTGCCTTCAGCGGAGCTCGGCGTGTGTTGGCTCGCGCGGCCGACCCTGAAGGTGGTCGCCGATGGCGCCTGGGATCGGTCCTACGAGGGCCAGCCCTGGGGCGGTCGCGCCGGGCTGGAGCTGACGGCGGCCGAGGCCGTGCCGCTGCGGGTGGGCTACGCCGTCGAGGGCGACACCCAGCGCCTCGGCCTGGGCTTGGGCATCGAGGATCAAAAGGCGCGGCTGGACTACGCCATCAACGTGATGACCGTCGGCCCCAAGGCCACCCGGGACGACCCGGCGTTCATCACCCACAGCGTCGCGCTGCGGGTTCAGCTCTAGGGGTACGCGGATCTACTTTCCGACGCAGAAGCGCTGAAAGAGCCGGTCCAAGGCGTCTTCGCGGGTGTCGCGCCCCACGAGCTGATCTAGGCTTGAGAGCCCCTCGTAGAGCTCCTCCGCCGCCACGGCGGGGCCGAGCCCGCTCGCCAAGGCCTCTTGCGCGGCGGCCGCCGAGCTGGAGACCGCGTAGAGCAGGTCGCGCTGGCGCGCCGAGGCGATGAGCGCCCTCGCCCCGGCGGGCAGCTCACCGCGAAGGGCCTGGGGGATCGCCACCCTGAGCGCCTCGACGCCTTCGCCGGTGCGGGCGTTGGTCATCCACAGCGCCTCGCCGTCGAGCCGGGTGACGGCCCCCGGGCGGTCGGCGTGGTTGCCGATGAGCAGGCGGGGGCGGCCCTTCGAGCGCGCGAGGGCCTCGGCGGCGAGGTCTGGGGTGTGCGCGGGGATCACGACGAGGAGCAGATCGGCGTCTCCGGCCAGCGCTTGGCCCAAGGCGAGGCCTTCAGCCTCGATGGGCCCGGGATCGTCCCGAAGCCCGGCGGTGTCGAGCAGGCGAACCCGCACACCCTCAAAGCTCACCCGGCGCTCGACCACGTCTCTTGTGGTGCCCGGCTCGGGAGAGACCAGCGCCCGCACCGAGCCGCCCAGGGCGTTGAACAAGGAGGACTTCCCGGCGTTCACCGGCCCGATGAGCGCGACGTCGGCGCCCTCCACCGCCGCGCGCCCGGCCTTAAACCCATCGGCCGCCTGCCGGGCCTCGTTTGCCAAGGCGCCCAGCCGTGTGACGACCGCGGCGTCTTCAGTGAAGCCTAAACCTTCGCCGGGGTAGTCGAGCCGCGCCTCAAGCTCGGCGCAGACGTCGATGAGCCCGGCGCGCAGGCCCTCGGCCAGCTCGGCCACGGCGCCCGAGAGCCCGGCCTGGGCGAGCACGAGCCCCTCGGGGGTGCTCGCCTCGATGGCCTGGAGGACAGCCTCAGCCCGGGTGAGGTCGAGGCGCCCCGAGGCCACGGCCCGCCGGGTGAACTCTCCGGGCTCGGCGAGCCGCGCCCCGGCGGCCTGGGCGGCGCGCAGGAGGCGCTCGACGATGAGCGGGTTGCCGTGGCAGCCCAGCTCCGCGACGTCTTCGCCGGTGTAGGAGTGAGGGCCGGGGAAGAAGGTCAGCAGGCCCTCGTCGATGAGCCCGTCCTCATCAAAGAAGGCCGTGAGCCGCGCTCGTCGGGCGGGGGGAAACCCACCTTTGGCACGACAGAACTGAAGCAGCAGCGGCCGCAGTGAGACCCCGGAGAGCCTCACCACGGCCACCGCGCCGCGCCCCCACGGCGTCGCGTTGGCGACGATGGGGGCGTCTGGGCCGCGCGCCAAGGATCAGCCCTGGTCTTCGCCGCCGCCAGCACCGTTGGTGGCGTAGATCTCGATCTGCTTGGCGTTGCCCTCACCGATGGAGCGCGTGCCGACGCCCGGGATCTCCGAGACGGCGAGGTGCACGGCGCGGCGGTCGAAGCTGTTGAGCTCCTTCCGGATCAGCTCGGGGGTGCCGGAGGAGGCCACACGCTCGGCGATCTTCATCGCGAGCTTCTTGAGCGCCTCGGTGTCGGCGTCCCGACCCCCGCCGCCCTCACGGCCACGGCGATCCCCGCCGCGGTCGCCGCCACGATCTCCACCACGGCCACCGCGGTCACCGCCACGATCTCCGCCACGGTCGCCGCCGCCGCGCGGGCCACGGTCACCGCCGCGGTCGCCGCCGCCGCGCGGGCCACGATCGCCGCCGCGGTCACCGCCACGATCGCCGCCGCGGTCATCCCGGCCACGACGATCATCCCGGCCGCCACGGTCGTCGCGGCGATCCCCGCCACGGTCGTCGCGGCGGTCATCCCGGGGGCGCTCATCGCCACCGCCGCGGCCATCGGCCACGTCGATCACGAAGTCACGATCGGGGTAGTCCGCGCCGACACACTGCAGCATCAGGTGGCGGATCGCCTTCAAGGTGCTGCCCTGCTTGCCGATGAACCGGCCCGGGGCGTCCACGTCCACCATCAGGCGAACGGTCTTGTTCTGGCCCGGAGAGGCCTGAACGTCACCTTTGAGCCCCATGAGCTCGATGACGGTCATGATCCACTTGCGGCCATCGCTGAGCGCCTCGACCTCTTCAGGGTCGCGGGACCAGGCGATGACACGCACGCTGTCTCGGGAGATGGTCACGCCGAGCTCGTTGCGGAACCAGCTCTTGTCGAGGGTCCACTGGACGGCGTGGGGCTCTACGCCGAGCCGAGTGGCGGCGTCGCGCACGGCGGCGGCGATGTGTGGGCCTTCGCCCGTTGCGGTGATTGCGCCCTCAGGAGGGTTCTTGGTCATAACGCTGCGACTCCGCGTAGGTCGGGGGTCAGGGGGTGGCTTTGATGCTGGCATCGACGGCGGGCATCACGGCCGGGATGGAGCGGTTGATGAGCCACATCTGGAGGATAGACAGGACGGTGTTGACGAACGAGTATAGCGCCAGGCCCGAAGGAAAGGCGTACATGATGCCGACGAAGATGAGCGGCATGAGCCGAATGATGCGCTGCTGGAGCGGGTCCATGCCCGGGCTCATCGGGGTCATGCGCTGCTGGAGCATCATGAGCACGCCGATGATCGTCGGCAGGACGCCGTAAGGGTCCGCCGAGGCGAGATCCTTGAGGTAGAAGAACTCGGCGTGGTAGAGCTCTGAAGAGTAGAGCAAGGCCGAGTAGAGCGCGATCCAGACCGGGGTCTGCACGAGCACCGGCAGGCAGCCCGAGAGCGGGTTGACGCCCTCTTTGGCGAACAGCTCCATCTGGGCGGCGCCGGCCTTCTGCGGGTCGTCTTTGTGAAGCTGGCGCAGCTCCTCGATCTTGGGAGAGAGCGCGGCCATCTTGCGGCTGGAGACGAACGAGGCCCGGGTGAGCGGCCAGAACGCGAGCTTCACGCCGACGGTGAGCAGGATGATCGCCATCCCCCAGCTCCCGACGACGTCATGAATGAGGCCCAGCACCCAGAGGAGCACCCGGCCAAAGAGGCCGAAGAAGCCCAGGTCTACGGCGTCGTCGAGGTCGTGGCCCACGGCGGAGAGCTTGCCGAGGCTCTTGCCGCCGACGTAGACCTCAAGGCCCAGCTCGGTGTGTTCGCCCGGCTTGAGCAGCACGTCCCGGGTCAACACGACGCCTTGGCGCTCGGCGTCGACCTTCTGGAACGTGAGCTTGCCCCACTCGGGGTCATCGGGGATCGCCGCGCCCAAGAAGTAGCTGTCTCCTACGCCGAACCAGCTCACCGGGCCCTCGACGGACCAGACCTCGTCATCGACGTCGGTGACGTCGAGCAGCGTCTCTAAGTCGCCGTCCACCACCGCCACGGGCCGGGTGACTGAAGAGTAGCTGTCGACCTGCTCGGCGAACTTGTCCCAGCTCCCGAGCCACACCGGGCCGGTGTAGTTGGCGGCGCCGCCGTTCTCGAACCGCACGACGACGCGCAGGCGGTTGGGATCGCTCGTCGTCGACCACACCTTCGTGACGCTGAGGCCCTCAGCCGTCGTCCCCGTGGCCGTCCAGGGGCCGGTGCCGTCGAGGGTGTAGCCCGGCGCGGTGAGGGTGCTGCCCGAGCCCGCGACGAGGAGCGCGCCGACGTCGCTCAACAGGCGCTCGGGGCCCGGCGCGTCGCCGTAGGGCGACCACTCCGGCTTCGCGCTGCGGGTGATCTTGCCGATGACATGGCGCCAGATCGGCGTCACGTCGTAGTTGGCCTCTTGGTTCGGCAGCACCACGGCGGTGAGCGCGCCGCCTTTGGAGCTGAGCTGGGCGTTGATCTCGGCGCTGCTGATGGCCAAGAGGCGATCAGGCACCGCGGCCGGGCTGAGCTGCGGCGCGACGGGGGCGCCCCCCTCAACGGGCGGGCCCACGGGCGCGGGGCCCGTCTCCCCGGCGACGGGCGGCGTGCCTTCAGGGGTGGCCACAGGCGGCGTCTGGGGGTTCATCGCCCCCCACACCCACAGGACCGCGAGGGACAAGAGCACCGCGACGATCGCGCGCTGGTCGAGCTCGTTCTTCTCAGGCTTCATCAGCAGCAGCGCTCCGCGGAGACAGGCGGCACCGGGTCAAGCCCCCCGGGATGAAAAGGATGGCAACGACCGATCCGCCGGGTCGCCATCCATCCACCTCGCCAGGGGCCGTGCACCTGAACCGCCTCAAGCGCATAGGCTGAGCACGAAGGCCAGAAGCGGCAAGCGGGCGGCAGCAGCGGGGAGAGCACGAGGCGATAGAGGCGGATGAGGAGGATCATTCCCGCCGCGATCCACCGGCTCGGGGCAGACGACGAAAGGCGTCGAGGAGGTCCGCCTCCAAGAGCCGTAAACTCGCCGTCGCCGCCTGGGGCAGCGCGACGATCGCAACATCCCACAGGTCGGTGAGCGTCCTGTGGTGGTGTCGGATCACCTCGCGAAGCCATCGTTTCACCCGGTTACGGGCCACGGCGTTGCCAACCTTTCGGCTGACCACGAGCCCAAACCGTGAGCTCGACGCCGTACCCGGGGAGAAGAGAACAAGGAGGTGGCGACCACGCACACGGCGACCGCGCCGCTGCACACGCTGAAAGTCAGCCGAGCGACGAAGCCGGATCGAACGAAGAAATCGCCGATCCTCAGGCGCGCGCTCGGGCGCATCAGCGTCGTGGTGAGCCAGCCTCAGCTCCGCTTGGTGGCGATGGTCGGGACGAGGTTCTTGCGGCCCTTGAGGCGGCGGCGCTGAATCACCTTCTTGCCGCCCGGGGTGGCCATGCGGGCGCGGAACCCGTGGGTGCGCTTACGACGAATGTTGGACGGCTGGTAGGTACGCTTGCTCATGAGAGGCTCCGAGGCCGTGACCCGACGTCGGCGGTGGTCGCCGAGAGGGGGCAGCGAGGGTTCGTGGGGATCATCGTCGCGCGCCGCGCAGACGCTGAATCTACAGCCTCGACCGCTATCCGATCCCTCCCCTCAGCGCAAGCGAGGCCCGCGAGGGGGGGAGGATCGCCGATCCCCTCGATCCTTGTACCTCTCGACTGGATCGGATATCGTCGAGGGGTTCGCCGCCGACCAGCGCGCTCTGGTCTTGTCAGCCCGCGAGGTGGTCTTTGCCCCCTTCGCGATCGGGGTCGTGTCTCTGATGAGCGAGATCTGGGAGAGAGCCCGCAAACGCGTTGAGCAGCGTGTCGGCGCGCAGAACTATGAGATCTGGATCCGCCCGATCCGCTGGGTGAGCCAGGTCGGCGCCGTGGTTGAGCTGGAGGTGCCGAACCGGTACTACCTCGACTGGGTGCAAGACAACTACGAGGGCGCGCTCACCGACGCGCTCACCGAGGTGATCGGGATGCACGTCCGCCTGCGGTTCTCCGTAGAGCAGGCCGTCGAGCCCGAGGAGCCTCCGCTGGACGATCACGGCGCGCACGGCGGCAACGGCGGCGGCGATGACATCGGCGGCCTGGGCGAGGAGGATCTCTCCCGGCGCTTCAACCTCCCCGCCGACAAGACCTTCGAGACCTACATCGTCGGCTCGTGTAACCAGTTCGCCCACGCCGCCGCCTTGGCCGTCGCCGACTTCCCCGGCCAGAACTACAACCCCTTGTTCATCTTCGGCTCTACGGGCCTCGGCAAGACGCACCTCGTGCAGGGCATCGGCAACCGCATCCTCCAGCAGAACGCCGCCTCACGCATCGTCTACACCACCGCTGAAGACTTCGTGAACGAGATGATCCGCGCCCTGCGCTTCAAGCGGATGGAGGAGTTCCGCGCCCGCTACCGCCAGCAGGCCCACTGCCTGATCATCGACGACATCCAGTTCCTCTCGGGCAAAGACCGCAGCCAAGCCGAGTTTTTCCACACCTTCGAGTCCCTGAAGAACTCCGGCCGCCAGATCATCCTCACCGCCGACGTGCTGCCCCGGGAGATCGACAAGCTCGAACCCCGCCTGCGCACACGTTTTGAGGGTGGGCTCTTGGCCGACATCCAGGCCCCGGACGTAGAGACGATGACGGCGATCCTCCACAAGAAGGCGGACGCCTTGAACATGGAGGTGCCGCCGGAGCTCGCGGCCTGGATCTCCTCGCGCCTCCGGGGCAACATCCGTGAGCTCGAAGGCGCGCTCAACCGCCTCGCCGCCCTGCACCGCTTCTACAACGAGCGCCTCACGATCGAGTTCGCCCGGCGCCACCTCGGCGGGATGTTGGCTGAAGAGGCCCAGGCGATCACGCCGGAGAAGATCCTGCGGGAGGTCGCCCGCTACTACAACGTGAAGGTCAACGACCTCGTCGGCGACCGCAAGCTCAAGGGCATCGTCGTGCCGCGCCAGGTCGCGATGTACCTCGCCCGCAAACACACGAACCTCTCCTTCCCCGATCTGGGCCGGGCCTTCGGCGGGCGTGATCACTCGACGATCCAGCACGCCTGCAAAAAGATCAAAGAGATGGAGCCCACCGACGCCGATCTTCGCTCCCACCTGGGTGCGCTGGAGTCGAGCCTCGGCGTGTGAGCAGGGCCGCCCGCGACGGCGGGTTTCGGGTTAGGGTCCGACGACGCCTCGGAGCCTCCGCACATGCAGTATCGTTACGACCCCGCCCAGATCGAGCCCAAGTGGCAGACCGCCTGGGAAGATCAGCAGGTCTTTCGCGCCGTAGAAGACCCCACGAAGCCCAAGTTTTATGGCCTCGTGATGTTCCCGTACCCCTCCGGCGCGGGCCTGCACGTCGGGCACCCGGAGAGCTACACGGCCGTAGACATCGTCTGCCGCCAGCGCCGGATGAAGGGCTACGCGGTCTTGAACCCCATCGGTTTTGACGCCTTCGGCCTGCCCGCCGAGCGCGCGGCGATGCGGGAGAACCGCCACCCCGCCGAGATCACCCGGCTGTGGATTCAGAACTTCCGCCACCAGCTCAAGCGCCTGGGCTTCTCCTTCGACTGGAGCCGGGAGATCAGCACCTGCGAGCCCGACTATTACCGCTGGACGCAGTGGATCTTCTTGAAGCTCCACGAGCAGGGCCTCGCTTACCTCGCTGAAGTGCCGGTGAACTGGTGCCCCGCCCAAGGCACGGTCTTGGCCAACGAGGAGGTCGTCGACGGCAAATACGTCGAGACCGGCGACCCGGTGGAGCGCCGGGTGATGAAGCAGTGGATGCTGCGCATCACGAAGTACGCCGAGCGCCTCTTAAACGACCTCGACGGCCTGGACTGGCCCGAGGGTGTCTTGGAGATGCAGCGGCAGTGGATCGGCCGGTCTGAAGGTGCCGAGGTGCGCTTTGGGGTCGAGGGCTCGGACGAGGGCTTCACGATCTACACCACACGCCCCGACACGCTCTTTGGCGTGACCTACTGCGTTCTGGCGCCTGAGCATCCGCTGGTGGCCCAGCTCACCACGGCGGATCGCCGGGAGGCCGTCGAGGCCTACGTCACCGCCGCCCGCAACCGCTCCGACATGGACCGCCAGCTCGCCGCCGAGCGCGAGAAGACCGGCGTGTTCACCGGGGCCTACGCCGTGAACCCCGTGAGCGGCGAGCGCGCGCCGATCTGGGTCGCCGACTATGTGCTGATGACCTACGGCACCGGCGCGATCATGGCCGTGCCCGCCCATGACGAGCGTGACCACGCCTTCGCCCGCAAGATGGGCCTGCCCATCGTCCCGGTGATCACCCCGCCCGAGGGCCACGACATCCACGCCGCCGCTTGGACCGGCGACGGCGCGGCCCTGAACTCTGGCGCCTATGACGGCCTCTCCGCCGCCGAGTTTAAGGCGCGTATCCTCAACGACCTAGAGTCCTCGGGCGCGGGCAAACGAAAGGTCAACTACAAGCTGCGCGACTGGCTGTTCTCTCGCCAGCGGTATTGGGGTGAGCCCTTCCCCATGGCGCACCTCGACGACGGTGAGGTCGTGCCCGTGCCGCTCGACGTGCTGCCGGTCACCTTGCCCCACGTCGATGAGTACAAGCCCACGGATGATGGCCAGCCGCCCCTCGCCCGGGCCGAGGAGGCCTGGCTTCGCACGACGGTCAACGGCCGCCCGGCGACGCGGGAGACGAACACGATGCCCCAGTGGGCGGGATCGTGCTGGTACTACCTGCGCTACATGGACGCCTTCAACCAGGACATGCCCTTCTCGCCCGAGAAGGAGCGCTTCTGGGGCCCCGTAGACCTCTACATCGGCGGCGTCGAGCACGCGGTTCTGCACCTGCTCTACGCGCGGTTCTGGCACAAGGTGCTCTTCGACTGCGGCCTCGTGCACACCAAAGAGCCGTTCACCCGCCTGTTTAACCAGGGGATGATCCTCGCTTACGCCTACCGTGAGCCGAGCGGCAAGTACCACCGCCCGGAGACGGTGGAGCGCCGCGTGGGCAAAGGCGTGAAGATCCTCTCGGCCTGGACAAAAGACGAGGTCGAGACGGAGTGGTTCGTCACGGACACCGAGATCGCCGTCGAGCAGCGCATCGGCAAGATGGGCAAGTCGCTCAACAACTCCGTCGATCCCCTCGACATCGTGGCGATGTACGGCGCCGACACCCTGCGCATCTACGAGATGTTCATGGGCCCCTTGGAGCAGGTCAAACCCTGGCAGACCCAAGGCTGCGAGGGGGTTCACCGCTTCTTGAGCCGGGTTTGGCGCCTGTTCGTCAACGAAGAGACCGGCGAGACCCGGCCTTTTGGGGAGACCTCCCCGGAGGTGCGCCGTGCGCTGCACTTCGCGATCAAGGAGGCCAGCGACGGCGTGGAGGCCCTGCGGTTCAACACCCCGGTCTCGAAGATGATGGAGGTGGTGAACGCCTGCAAGGGTGAGGTGCCGGCGCGTGAGGACGCTGAGGCCTTCGTGAAGATCCTCTCGGCCTGGGCGCCGCACCTGGGCGAGGAGCTCTGGGCGCGGTTTGGCAACGCTGAGCTCATCACCTTCGCGCCCTGGCCCGCCTGGGATCCGGCGGCCTTGGTCGCCGACACCGTGAACGTCGCCGTGCAGGTTCAGGGCAAGCTCCGGGGCCAGCTTGAGCTGCCCAAAGACACCGACGGCCCGGCGCTCGTCGCCTTGGCGCGGGCCTTGCCCAACGTGCAGAAGCACCTCGACGGCATGGAGATCGTCAAGGAGGTCGTCGTGCCCGGCCGCCTCGTGAACTTCGTCGTCCGCCCCGCCAAGGGCTGATCTCGCCCGCCCGCCGCCCGATCGGAGAGCTTGTATGGATCCCGCCGTCGACCCGTTCAGCCCGCTCATCAAGCTCCTCGATCGGTACAAACGTGACGTGCACCAGCTTCAGCCCGGCGCGTCTGAAGAGGCGATCCGGGCGGCCGAGCGCCACCTCGGCCACCGCCTGCCCTTCTCTCTGGCGTCGTTTCTGCGGCGCTGGAACGGCGGCAGCCTGTTTCGTGGGGCCCTGATCCTCCGCAGCAGCAGCGCCCTGGCCAACCCCAACGAGCGCCTGGCGTCGTTGGTGGCCTTCGCCGATCTCCCCGGCGGCCGCCAGTGGGCCTATGCCCCCGATGGCCAAGGCGACTGGATCTTCGGCGAGGTGAAGGACGGGTTGCTCATCCCCCTGCACGACCGCTTCGACCGCTGGCTCTCGGCCACGATCCGCCGCTTTGACGAGGACATCCGCGACCCTGACGCCGAGCTCGCCGCCCGCCGTGAGGTGGATCCCGACGGCGGCTGGCTCTTGCTGCACGACGGCGAGGCGCTCTTGGCGAAGGGTGACCCGGTGGAGGCTGGCAAACGGTACAGCGCCGCCACCGCCGCCGACCCGAGCATCATCTTGGCCTGGCAGCGCGGCGGTGAGCTGGCCTTGGCTGAAGGTGACCGTGAGCGCGCCCGCTTCAACCTGCTCCGCGCCCTTCGCGCCTCGCGCCTGCCCCTGCCCTGGCCCGGGGCCCGGGTGATCGAACCCGGCGCCTTGCGCACCTTGGGTGGGCTCTTGCCCCCGGGCGATCCCGCCTGGGAGCGTGAGCTGGCGAGCTTCTTGGACGAGCGCGTGAGCGACGTGCGCACCTCCGAAGGCCTGCGGCTCTACGTCGCCGTGGTTCGGGAGCGGGCCCGAGCGAAGGTGGAGCGCGGAGAGCGCCGCGCCGCGAGGGATCTCTGGGCCGGGGCCTTGGACCGCGCCCGTTCGTTCGCCCGCCGTGAGGTCTTGGCCGACGCCGTGCTCGCCTTGGTGCACCTGGAGATCGAGCTCGGTGAGCACGACGAAGCCGAGCGCCGCCTGCGCCCGCTCTTGCTCGCCGACGACGCCGAGACCCGCGCCCGGGGCCACCTCGCCATCGGGCGCATCGCCGTCACCCGGCAAGAGCCTTGGGCTGAAGAGATCTTGGAGGAGGCCGCCCAAGGGCTCAGCGACCCCGCCGATCTCGCGCTGCGGGCGCTCTTGTGTGGTGAGCGCCACCTGCTCAACCAGCGTCACCCCCAGGCGCGGCAGATGTTCATGGAGGCCGACCACCACGCGATCCGCGCCGGAGACCCAACCCTGCAGGCCTGGGTGTGTGTAGGCCTCGGCGACTGCGCCCGGGGCGAAGGCCAGCTCCCCCAGGCGGCGCAGACGTACAAGGCCGCCGAGTCCCGGGCCCACGAGGCGCGGGATCCCGAGCTGATCTCCCGGGTGAAGCTGCGGGAGGGCGACATGCTCGCCGCGCGAGGCCGGGCTGAAGACGCCTTGGCTTGCTACGCCGAGGCGGCGGCCTCCTACAAAGCCTTGGAGCTCCGCGCCCGGGAGGGCTGGGCCCGGCTGCGCATCGCTCGCCTGCTCGGCCCCGAGTCCCCCGACGGCGCCGCCGCCGCGCGCCAGGCCCGGGAGCTCTTCGCCCAGCCGCCGCTCTCACTCGCCGCGGGGATCGGCGCCGCGGACGCCTTCTTGGGCGATCCCGCGCGGTCCTTGCCCTGGCACCTCAACCTCGCCGCGATTCACGCGAAGGATCGTCTGGAGGCCCAGCGCGCCCGTCCGCCGATGACCCGCGCCGACGCCGACCGCCCCGAGCGCCGCTTGGGCGCCCACCGCGTGGCGATCTCGGCGATGGGCCTGCCCGTGGTGAAGGCCCTCGACACTGAGCTCTCCCGCCTGAGCCGCGATCTCATGGCGGCGTCTGCCCGCCCCGGCGACCCCAAGGTGACGGCCTATGTGGCGGCGGCGGACCTGCTCGCCTCCCACCGCAGCTACGAGGCCTCTCAGGCGCTCCTCCACCAGCTCTTTGAGCGGCCCCTGCCCGACGCCGCGGCGCGGGCGCTGAAGGGGGCGATCACCCGCTCGGCGAACGGGGCCTTGGTAGACGGCCTGCTCTCGGCGGTGGAGAAGCCCGGCGAGCCCCGCAGCGTGGCGGCGGCGGCGGAGGTGCTCGGTTGGCGTCGTGAGGGGAGCGCGGCCCCGGCCCTGCGGCGCCTGCTCGGCCCCAAGTCCAGCCGGGCCGTGCGCCGCGCGGCGGTGGTGGCCTTGGGCCGCATCGGCGAGCGGGAGGCCACTGACGATCTCCTCGACGTGCTGGAGCAGCCCGACCTCGCTGAAGATGTCGCCATCGCGCTCCTGCTCTTGGGCGACCGCCGCGGCGTAGACTTCCACGGCCAGGCCTTGACCTCCGGCCGCGAGCTGGCGAACCCCCCCGGCGAGATCGTCGGGCGTTACGGTGGCCCGTCCTACCTGCTCCTGCTCTTGGGCTCCATCGAGGACGCCCCCACCGAGCGCGCGGCCTCAGCGGTGCAGGGCCTCGGCTACCTGGGCGACCCCCGCGCCGTGCCCCGGCTCATCCACGCCTTGACCATCCGCGACCGCACCCTGGTCGCCGTGGCCTGCGGCGCCTTAGAGCTCATCCTCGGCCACCGCGAGGATCCTGAAGAGCCCGGCGTTCACTCCCGCTGGGAGCGCATCTGGGACGATCGCCGCCACCAGTTCCGCGACGGCGTGCGTTACCGCGACGGCCAGCCCATGAGCCCCGCCGTGCTCGTGAAGAAGCTCGGCGACGACGACCCCTTCGTGCGCCGCGGCGCCTACGACGAGCTCGTGATCACCACCGGCCACACCCTGCCCTTCGACAGCGAGGGCCCCTGGCGAGTGCAGGTGGCGCACCAGCGGGCATGGCAGCGGTGGTGCCACGCCCACGCGGCGGAGCTGCCGCTGGGGCGGTGGACGTTTCATGGGGGGGTGATTGGGTAGGGGCGCGGGATTTCGGGGCGGTTCGCGCGGATAATCTGCGTAAATCGACCTAAGATCGGGATACGATAGGCGCCAGGAGCGTCTATGTTCATCGAGTTCCGCGTTGAGAACCACCGCTCGATCCGTGAGGAGCAGGCCCTCACCTTCGAGGCCTCCAACATCGGCGCCGACGATGACCCGGTCGTGCGCTCCGTGGAGTCGCTCAAGCTGCTGCCGAGCTTGGCCTTGTATGGTGGCAACGCCAGCGGCAAGAGCAACCTCCTGAGCGCGCTCGGCTTCTTTCGAGACGCGGTCACCCTCTCCCATCGCCTCTGGGCTCCTGAGGGGGGCGTGCCTCGCGACCCCTTCGTCTGGGGCGGCGGCGTTGGGGAGCCCTCGACCTTTGAGATCACCCTCTTGGTGGGCTCCACCCGCGTGCAGTACGGCTTCGTCGCCGATGACCAACGGTTCGTCGAAGAATGGATCTACGCTTGGCCCAAGGGACGGAAGCAGACCTGGTTCGAGCGTGACGGCGACAAGCTGTCGTTTGGAGAGCATCTCCTCGGCCCCAACAAGGTGATCGAGCAGGTCTTGCGACCCAACGCGCTGTTCTTGTCGACGGCGACGCAGCTCGGCCATGAGCAGCTCGCGCCCTTGTCTCGCGCGCTCTCAAACATCCGCACCTTTGATCTTGGCGGGCGCTTAGGGCGCGACACGAGGCTCGCCGAGCTCTTGGTGCACCAAGAGCTCTCGAAGGTGGGCCAAGCCACGCCCGGATCCGAGACGAGCGCTGGGTGGTTGCAGGGCTTCCGTGAGCTGCTCCGGGCCGCCGACACCGGGATCGTAGACCTTCGGCTCGCCTCGGAGGAGGCAGAGGGGGGCCCCCGAGGTCGCGCTCGCCGCGCTCGTTTGTTTCTACAACATCAGCGGGACGACGAGGACGCTTGGCTGCCGTTGGAGGCGGAGTCCGGCGGGACACGAACCCTCGTGAGCCTCGCCCCGCACCTCTTGGGGGTCCTCCGTCAGGGTGGGCTGCTTGTCATGGATGAGCTTGGCGCTGACCTTCACACCCTGCTCGTGCTGCACATCCTGCGCCACTTCAGCGATCCCCAGCTCAACCCCAAGAACGCCCAGCTCCTCTTCGCCACCCACGACACGAACCTCTTGGGGACGACCCTCGGGGAGCCCGCTCTGCGCCGAGATCAGGTGTGGTTGACCGAGAAGTGCCCCAAAGGCGCCACCCACGTCTACCCCTTGACCGATTACAAGCCGCGAAAGGGGGAGAACCTGGAGCGGGGTTACCTGCAGGGGCGCTACGGCGCGATCCCGATCCTGGGCGCCTTCGTCTTTGAGGGGGATTGATCGATGGGCGGTCGGCGGGATCGGGATCGATCCATAGGGCGGCGGGCGCCTTCACATCAGGGACCCGCAAAGGCTCAGGAGCTGGAAGCGTCAACGGCAGGCGTCTCTTCCTCTTCCTCTTCCTCTTCCGCTGCTGCTTGCTTCACCAACTCGTCCTGCTCTTCAGGAGTCAGGGTGAAGACGAACTCCACCGCGTTTGCAACCCCATCTCCATACTCCTTAGCGAGCAAATACCACACTTGAGCTTGGCGAACGTGGTCTTCAACTCCCGCGTAGTCACGTGAGAGCACTTGCGCGACGAGATTTCCTGGTGTACCACCGACTTCGATCTTCATCTCGCGAAGGGGTAGCAGCTTCTCCAGGCCCGCTTTGAGCTGCTCAGGGGTCATAGGTTTCATAGAGTTGCCTTCGGCTATAGTTGCTTTTGGATAGAATTTCCGAGCGTCTTCACGATGTTAACCCACACGAGGAATCCAGCCTTACTGATAGGATTGGCCATATGATAGCCTTGGCCCACCTTTTCGTGCCTATCAGCGCTGTGGGCGATAAGGTGACGCCGCGCTATCATCGCCGCGATGTCGCTCCAGCCATCCTTACTCACACCGAAGGGGCTCTCGGGATCCGTGCCCTCTGGAACTTGAAGTCTTGCCAGGGCACTCTTGATCTGCTTGACACCGCTATACGACTTCTGCTTCTTGAGGGTTCTAAGCTCCTGCAGTTTGTGTGCGGCGATGGCATCTGCCAACACGTCGACAACACCGGCCGCTCCATATGCGCTCACCAACACGTCTAAGCGTATAGTCTCGCGAGATTTTCCCTCACCGGGAATGGCGAACTTCACCTTGTCCAAGCGCATCGCAGAATGGATGTAACGATCGACTAGCTCGATCTCAAGAGACCTCAGGAGATCCTCAAGGGTCGCGTGCAGGAGGACGACCGCCGCCCGCAGCAGGTCTGCCCGATGGGTTAGAGGTCGCCCAACCTTCCCAGGATCCTCATAAAACGAGTCCACAAGCCTAGTGGTCCGCGTGAGGTTCTTCCTAAATCGAGCGAAGATCTGATGAACGGGGTCGGTCGTCATAGAGCATCTATCTAACCGACTCTGGTCCTACGCGCCACCGCGGACCCCAATTTGACTCCTACAGTTTTTTCCGATCCGCGCTTGACCACAATCCGTCCACCCATGTTATGCTCGCTTCATCAACTGGAGCCCCGTTGTCCCAGCCTCTCCTCATCGGCGTCCTCGCAGAGACCCCCTGGTTGGGGCTGTCCTCGGGTGTGCTGGTGTTGGCGTACAGCTTGGCGACGCAGGGCTATCGGGTGCTTCTGGTCGATGGAGACCCGGGCGCGGGCGAGCTCACCGACTGGGCGCGGGCGCGCACTGAGCCTGGCCCCAGCGGCGCGTCGGTGCGTGCGCTCTTACGCGACGGGCGGGGCATCCCCCAGGTGCTCGACGTCGGCCTCGCCATCTCGCGAGAGCTGCGCGACGGCGTCGCCCCCGGCGCCATCGGGCTCATCCCCGCCTATGAGACGGCCGAGCGCCAGCGCCCCGCCACGCCGGGCGGTCGCGCCGTGCACGCCCTGCGCGAGAGCCTGCTCGGCGTCACCTCTCGCGGTGAGCCCTTCGACCTCATCGTCACCTTGCTCCCGCCCGCGACCTCAAGTCTCGGCGTGGCCTTGGCGGCGAACCTCCCCGACGCCTTGGTGCTCATCACCGCGCCCCAGGCGGGCCCGCTGCGGCGCAGCGCCCACGCGCTGAAAGAGCTCGCCGCCCTGCGCGGTGGGGATCTCCGCGTTCATTACGTCGAGCTCGACCCGGCGGAGGACTGGAGCCCCACGACGAGCCAGGCCGCGTGGTTACACCACCTCCAGGCCGTCCCCGAGCTGCGCCTGCGCCCCTCGGGCCAGAACGGCTTCATGTCGATGGACACCGATCGGGCCCTGCTCGACGACTACAACGACCTCGCCCTGCACCTGCGGGAGCAGCTCGGCCTGCGCCACCCCGACCCCACCGAGCGTGTCTACGAAGGCGACGCCTTAGAGCGCCCCGAGCTGGTGCGCGACGGCTTCGCCCAGATGTTGCGTGAGGACCGCGAGGGCGCCTTTAAGTTCTTCACCCAGTCCCTCGCCGGCCGCGCGGCCACCCGCATGAGCACCATGCAGGCCGCCCTGGCCGTCGCCGCCTCCCCCGAGACCAAGACCGAGGAGCTGCTCTACGTCGCCTGGTACGCCGGTCAGAAGTTCCGCCTCGCCGAGCCCGACCCCCTCGCCGACGACATGCACACCGTCGGCGCGCGTGTCTTGTCCGAGGCCCGCGCTGGCCGCGCCGGGGTGTGGACGGTTCGTGCCTTCATCGTCGCCGCCGACGCCAAGATCCAGCTCGCCGCCCTCAAGAAACACCAGAACGAGCGTGTGGGGGAGCTGGACCGTGAGGCCCTCAAGCTCCTCCTAGAGGCCGCCCAGACGCCGCTTGACTCACACACGCGGTTGAGGTTGGCGAAGACCTTCGCTTACCACGCCCGTGTCGCTGGGGACGCTCGGAATCTGGATCTGGCGTTGAGCTTCGTTCGGATGGAAGTAGACAGTGGAGGAGACGGGGCACTTTCTCGTCAGCACGCGATGGACGTGCTGTGGGACTTCTCCTTAGCGACCCAAGAGCCCCACATCCTCAAGCTGGCGTTCCAGCACGCGGAGGCGATTCGGGAGGAGAGCCCGGCGTATGGTCGGTACTATCTGGCTGCGCTCTACGCCCTCTCCGGGGACAAACGTGAGGCCCTCAAACACCTCTTGGCGCTCGCGGTCATCGACGCGGAGCGTTTTGAGATGTTTTTTGAGGACGGCGACACCAAGGCGTTCTTCGCTGGTGTGAACACCCCCCAGTTCTTCAAATCCGTCGGCCCCACGAAGGGCGTGTTCTGAGGAATCCCTATGTCTCGCCCCCTCGGGCTGAGCCTCTTGTTGTTGGGTGCTTGTGCGCCCGCAGCAGGACCGACCGCCGACGCGGGCTTCAACGTCCACGGCGCCCCAGGCCAGATCTTCGCGTTCGACGGCAGCGCCTCGGCCGGTGACTCGCTCACCTTCCGCTGGACTGTGTTAGACGCCCCTGCGCAGGCCGACTTCATCCTCGAAGACGCTGCGCAGCGAGGCGATGTTGATCCCCGAGACCGAAGGCACCTATGTGCTGGGTCTGGAGGTCTGTTCCCCTCATGGGGCCTGCGACAGCGCCGAGACCCAGGCTTGGGTCGGTGAGACGGCCACCCGTGGCGGCCTCGCGGGCACAAAAGCTTTGGGTTTTGCGGTGAAGAAGCCAGGGCGTCTTGGCAAAAACCAGCCTCCCGAGGCTGAAGGCACCGCGAGCCGGAGCTTCCGCGCATCCGACACGGTGCGTCTGAGCGCCAGCGGGTCGAGCGATCCCGACGGTGACACGCTTCGGTATCGCTGGAGTTTTCACTCCGTGCCCGCGGGCGCCTCACCCATCATCGACGAGAGTACCAGCGAGATCACGAGCTTCACGGCGGACATGAGCGGCACCTATCAGGTGAAGCTCACTGTGCGGGATGGTTTCGTCGCGGACGCGGTCCTGCTCCCCGACATCGTCGTGAAGACTTTGGAAGACGCCGAGCCAATCCCCTGGATCACCGCGCCATGACCCGCGCCCTCCTGCCACTCCTCGTCTTGGGTGCTTGTGCGCCCGCAGCAGGACCGACCGCTGAGGCGTGATCGGCGGGGGAGGCCGGGTGACGCTGAGGGGATTGGAGGACCGTGGCGGGGGTGCGTCGTGTGGATGCGCCCCTTGCCGCCGTGCTCCCCTATGTCGTAGACTCTCCCCCACACCCCTGGGCCGTGAGACGCCCACACGCCGG